>NZ_DIJR01000019.1:0-479337 GCF_002421245.1 Sphingobacterium sp. UBA5639
CATTGACCTCCGTTATAGACATACCAATCTAAATCTGATTTTCAATATTGCACCAGGATTAACTTTTACTTCCCAATCCGCCTATATCAAAGATATGGCCAATAGGGCTTATAATAGGCCATCAGCTTTGATGAGCGGTGCCGGTAATTATTCGTCAGCTTATTCTTATGAGAATAGCCAAGTCAGGATATCGAACTTTTTAACTTATATCAAACAGTTTGGAAAACACTCTTTAAATGTACTACTGGGTCAGGAAGCGGAAAAAAATAAAATGCAAAATGTATCCGCATGGGGTAGTCAGGGGGTATCGGATCAGATCCAAGTGGTTACAGGATTTCTGCAAAATAACATCGGTGCCAACTCCGATTTGCAAAAGTGGTCACAGCTGTCCTATCTCGGTCGCTTTTCCTATGATTTTGATAGTAAATACCTGTTTTCAGGGGCTGTCCGTGCGGATGGATCGTCCCGATTTGGAGAAAACAACAAATGGGGATATTTTCCGTCCGCATCTGTCGGCTGGATTTTAACTGAAGAAGATTTTCTGAAAAACAATCCTATATTCACCTTACTTAAAATTAGAGGAAGTTATGGATTGACCGGATCTCTCCCTAAAAGTAACTATTTGCAGTATAATCTCTATAATGTCAATAATGGGGGGTATCAGGGTAATTCCGGAGCAACTTCCTATAATGGCCAAGTGGCTATTACACCAAACTTTAATAATGGCGTTGCCCAAAAAAATCTCAGCTGGGAGCGCAATAGGCAATGGAATTTAGGTGTCGATATGGAATTGTACAAGGGACGTTTTACAGCTATGGTAGATGTATTTAATAAGGAAAACTATGATGGGCTATTTGACGTCATGCTTCCCGTCACGTCCGGATACGATTACGCCAAAACAAATTCGGTAGGAATCCGCAATTCAGGTGTCGATATTCAATTGTCTGCTGATATGTTCCCACGTAGCTCCACATTGAGCTGGCGGTCCAATTTAAATATTTCCTATGTCAAGAATCGGATCATGAATCTGCCAAATGGCGGCCGCGATATGGTCATGGATGGCGATCGATTTGATAAATCTCATATCCTCTCGGTGGGCAGCCCGATCAATGCATTTTATCTCTATAAAACTCTGGGGGTTTTCTCGACCCTGGACGATATTCCGGTCAATCCATATACAGGCGAACGCTATCGAAATTCCAATGGAACATTCAATCCCGGAGATTTTTATTTTGAAGATATAGATGGCGATTATTTTGTAGACGTATTTAATAGTGGTATTAATCCAGATAAAAGGGCGATTGGAGATCCTAATTTTAAGTGGACCGGAGGCTGGAATAACGTCTTTAGTTATAAAGACTTTTCGCTTACTTTGTTTTTTACCTACGGTTTTGGGAGGGATGTACTGAATCTTTTTGAATCAGATCAATTCAGTAACTCCACTTCGGGCGATGCGACTTCAAATTTTGCTTACTATTCGATACGGGATCTGGACAAACTCAATATCTGGAAACAGCCCGGCGACAAGGCCGAATACGCAAAATATGATATCGGCACCTATCGTTACTATTACACCTCTGCGCAGACTTTCTTTTTAGAAAATGGTTCCTATATGCGATTTAAGAACCTGATTTTTTCTTACAACCTCCCTGAACGGATCAGCAAGAAATGGAGTATTTCCAAAGTGAGATTCTTTGGTATAGTGGATAATGTTGCCCGTTGGCAAAAATCAAAAAAATTGCCGGATGCCGAGGCTGTAAACCCATATGGAGAGTATAACGGTGGTGGTTATCCGATTCCAAGAAAATATACATTAGGATTTGAACTAACTTTTTAAGACGATGAAAAGATTTTTTTTTAACTATAGACTAGCGGTGCTATTGATGCTGGTTTTCTTGCTAGGGTCATGTAAAAAGTTTTTGGTGGAAGAACCCGTCAATTCGACTTTCGCGGGCGCATATTGGAAAAGCTCAGGGGATTTACGGAGTGCTATGGCAGGTAACTATGCTTTGGTACGGGATGTGATGAATTCGGGTAACTGGAATCCGAGTCCACGATACTTTATGTATGGCGATGCAATTGCCAAGAATTATTTTACAATCCAATATAATGGTGATGGACTCGAAGGGATCCAAAATGGAGATTTTACATTTCAATACAATGTAGAGAATTTTGGAGATTGGACCAAGTACTATAAAGCGATTACGATGAGCAATATCATTATTAATCGAGTTCCTAAGGTGGCGGACGATTTACTGACCGATGTGACCAATCCAACGAAGTTCAAAAATGAGATGCTTGGAGAGGCTTATTTTTTACGGGCGTTCACTTATTTTATGATGCTACGCGTGTGGGGAGACGTGCCCGTGGTAACGGAAGAATACGACGACCCTATTTCTGCTCCAGAATTAGCACGGAGTACCAAAAAAGAGGTTATGGCGCAGATCGAGAAGGATGCACTGCAGGCACATGAATTGTTGCCTTGGCAATATTCACTTGTTGGGAACGCCAAAGTCACAGCCAATAAAGGCGCGGTGAATGCATTGTTAGCTCATTTCTACCTTTGGAAGGCAACAATGAGTGATGTCAATTCAAACCAACCTGATCTCGAAACGGTAGACAAAGCAGATAAAGCCATCGATGAAATCTTAAATAATGGTATGTATTCATTGACCGACACATCTAATTATTATAAGACTTTCGAAGGACTTTCGAGTGAAGGTATTTTTGAAATTGCAATGAGTGAAAATACACGCGAAGGAACCAATCAACATATTGCCAATATGTTTTTGAGAACTGCGCAGCTGGCAACTTCTGGAACAAATTCGAGGTGTTATGTCAATGCAGATTATCTGACAAATCATTTTTATAAAATAGACCAGGTTTGGGACTGGTATTGGAATACAAGTTTGCAGCAGTGGGAGTGGAAGGCGATGCCTTCACAGGTCTTCGACGATAGTGATATTCGTTGTAGACGTAATTTTACCGATCTAAACAGTGATAAACCTACTTGCGTAAAATATCAAAGTGTTGTCTACCGTAATCCCTCACAAAAGCAAGATGCTTATGTTAGCAATAATCTGATTGTCTTTAGGTTAGCGGATATGCGCTTGTTGAAAGCCGAAATTGCACTTTATAGAAATCAAGTTTCCAAAGCAATAGACATCATCAATGAATTTAGAAAAAGGAATGGCGCCGATGAATCTGCCTTCGTGGATAATACATCGAGTAAAGACGATGTCATGTACGAATATATTATTGAAAGAGGAAAAGAACTTTATCTCGAAGGGCATATTTTTTATGATCTATTGCGAACAAGGCAATACAGCAATTTTGTTCCATGGCTCTCGGAGTCCCGCTTCCGTCAGGAAGGATTCTATTGGCCAATTAATCCAGCCCTATTCAAAAATAATAACAAGTTGACACAGACCTCATACTGGAGAGGAAAGGTGTAAGCACTAAAAAAAGAATTATGAAAAAGATAACAGGATTGTTTGCGTCAATATTAATTTTTCTTTTCGCATGTAAGAAGGATAATTATAAAGTCGATGGTGGAAAGAGCGATGCCAACGTGAACCAGACAACTTATGATTTTTTGAAGCAGCATGGTAGCTTTGATTCGTTGGTTAAGATTATAGACCGTGCCGGTATTAAAGATATTGTGAATTCAGATGTCACGTTCTTTGCAACGAGCGATTATGGCGTACGGGATTATGTAGCCGCCAAAAAACAACAAAGGATCATTGAGGTGGGAAACGAAAATATTCAGTTCGGGATCAATAACATCCCAGTCAAAGAATTACGTGATTCGATGATGATCTACCTATTCGATGGAAAGATCACACGAGAAAATCTCAGCCCTGACAACAAATATTTTGTAAGCAAGCTTGGTGCAATTCCCAATGTCAGGTTCAATATCAAATTGCGCAGAACACGTGACTACAGCGATTATCTGGATTATGTAGATTATCTCAATTTCACAAAGGTGATCGGTACTCTTGATGCTGAGGAACCCGATTATAATGCGATTCCAAAAGATCAACTTGATAAATCCTATGATTGTCAAACCTCGGGAATTAGGACGACGACAGGTGTATTGCATGTATTGCAAAACACACATCGTTTATTTTTTAACGCCGGAAAAATGGCTGATTAGAAACTGATATGAAAACGAATTTAAAAATTTTATATAGCTTGCTGTTTGCTTTTGCGCTAACTTCTGGCTGCAAGAAAATTGAAAACGGCTTTTTGAGCGAAGGTATACGATATAAAGATAATACCATTTTTTGCAAACGTGGAATGTCCCTAACGATGTCTGACCGTATTAATACAGATGGTTCTACGCCCCCCTATACATTCGAATTGTTAAACTTAAACGATGAAGCAACAGGTCAGCCCGCACCGGATGTCTTTTTTAAAGAATTTGACATTCTAACCTTTAAGCCTGGTTTAGTGTTCAATGCCGAGACAGATACCACGGTCGAACTACTCAATAAAAAGAGAGAAACAGTAAAGAAAGCCCCGATGGAATTTAATACAGTCAGTGGACAGCTGGTTTTTAATCGAGCTTCTGCCAATCTACCTTTAGGGCGTTTTAATTTTGATGTCAAAATGACCAACCCTAGAGGAGAGCGTGTATTCCCTAAATTGGCCACCATCGAGATTGTAGAACCTACGATTGATGATATGTTTAAAGTAACCTATCAAGCGGCAAGTGGATCGAGCGCTGCAGAAGTTTTTACCGGAATTACAGCCCCAAAAGTGACTTGTACAAAAATTTCAAACGATGGCGCTCGTGTTATCCTAAAGATCGTCGATAAAAATGGAAATGCATTCAATCCTAAAAATGGAGAAGTGACCAAACGGGGGGATCGACCGATGTTTGAATCTCATGTGAAGTTTAATCCAGTCCAAGTGACAGATAATTCGTTGATCTGTGATTTTGAGGTTGCACCTTTTCCGCTTGCTAAATTAATTGGAAAAGATGGAACAGATTGGGGTTTTCTCAATTACTATCGCATCCCCATGAAGTATGCCCAAATCGACGGCTTAAGTGCTAATAATGTCAACCCTGTTTTTGGATTCCAGCTATTGATGGAAGGTACTTATGAGGTTCAGGTAAAACTGCCAACGGTAACGCGTATTACACAATAAAGATTAGGGGAGCATAGTAAGTTCCCCACACTTTATTAAACCCAGATCTATATTAAACTTAGATGCCCACAGTGCGAAAATTAACCAATTATGAGCAAATTTTGACATTTTATTAGATGTGCGATTGACATTTCTCAATATGTTACGCTTGTTGTCTATATTTAGTAAAACCAATGTTGAGTAACCTAATACTAACATGCTATGAAAACGTTACAATTTAATATTCCTGTAATTAAAGGACAAAGCATCACTGTCCAGGAGGATATCTCGGAATCGTTCTATCCACATTTGCATCGTCATCAAGAAGCCCAGTTAATGTGGATTACGAAAGGAAAAGGTGTATTGCTTGTGGATGAAACCCTCCATCCCTTTAAGGAAAACGATATATTTTTCATCGCTGCTCACCAAGCACATGTATTTAAATCTGTATCCGAGGATAAGGCTGGTGATGCCGCTAGATCCATTTCGATCTTTTTTGATCCGGAAGGGAGGTTGAAACAACTTTTTATGTTGGGTGAATTTGAATCCTTGGAGCAATTTTTAAGTCAGGATTCCAGGGGATTTAAGATTCCGGAGGTGGATTTCGACATGGTATCTAAGCGTATGCTGTTATTAAAACAATCGGAAAAGATCGATAAAATGATGCATTTCTTCTATTTGCTCCGGACACTAGCCCAAATTTCAAAGAGAACAGATGCGCTCTGTCCCGAACCGATGGAGACTGTAGTCGGTTCCACTGGAAAAAATAACCGCATAGAGAAGGTTTGTCATTATATCAATACACATTTTAAACATGGGCTTACTTTAGAAAGTGTTGCAGAAAGGGCACACCTGTCGCCACAGGCATTCTGCCGTTATTTCAAAAAACACTGTGGAATCACTTTAGTTGGTTATCTAAACCGGATACGAATTAATGAGGTTTGTAGTCAATTGGGAAAAGATCATTTACATTTGGAAAATATCTCATTTATTGCTTACAACTGCGGCTTCAATAGCATTACAAATTTTAACCGCGTATTTAAACAGATTATCGGCTGCACACCGAAAGAGTATATTTTGCGCTATGATCAGCGCTATACAGAAAATACAATTGTTTCATATGTTTAGTTTAAGGCCACGTCGTGAGACGTGGCTTTTATGTGGAGAGATTTAGTACGATCAGAAATCCTAATATTCCTAATTTTTGAAGCATAGTCTTCATAGATGGTTTTATATTTGATTAGTAACGTGTTGTTTGGAGTATAAAAGTAATATAGCTATTATCCGCTACTACCTAAAACTAAAGAAAAACTTGTCTTATGCTAAGATCGATTGGAAAATCTATCTATAAATTCGTTAATAATAACGGAAAATCGAGGCCGTATTTAATAAAAAAAAATTGGCAATGGAAAATTATAGTCAAACTATCCAGTTGGGTGTAACAAAGGATCGGGTCTTTAAAGCACTAACCGATGAAATACCATTTTGGTGGACAATCATGTTTGAGGGCTCTTCCAATAAGAAGGACGATAGATTTACAATTCGCTTTGGAGATCTTATTTACAAAGTAATGCAAGTGGAAGACTTACATGAAAATGCAAAAGTTGTTTGGCATGTCGAAGATTCATTGATAGCCCTTCCCGGATTGAATAATCAAAAAGAATGGATTGGCACAACGATCGTTTGGGACATCACAGAAAAAGAAAACGGGATTGTGTTGCAACTTGAACATATTGGCTTATCCCCTGAAATCGAATGCTATGATATTTGTACAGATGGATGGCGACAATTTGTGAAAAGTTTAGAAGCATATATTGAAACAGGTAAAGGACAGCCTTTTTCGAATTGATCCTTGCTAGCAAATATAGCTTCTGTTAAGGTATTACTATCTTCATAGTGGGTTGGATGTGACAACCAAGCTTCCGGAATGGATTTTTTATCATAATAATATATAACTGTGAGCCTGCCCTTGGGGGGCTCCAGTATCTGTCTCTCCTCCGAGATTAATAATCCCTAAAACAGTGCCTCTATAATTTTTCTTTCCCCCCAAAAGTACCATAGGCTTGATTCTAAGCTGTCTATCATATATCCATTAGATCCCAGCTCATCTTCAGATTTACTCCTGATGTTATGTAGATTGATGTGGTCGAAATAAAACCTCCCCACTGTGGAAAGAATTGATTGGATCTGAATTCATTGAAACTAGGATAGCTATAATTTCTGGTAGAAGCTTTGTTAATTGTTTGATTAATTTATGAAAATAACAATTAAATTAATAATCTGTTTGATGAAATAATTGAAATAATTTACGATATTTGAATGAATTATAAAACTGTGAAGAAATAAAAATTAATATGCTTTCTGAAAGATCAATGGCCATATGGATCTACATTGGTGTGGAAAGCATTTATTTCTAGAATTGAATAAGAACAATGGAGTATTTTTCCCAACTTGGATACCATTCGAACGAAATCATAAAATTCGCTGCCGCTAGCGGAATCTTTTCCCTACTTTTAAAATGTGGTAAAGTAATCCATTTTACACCACAAGATCCGGAGCATTTTAGAGCCTGGTTGACTGAAAAAAACATTGAAGATATTAAAAGCGAAAAACAGCAGCGAGAATTTTTGAGGACTAGCATTTAATACCATAAACAGTAGATAATATTTTGGTGAAAAGCCAAAAATTATATTTTTTTATATAAAAAATCAATTTATACGATCTTATGAAAAAGACATTACTTCTATTGGCGCTGCTGATTTGTATGACCATTAATAGCTTTGCCCAAGAAAGTTCGATGTTATGGAAAATTTCCGGTAATGGTCTAAAACAAGATTCTTATTTGTTCGGTACGATCCATATGTTGTGTCCAGACGACTTTGTCATCAAACAGAAGAATTTAGATGCACTAAATGCTAGTAAAAAGGTAGTTTTTGAAGTTGATCTTTCCAAACCAGAAAATGCAAAATCTCTACAGGCATTTACTGTTTCGGATCCGAGTTTTATAAAGTCATTTTCTGAAGACGATATCAAAAAGATGGACAGCGTGTTGATCGCACAGCAGCTTTCAATCAAATTGTTGGATTATGTATCACCTGTTGCTGTTATATCCTTGTTCTCGATGAAAGGATTTAATTGCCCGGATCCGACAAAGATGAAGTCTTATGAGGTCGAGCTGTCAGCACTTGCGACCAGCCAAGGAAAGGTAATAGGAGAGTTGGAGACACCTGATTTTCAATTTAATTTGCTGAAGGATCTTATTACACCCAAATTGTTCATGGAATCTGTTTTTCAGTTGGACGAATACCCTGCATTGACAGTCAAGATGGTTCAAGCTTATAAATCAGAGAATTTGGAAGAGTTGACAAAATTGCTCCAAGATCCAGCCTGGATGACGAAAGAACAAAAAGAAAAATTGTTAATTGGGAGAAATTTGAATTGGAGTAACCTGATACCCCCTATGATCAATGAAGAATCCTGTTTTATTGCCGTTGGCGCAGGGCATTTGACCGGTGATCAGGGGCTGATTACCTTACTCCGAGAAAAAGGATTCAAAGTAGAGGCCGTAAAATAAATCTTATCTTAGTGGATATTTAAAACTAAGAAAAAAATGGCATCCGAGCACAACGAAACAGTAGAGATATTGAAAACAGGTGGCAAGACATATTTGATTTTTGGTATAAGTAGGGGATTAGGCAGAGTTATAGCGTTGAATTTGCCAAATGAGAATGATCTAATATTTGGTATTTCCAGGAATGAACCAAATTATTTAAGTGCCAATTCAGACATCCGATGGATTGCTACCGATCTATCCCAACGGAAAGAATCTTCGGAGACGATAAAGGCGGTAATAGGAAATCAACGGATTGATTATTTTATCTATAATGTTGGGATATGGGAAAAAGACGCATTTACGGAAGCGTATAATTTTGCAGATAACAGCGCCTCCGAAATAATAAACTTAATCAATACGAATATTACGTCTTGCATTTTAAATGTACAGTCGGTAATAGATAATTTAAGACAATCGTCCAACGCTAAGATTATATTGATTGGTTCTACTTGGGGGTTAGATAACCACAGTGGAAAAGAAGTTGCATTCTCTGCGACAAAGTTTGCATTACGTGGTGTTGTCCATTCCTTACGGGAAAACCTTAGAAAAGATAAAATAGGTGTTTCCATATTAAATTTGGGCTATTTAGCGACAGAATTTGATCATAATGAAACAATAGAAAACGTTATTGTACAAACACAAGGTAATCTTATTCCCCTGCAAGATGTAATCCAAGCATTACGATTTATTATCTCTACTTCGGCGGCAAGCTGTGTAAAGGAAATTAATATGCCGGCAATGTGTGATTTTAATCTATAACATTGCTTTTGATCCGCACTTCTTGCCGTTATAAATTTTTTGACATCGCGATAAATTTGCATTTGGTCAACGTATACATGCACTATATCAAAAAGATTGGTGCTTGAGCCGTCCAAAAGCTTCCTTTGTTGAAAAAACATGAGGAAACAAGTATTATGTGCAGTTATACTCAGCGGTTTTACTACGCTGACTGCACATGCTCAAAATGCAGTATCGGGACAGGTTGCTGTGGATTATGTCCCACTATCAAATTATATTCGCCCTGAAGATAGTGTTAAGACAGGTTCAAAGAGCGATTTTAGGAGAATACAGTTTAACCTGGAAGTTCCACTATCCACCAAAATAGACTCTTCTGGCAATATAAAACGCTGGTCCTTGAAGATAGGGGCAGCTTATGCAAAGATGGAAAATAGAGGGTATGAAGAACCCTTATTCCCGACTGAAATGCTCAATGCGGAAATGGGACTTCAATACCTGACCTCATTAAGGAAAAATTGGTCTCTATTGACTTTCGCCTCCGTTGGGATTTATTCAGACCTCGTTAAAGTAAATGGTAAGGATATACTGGGGCAGGGAGGTGTGCTTTTTATTAAAAAATTTAGACCGAATTTAGCGTTTGGATTTGGACCTGTATTGAGCAATAGTTTTGGCGTGCCAATGATCCTGCCAGGTTTGTATTTTGATTGGAAAACAAATGGAAAAGTGAAGTTCAATGTGAATTTCCCGCAAGGTCTATCCGCATCCTATCACCTCAATGAATTGGTTGATCTTCGTGCTGTCGTTAATCTAGATGGTATGACTGCAGAGCGAGAAAAGAATGGGAAATCTACTTTGGCCGGTTTTATGTTATTGACAGCTGGGCTTCAGCCTCAGTTCAATTTGGGCAAGAGCCTGAAGCTCCAGCTGACCGGCGGAAGCACACTTGCCAGATTGTATGTAGAAAATGATCGATCCTTAAAGAGTTTATTCAAGAATAAAACGCAGGAAGATCCCCGATTTTCACCGACTTTCTATACTTCCGTAGCATTTAAATGGAATATGCCTTAATCATCGGCTAAGGAGCTTCTTAAAAACAATATTTTGGAGAAGCTCCTCCCTTTTTGTGCGCGAGATTGGCAATTCTTGGTCCTGTATATATACTCTCCCTCCAGTAATGATGTCAATGTGGTTTACATTGACTAGGTAGGATTTGTGAATACGAAAAAAATGGTTGCCGGGTAATGCCTCTTCCAAAGCTAACATGGTTTGATGGATTGTAATTGTACGCTCTTTAAAGTGAAGTTTTGTATAATTTTGCATACTTTCCGCGTACAGAATATCTGTCCAGGAGATTTTAACAAAAGCATCCCCCTGTCTTACAAATAACATATTGTCATTCGGACTACTTTCCTGTAAGGGTTTGTTCCGCTGTAGAAAAAGCTGATAAGCTTTGGTGCTGGCCTGATAGAAACGCTGGAAAATTATAGGTTTGAGGAGGTAATCAACAGCTTGAAGTCTGAATCCTTCCAAAGCATATTCTGAATAAGCTGTGATGAAGATACATAAAGGCGGGTTTTCAAGGGAGTCTAAAAAGTCTATACCATTGAGATAGGGCATATTAATATCTAAAAAAATAAGATCTATATCGCCCTGCTGTAACCTCGAAGTTGCAGCTAGTGCTGAAGGAAATGTTTCCACTAAATCCAAAAAATCGATCTGCTCGGTCATTTCGGCAATATGTTGGCGCAGCATAGGTTCATCGTCTACGATGATACATTTCATTTTAATTTCTTCCATTGTCAATAGTTAGCTGTTAAGATCGATGGTCAGTTGTATAGTAAAACTGTTGTCAAGTTTATGGATTGTTAACGAATAGTTGTTTTCATATTGCAGTTCCAGTCTTTTTTTTTACATTTTCCAGCCCTATCCCCGAGTGCCCAGTCGAAGCTAATTGCGGATAGTCCTGATAACTATTACTGATGTTGAATTGAAGTTTTCCTTCTTCCTCAACACAGGATAACGCTATGCCTCCTTTTTGATTTGGAAGACGGTTTACGTGTTTAAATGCGTTTTCGACAAAACAGATGAGCATCAATGGTGCAATATATAAATCCTTTGAAGATTGATTCCATGAACAGCTTACATCCAGTTCGTCGCCCCATCGCATTTTTTCTATGGCTATAAAATCCTGTAAATATTGCAGTTCGCGTGTTAAAAGTACGAGGGGTTGGTTGCACTCATAGAGCTGGTACCTCAGAATGTCCGAAAATTTCAGAAGCAAATAATCGGCCATTTCCACATTCTTTTTCATGAGGATATGAATATGGTTCAAGACATTAAACATAAAATGAGGATTGACCTGATCCTGTAAAAATTTCACCTGACTTTCAAGGAAATTCTGCTGCAATTGACTGTGTATGCGTTGAATATCAGCATGTTCCTGATAAAATCTAATCCCGCAGGCCGTACCATTGATCAGTAGGGAAGATGGAATACCTTGATAGAAATGAGTGAGTATTAGATCTGTCCGTTCATGGTTAGATATTCCTTCTTTGGTGAGAATGAAGTAGTAATCTATGCCACCAATTAAAATAGCTAAAATGATCACAAAAGCGATCGCTTTCAGCACAAAAGGTTTCATTTGTCGAGTCTTGATCGCTTCAGGCAAAACCCGGTCACTCAGCCATTGTGATACAACAATGGACGAAACCATAATTAGTGATGTATGGAATAGGGCCTGTAACGCATTGAATTCATCTTTTATTTGAATCCATACTGCAAATCCAAGTACAAGCCAAAAGAGGCTAAGGAAAAGATGTTTATTTAAATAGTCTTTTTTGAACATATCACGATTTAAAAAAAATACCCTTGGAGCCTGATTCCTAGGTAGCTCCAAAGGTAAAACTTATTCATTGTTTTAGAAGATAAAGTAACCCAATCCAATAGAAAATGCCTGTGGTTTGGATTTAAAAGATTTGTTGAGGTCAGAAAAACCGCGTTCATAGCTAACATCAAGTGTAAATCGCTGAATATCGACTCCCAAACCGCCGGTAACTTGTAAGTTCGATTTGTCAAAATGTTTGATTCCCTGTTGTATTGCTTTGAGAGGCGGCAAATTGTCGTTTAGCGTATAGCTGTAAATTGCACCAGCTAATACTCGGAAATTGATGTCCTGATTTTGGTAGATTTTGTAGCCTGCAACGACGGGGATATCAATCGCATTCCATTTGAGTTTGCTTTCGGTTTGCCCTTGCGGTTTAAGGGCTGCTTTGCGTTTATTGAAAAGAGCTTCACCCTGGATATAAGCTCTTCCAAGATTAACTCTTGCCATACCCCCTACGTGTAATCCTATGGCATATTTGTCATCTAAGTCTGCTAATTCGGTATTGAGTTTGTTGAGACTACTTCCCCCTTTAATACCCAATTGAATGAAAGGTTGCTCCTGAGCAAACAGTTTTTTGCTAAACATCATGGCAAATAATACGATGCATGATAAAATTGCGTTTTTATTCATTTTATATTGTTTTAATTTGTCCAAAAGAACAAAGGATCAATTCCTTGGCAAAAAGAGTTTGACGAACGGCATTTTTGGAGTGACGAAGGTTATTATAGGGATGATTAGTCTGTCAAGATTTCTATTTGTTTGTCAAGATTTCTGGCTTAAGCGTCTTTTTTCAGGATAGATGGGAAAAGGTCTATTGTTTTTTTTAACTTACAAGATAGATTTTGTTTGGTCAATTGTGTTGTACAAATAATCGATTTCATGAAAAATCCGTTGAAGCGAACGTTTTCCTTTTCCTATCTGGTATGGCCGTTTTGTCTGCTTATACTAACATCCTGTTCTAAAGAGGGACTTAATTCACAAGGAGGTCTAATAGATCCCGGTTTTAAAGCTGTCAACTTACAAACCGGAATCAAGGAAAATGTAATTCCGATCAAAGCGGATTTATGGTATGTATCCTATGTCAAAGATGCCCTTACAGGAGAAATATTGAAAGATTCCACTGGGAAAAAGCTCAAGTTGGAGCGTACGGGCTCGATTGGGGTTGACGGCGGGTGGCTACAGTTGGAAAAAACAATTAATAACGAGCTTAAATTGACCTTATTGGAAAATTTTAGTGATCAGCCTAGGAATTTTGCTATTGGCATATTATCAGCGGATAAAATGGATGAAGTGAATTTTATTCAAACTAGGGCTGATGGATATGAGTTGGTCAAAAAAGAAATCGAAGAAGTGAAAGAAAGCCGGAAAATCTATGTCAGTACCGAAGGGTGTACTGCGATGAATCTGGTAAATAGCTCAAATCGGGAGCGAAAAGTCGATATCACTGCCATTTTTAAGGACGTAAAGTATAGTTCCGAATTCATAAGTGACAGCTACGGCGCTTTTGACTGGCTCAATAAAACAGACTCTACGATCTTCATGGATGAATTAATGGTAAATGGTGGAGTTCGCTGGCAAGGTAAAGTTCCTTACAGTAAAGGCAAAACTTTTGAAAATTATATTAAATCTGGAGATAAACAAGAATTGCTGCTCAAACCCAATGCCCAGATAACTGCGAGAGGTGAATTCAAATACCTCGAAAGAATTTGCAATTATATCTTCACGATCAAGAATAAAACATCTGGGCACGAATTCCAAGTGAAGGGTATCTGGAAGCAAAAGGTTCCGCTGACCCCACGGACTATTTTGGAATAAGATTGTTTATGAGGTTTTAAGCATAACAACAATATAATGACCTTTTTGTAATTCTCAGTAAATAAAAAAGCCACATCAGATGATGTGGCTTTTTTATGATCTGCTTAATAGCTATACAAAGTCTTATTTGACTTGTGTAATTGTTCCGTTAGTAACGCTTCCCCAATTTGTAAGACTTCCATAAACAATTAATTTAGACTTACTGTTGGCAAATTCTACCTTTCCGCTACCATTAATAGTCAAGTTACCGTATACGACAACTTCACCGTCAATAACCATCTTACCATTGATAAATGAAGTGGATTTTGATCCTACAGTTCCTTGAGAAAGTGAGCCAGTTATACTCAAGATACCGCTTCCGTTTACGGTAAAAGTTCCACCAATAACACCCGAGCCTACCAAATTCATTGTTGAATTGACGTTAATGTTTTGCTTCAAAGCGATTGAACCATACATGTTGAATACACCGCTGTTGATGTTAACGGAATTTCCATTGATATTGAGTGTGCCACACCAGTTAAAATTCCGGTTGATATTAACGTTTGAAGCAAATGTTTTTGTATCCGAGTAGCTCGCTTCATTATTGACATTCAGGTCTGCTTGTGTATTACCTGTGAAAGCTGGATAAGTACCATTACAGCTTGGAGTTGTTGGTTTCAGATCGATGAGTTTAAGAATTTTTAAGCCACCTTTTCCCGTTGCCACAAAAACATAGTTATCTCTACTGATCACAAAATTACTTGAACTGTTGTCAATGGCATTGAAGCTTGCACTACCGATATAGTTAAAGTTGTTTTGTGTATCAAATTGATAGGCTGCGATACCAGCACCACCGTTGGCAACAAATACACGTTTGTCGTTTGCGGAAACAGCATTGGTCACAATATCTTCCGGATCCATGTTGCTGTCATCAGGACTTACTGGAATACTAATGCGTTTATCCAGAGCTCCTGTATTTATATTATAAATACCCAAGCCCTGAGCGCCTTCAGAAGCTAAAAGATAACTGCTGTAAAAATCGATAGTACGTTTTGCTGAACTTGGATTTTGACCCACATTGATTGTTTTAACCGGATCAAGATTATTGGATACAACTTTTATCCCCTGTGTTCCTGAAAGCACATACACTTGATTCTGGTATGTTCTTACAGATAGAAGATCCGCAATAGTTACCGATTTTTCGATAGCGCCCGAAGATTTATTGATTTTAGAAATAGCACCCGCATTACCTGAAACAGCATACTGGCTTTCGTTGTTAAAAGTAACATCTGTTGCCACATAGCTTGGCAGACCTGTATAACGATAAGCATCGGTAGGTAAGCCATTCTGAAGCGGTAAAACAATAAGAACTGCAGGGGAGGTCATTTTTGCCAATACACCTTCATCTGCTGCTCCAGCTAAGAGTAGACTATTGCCATCAACTGCCAAGGAGCTAATGTCGATATTCGGCAATTTAGTATTTACAATAAGACGTGGGTTATTAATATCTGAAATGTCGATGACATCGACACCACCAAGATAGCGATCGCCTTCGGTATTGTAACTTACATAAGCGTAGTTGCCCGAAACAGCAACATGGGTTGCCCGAAGCTTATTGCCTTCATAATCCGGAGGAGCGACTTGTGCGACCAATGCTAATGAGAAGTCTGGGTTTTGAGTGGCAGTGACTGTCGAACCATTGGCTGCTCGCTTACCGGATGCTAAAAGATTAGATAACGGCAATAAACCAGCATTTTGATGATCTAAACGTGCATTCAGTTGGCTCGCATTATTGTCGATAACAACAGACTGATTATTTTTAGGGTCATCAATGTTATCATTGTTTTTGTTACAGCTAATAATTGCGGTCAAGGTCAATGCTAAAAGTGGCAGGTAAAATTTCTGTTTCATAATATTATATATCTATCACAAAAGTAAACCAAAAATCTTGTAGTTAAGTTTTGTTGCGGTTAATTTTTATAAAGCTGTAGTTGTTTTACTACTACATTTTATGCCGTGTAAACTTCTAATGAACATAAATTTTTCCATAGCATGTTCAACTAGGTTTAGCATCTGTAACGCTCGCAACAGCTCCCTTTCAGCTGTGTAATGGGGTACTTAAGAAATGTGGTTTTCTCTTCGACTAGATTATAAAATGAAATTGATAATTTTGGAAATAGCTAAACCACTCAAAAGCCTGTAAATTGTTAGTTATGAAAAGAATAATATGTTTTACCGTTGGATCTCTACTTTTCAGTGCCATTTATCTGCAAGGTTGCATAAATAGTGGAAGTACCCTAGAACAGCGGGAAAAAGAGTCCTCGGTCCCGATATCATCTAATTTTGATTCACTGGAGTATTATTTTATGGATATTGATTTATTTAAAATAGGTGAATTGGAGGACAAAAAGAATAAATCTGAGAAAGAGCGTCTTTTGTTATCAATATTGGAAGATGATAAGTTGGATCTTTCCCTTTTATCTCATTTGAAGAATATAGGATATGTTAGAGGCTCACTGGATCAATCTCTCTATAGTACTGTCGACTCACTATTTTTCTTAAAAACAAGAACCGATCATGTCGACACCTCTTGTATTTATGAATTTCGAGATATCCTTGTGTTCTATAAAAATAAGCAATGCATGGGGATCGCTAAGATCTGTTTTGATTGTAAAGCTATGGTTTCATGGAGCGAAAAACCAAATTTCGCAGGTTTCGGTGATTGGGAAGATTACGATAAATTGTATCTTTTACTCAAGAAAAAGTAAAATTTCATCAATAAATAAGCGAAACCATCCTGAGATGGTGAAAGAAAATAAGGTAGTAAAAATTCATCCGAAAATAACATATGTTTAAAATGAAACAAGTAATAAAAATCGTATTTATAGGACTATTCTTGACATTGTCTTTAAGCTCTTGTAGCGAGAAACTAAGTGGAAAGGATCAATCGTCCTTTGATAGTTCTCGTAAAAAAGTAGAAGCAAAGCTGAATGATAAAGAAAAAGCGAACTTGGAAAAGGCCTTGCGAGTGGCATTATCCGAAGCGATGTGGCTCAAAATGAATGAACCTGAAAAGTATCATGAAGAATCAATAAACCATATATCGTTAGGTCTGATCGATGGCAAATCTTACGGTGCTGTATTGGACCTGGCCGATGATATCCTTCAAAAGCAGCAGGAACGGAAAATAGTGCATCTTCAACAAGAAATAGATAGTTTGCAAAAGCAGAAATCTGAATTTGAACGGGTAAAAAAAGACCTGGCCGTCTTTCAATTGGAACCTATTGAATTGGATCTCGAAGATTTTTTTGGCGAGTCTGTCCCAAGAATCATTGTAAGTATGAAGTATATAGGCAAACAGCCGCTAACAGGAAGTCAAGGTTTTTCGTATGTACTGAAAAAACGGTCTTCACAAGCTATTATCAGCGACGAGCAATCTATTTTTGGCGAATCTGACAGTGTACTCCAGCCAGGTGAATCCCGGGTCAACACGATCGTTTTTAATCAGCAAAAAAAAGAGTATCCTAAACTTTGGAACTTCGCTAACTATCCCGTCAAAGGAATCAACCTGGCAGACTACGATTTGGAATTGATTGTGACAACACAATCCATCAAATCCAATGATCGGGAGACGGTTCTTCCAAAAAGTAGTGTAACGCTGATCAATGAAAATTTAAAGAAATTGGAAGATGAAATCACCGCATTAAAGAAGGAGAATATTAGCCTTGACGATCTGCAATTGACCTAGTTTTTATCATCCATTCGCCTATTCTGTGCTGTGAAAATTATTTAAAAGGATCCGATAGCACCTTTAATTTATAGGTTATTCGGTCAACGTTGACAACCTGACGAATTTTAGATTAGACGAAACAAATAGGGAGCCGATAGTAACATCAGCTCTCTATGTATTCGTAATTCTCGGAATAATCGTAAACAGCTCCTTTTGTTTATAATTCCGATTACAGGTGTACGTTTATTTCTTGTCCCACCAAACTTTCGATAGGAAGGAGTCGCCATTTGTCATTCGTGCCGCAGCTTCCTTGAGATTCGACGCGTTCAGCTCAGCCTCTTCACTGGAATAAATCGCCCGACGTGGTATTTGTCCGTTGGTGGAACCTGGGTTAGGACCGGGGGTTAATCGAGGATATCCCGTACGTCGCCACTCAGCAAATGCTTCCATATCTCTGCCAAATAGGTGAATCCACTTTTGTGTCGCTATTTTCTCCATCTTCTGTTCGTCAGTCAGACTGTTTAAACTTAATATAGGTTCGTAGGAAGTTGGAATTGCCGCCATATTGTAGGGCGGAAGCGCCAACGCAGCTTTCACCCCTTCTGTAAAGAATGTTTGGGCATTGGCACTTGTAGCTCCCCAGCCTAATAGAGCCGCTTCGGCTTTGTAGAAACAGATATCCGAATAAGTAAAAGCATAACTCGGAATTGGAGCAAAGCTAAGACTAAACCAAGTTGATTTATTCGCTGTTGAATAATTGGCTCGAATCAATTGGGATAGTTGATTATCGGTCAGCGAGACCCCAATGCCCTGATAGGTTGCCGTACCATTGACATTGACTGGTTCGGCAAGTAGTGGAAGCCTAGGGTCGTTGTATTCTTTTAGTTTATCGACTAATGTATTGGCAAGATAACGTAGATCGGCACTTCCTGTTGTCATTTGACGCAGGATAGGGTTTTGGTTTTCAGCTTGAGCATCGTTGTAAGTCGGCACAGCCGCGTTGTCACTGTTGCTACTGAATAGACCTACTGTGGAGGTCATCGCTTCGGTAACCGTTTTCTGCGCCAAAGAAGGATTGGCGTACCGCAAGCGTATGCCGAGCTTTAGTTTGAGTGAATTGCCAAATTTTTTCCATTTGTCAATGCTGCCTTTGTAAAAGAAATCTGAGGAGCCGTAAGACAGGTCTCCGCTGGTCAGCCTCGCAATAGCAGCATCGACTTTTTGAATGAGTGCCGGATAGATATCTTCTTGCTTGTCAAATTTGGGTGTACGGTTAATTTCCTTAGTGGATTTTGTAATCTCGGAGTAGGGGATATCCCCAAACAAGTCTGTAAGGCGTTGATAGAGGTAGGCTTCATAAAGTTCGGCAATAGCCAGTTTACTCCTGCCTTCTGCATTGTCTTCCTTGCCGCTCAATTCTTGTTTAATCTGAACGATATTGCGGAGCAAGGTGTAATGCTGTGACCAAATAAGATTTTCGGGTCCTTCAAAATATCGAGATACAGGTACTACCGGCCCCCCCGCCCAATGTTGGATCCAAGAGCCGAACTTGTTGTTGGGTAGTTCTCCAGACTCCTGAAAAGTACCATCACGTAGAACGCGGGCTATCAGTAAGGAAGGATCTACAGTGGTGACAGATGTTGGGGGCGTGTTGATTCGTTCGAAATCTTTGGTACAGGAACCTAGTCCAGCCACAGAAAAAAGTCCGACGATGAATGTATTTTTAAATAGTTTCTTTTTCATGATAATAGGTTTACAGGCCAACAGTGAGGTTAATACCGAATGTGCGCATCATTGGAAGGGACGTTGATTCTATACCGATGGAGCTATTGTTTACGTTGAAAGCAGAAGCTTCTGGTGAAAATCCATCCGTTTTCCGTTGAAAGTAAAAGAGGTTACGTCCATACACGCCCAATTTTAGCGAGCTGACGAGTTTATGCGGCATCAGTTTCTTCGGGAAAGAATACGAAAGACTGATTTCGCGCATGGCAATATAGCTCATATCATTGATCATTTCTTCGGATACCATGACCTCTTTGTCACTCGCAACCATGTTCCAATAATCTTGTGCGGCGACCTGCTTACTATTTTTTGTTCCTGTGCTTGTCCAATTGCCTGATCCATCTTTTTGTCCCACGATCCCCTCGGCAATGTAGCTGCCATCACGTCCTTCTAAGGTCTTTTTAGAAGTACCATAAATAATCTGCTCACGGTTCGATTGGGAGAAGATCACACCGCCCTGGCGGATGTCGACAAGCGCATATAGATTGAAACCTTTATATTTAAAGGTATTGGCAAAACCTCCCAGCCAGTCGGGTTGCGCATTGCCAAGATCAGTTTCTACACGCCCAGCTGTGCGCAAAGGCAGCCCAGTCGTAGGATCGATCAATCTATTTCCCTGCTCATCTTTGATCCATGCAAACTGTGTCCCAATGAGCTGGCCAAATGGTTTTCCGACCTCCGCAACCACATTTATCCCGCGGTCTGTAGCGAGTAAAAAGCTTTCTACACCGGGATAGAGTGATTCTACTTTATTTCGGTTGCGGTTGTAATTGAAGGTGGTATTCCATTCAAAACCCGATTCGCTTTTGATTGGTGTTGCTCCCAAGACAAATTCAATACCTCTGTTGCTAATTTCTCCAGCGTTGATCCTGTTTTTTACATAGAGACTGGAAGGGGCGATTGGTACGTCCAGAATCTGATTCTTTGTCTTGGCCTGATAGTAGGTAAAAGAGAACGAAAGTCTGTTTTTCAGAAATCGCAGATCTGCCCCAGCTTCGATCGACGTGGTCAATTCGTTTTTCAAATTCGGATCAGGAATAATTTCTGTATACGAAGCCATCGGTACACCACCGTGGGTGTACTGGTTGAGACTATAGGCTCCTGTCAGCTGATAAGGGTTTCCTGAACTCCCTGCTTGTGCCCAAGAGGCCCTGATTTTAGCAAAAGACAGGGCTTCAGACTGCCATTTGAAAGCATCCGATAAGACCAAACTGGAGCTTACCGAAGGATAAAAGAACGAATTATTTTCCTTTGAAAGAGTCGAAGACCAGTCGTTACGGGCGGAGAAATCAACAAACCAATAGTCTTTGTAACTGAATTGACCCGATAGATAAGCCGAATTAATCTTGGACTCGATCAGGTCAAATATGTAACTATTTGTCGTGGTGTTATTGATTACAAAGAGATTGGGAACAATAAATTGATTGCCCGAGTTGCCGGTCATACGCAAATACCTACTTTGATGGCTGGCCCCTAAGTTGGCACTGAGTTTAATATCGTCGGTCAATTTAAAGTTAGAACTGGCCAAAACATCAAAATTGTCTTCGCGGGCTCTGATGACCTCTTCTCGGATGTCGCCTTTTCGGTTTAGACTCTGGTAGGTATTAATGGGGCGGTAGCGGAACCGTTGATCGGTATAGAAGTCGGTCCCTCCAGTCGCTGTAACCTTAAGCCAAGGAGCGAAGTCGTAACTTAGACGGAGCAAGCCTATAATACGGTCCCGCCGGTCTTCGTTGTGGTTTTCATGAATGGTCCAAAAGGGGTTGGCAGTAGAACTATTGGTGGCATATGTTTTCTCCAATCCTTCCGTCAATCCAGAAAATCCGAGCTGTCTACTAATCTCCTGTGCGGTCCATTTATACTGGGCCATGATGTCGTTGCCCAAGCTTCGCGGCTGGCTGATGAATAGGTAAGCCGGGTTGTCTGCAGCATCGGCCAATGTAGGCCGGTTCTGTCCCTTTTGGGCGATATAGTTGGCCTTGATGTCGATATGAAATTTATCGGTTATTTTGGCTTGGGTACGTAAACCGAAATTGTTTCTCTTTAACGTATTGGTGGGGATATACCCCTTTACATCTGTATTGGCAAATGAAAAACGGTAGTTTACTTTGTCGGTTCCGCCATCGATACTAAGGTTGTTGACAAACTGTTTCTCTGTTTGAAAAAATGACGAGTAGGTATCTGGCTTTGGTGTTAACTGTAAGATGTTGCCATAAGCGTCTTCATAAGTCTGACCTTCCATTTTTGCACCCCAGCTAGCCCGTGTTGTACGGTCACGTCCAGCACTCATTTTAGGCATACCACTGTAGCCATTTTTCAGGGCCTCACTCATGGAGACAATTGTGCCGTCATCTTTTCTGAAGTGTGTAAATGTACCATTCAAGCCTTGGCCATAGACATTCTGAAAATCAGGTAATACCAAGCCATTGCCCAATGAAAAATCTGTACCATAACTAAAGCGGGTTTTACCAGCTTTCCCAGATTTAGTTGTGATCAAGATAACGCCGTTACTTCCTCGCTGACCATAGAGGGCTGCAGCGTTTGGGCCTTTCAATACCGACATGGTTTCGATGTCTTCGGGATTGATGTTTCCGATTCCGTCACCATAATCGGTTCCCCCAGATTGGTTTGGAGATGAAATGTTTTGATTATCAATCGGTACTCCATCAACAACATAGAGCGGCTGGCTATTACCGATAAGTGAGTTGTTACCACGTATCACGACCTTGGATGAACCTCCGGCACCGGATGCCGCGCGGCTCACCTGCACGCCGGCAACTTTACCCGATAGAGCATTCGCCACATTGGTTTCCTTGCCCTGCGTCAGCTCGTCGCCTTTGAGTTCAGCGACCGTATAACCGAGCGCTTTTTTTTCGCGTTTGATACCAAGCGCTGTAACGACAACCTCCTGTAGGTTTTGCGCACTCGATTCCAAACTGATATTGATCGCTAGCTTGTCTCTTTCTGTAATGGTGTAATCCAAAAGTTCTCTGCTTTTAAAACCGATAGACGATACGCTGATCTGGTAGCCCTGTCCAGCGGGAATCTGGTCGAGTGAAAAAGTTCCGTCAGGCCTGCTGGTTGTTGTTTTTTTCATTCCGCTCGTCGCATTACGTATGGTAACCGTCGCCGAAGGAATGGGCTTCCCAGTTTCATCTTTGATTACTCCATTAATAGAAGCATTTTGTTGGGCATTAGCAAGAAGATAGCTTGTTGACAAAAGCCCCATGAGGCCAAGACGCAGTGCCCAGCTTACGTCGGCTCGAATGTTGGATCTCAACAATAGCATAGTCAGGATACTATGCTTGGAAGGTAAATAATTGTGCATAATTTGTGGGTTAATTAAGTGAATTTTATTCGGTTTGTACATGGATGGTTATGCTATGAAGTGCTTGGATATCAGTCAACACGCTGATGTAGGCTGATGCTGTATTTTTATACGTTCCACTATAATATTTATCTTGAATATCTTTGGGATCAAAACTCAGCCGCACTGCATAATTATGGCTGATGATATGAAGCACATCTTGTAAGGGGAGGTTTTTAAAGATCAATTGTTCCGATGTTTTTAGATAAGATCCCCGTTTACTGGATTGAGAAGCATTGATTCGGGTCTCAGCAATAATCTGTTGCTGTTTCCGGTCAATGCTGATTTCCTCATTGGGTAGAAACTGCAGATTTAAGGATTGTTCATTTCGGTAACCTGTATCGCTTTTGACTTCAATACGACCTTCATATAGTTTTATCTTCGTAATCGCGGTACCCTCTTCGTCGACGCTGAAAACGGTGCCAAGTGCCGTTGTTGTCAAACCTGCCGAATGAACTCGGAAGGGCTTGGTCTTATCCTTTGCCACAGTAAATTTGGCTTTGCCTTTTAATAGAATTTCTCGCGAGCTAATCCGTGTGAAATCTGAACAGAATTTTACTTCAGAATTGGGGTATAGTTCGATCGTAGATCCGTCTGGAACTGCAATTTGTTGAATGGTATTACCTGAATTGATATAATATAAATTACTTGGTTGCTCCTGCGATGTGGGCTGGACTTTCTTCGCGCTACGGTATGCGGTGGTATGTTTAGGAGAATCGATTTGGGTTAACCCCAGCCAAGCTCCGATTCCAATGAAGATAATAATGGCAGCATATTTTAACCAGTTAAATCGATCCTTGTTTTTTTGCCCTATTTGTTTGAAAATATGCGCTTTTATTTCTTTTTGGTTTTTAAAATCCGAATCCACCTCATATTCTTGCCATTCCGCATCTGGCATAAGATCCTCCCAATAAAACTCGTTATTAGCTAGCGCGTTTTCTATGGCCGCAATTTCTTCCGCATTGGCTTTACCGCTTAGGTAATTGTCGATCAATTCTTTTGTAATCTTCATCTAATAAGATTACGATCGAAAATGAGGTAGCCCCCAATGAAATTAAAAAATAATTTGCACCAGTATACTGAACAATAAAGCCTTGCGAATGGTTTTTAGTGCTAGCGTTAGTTGGTTTTCTACGGTTTTCGTCGATATGGCTAGCTTTTTAGCAATTTCTTGATGCGAAAGATTGGAAAACCGGCTTAGCATAAAGATCTCCCTGCGTTTCTTTGGTAATTTATCGACAATTTCATGGAGTGTGGATGAAAGTTGTTTGGCATAAAAATCATCATGAGGACTATGCCGCAAGACAACTGTCTGATCGTGATCCAAAAGTTTCTTTCGATTATACTCTGCTTTGACCAAATCAATCACTACTGTTCGGGTGATACAGAATATCTGGGATTCTATGCTGGAATCAATATTTTTGTCACGCATATTTTTCCAGAGTTTGATAAATACACGCTGCATAGTTTCTTCGGCTAGATAAGAAGATTTGGTTTTGTTGAGCGCATATTGGTATACTTTGGAACTCCATAGGTCAAAGTATTCCTCAAATCTTCGGACAATAGACGCATAATTGATTTCCATAGTGTAGGCTTGGAATAAATGAATTTAGCGATAATGCGCTTTCGCTCCAAGTTTTTTAAAAAATATTTTGCCTCTTTTCTTAGTGGATGAGATTTGTTTTCTGAATGATCTTCGATGTATGGTTATAGACTCTCAATTGGATATTAGTTCCTTGATTGGATTGATTTAGGAATACGATGTTCCCTTTCTGGTTGACATTCAGTGTGTATGTTTTGTTCTTCTCCATCTCAATCTCCCCTGATTCATTCAAAATTTTTATCCGACCAATCGACATTTTTTTAGCCGCAATGGAAAATGGACTGGCATCTTCGGCTGAGATGGCTAAGGAACTATGTGCGGGGATTGATGTATTGATATACAAAGAGCCTTTTTCTTTTTTTTCTATCCGCTGAAAGGTGCAAGACTGGAGGGCAATAAAAAATAGAAAGACGGAAAATAATTTCATAAATAAGGCTATTTTTTTTATATAGGATTTAATCATGCATCATACCGGAGGTTTTTCCTACTACATTGGAGTAATCTAACTCCAATGTGGTGGGAAAAACCAGTTAAGGTCTTAAAAATACAAAAAAATCATAATGACTTATTAATAGAAATGGAGTATTTCGGATATCTGTATACGATCGTTGTGTATTTATTCGCTAGTTCGGTATTTATACCTCTTCTTGGGCGTTTTGATACGTATGTTTCGAATCTTGTATTTGGACTGGCACAAAGTTTGAATTTTACCCTGCTGTAATACATAAATTATTCACATTAACACATCGACGTATGAAAAAATTAATTCAAACACTGGGACTAAGTATGCTTATTTTAACGGTATTAGTAGGTTTTACATCATGTAGCAAAGATGATGATCCGGCCGACAACGATCTTTTTGTTGGTAAATATGAAGGCACGATCTCGTATGATGATATAAATAACAATGACAATGATGTTGCCGCTGCAGAAGGGACAGTTACCGTAACAAAAGTTGGCGATACCTATAATTTCGCTTTTGGTAACGGCATTCCAAATCTCAACGGCGTAGACTTTGAAAAAAAGGATAACGTCTTGGTCAACATTGGTTCGGCAGGTACAGGAGTTATCCGTATTGATGCCGGTAAATTGACAATTGGTTATACAAAAGACAGCAAGGTATGGACGGCCAATTGTAACCGGAAATAATACAAAGAATAGAAAGCGCCTGTTTACTAAGTGAATGTTGTGAAATTAACATTTTATAACATTATTTTTTAAACGATTAGCTGTACGATACTGTTCTATTAATAAACAATAAAAGGAAAATAATTATGAGCGAATTAACATGGAAAGGCCGTTGGAACGAAATCAAAGGTAAGGTAAAACAACAATATGCAGATCTTACTGATGATGATTTATTGTATGCCGAGGGTAAAGAAGACGAGTTGGTTGGTAAACTTCAAAAGAAGACCGGTAAAACACAAGATGAGGTAAATAAGTGGTTAAATGATTTGTAGGTTTAATTTTGTGTGATAAGAAAGCGGATAACAGTATTGTTATCCGCTTTTTTTGTAGATAAGTTTTATGCAGCTATTTTCGTCTTTCCGACAAGTTTTCCTGGTCATTGGAATAAAGTGTATATACTATACGGAGTGATGTAGCATTTTTTAGGAATATTCTCTATTTGATTTAGTCGTCACTTTAATTTATATTTGGGTAATCAATTTATGAACCGATAAAATTTTTAATTCTTTAAAATGTGCTTAATGCCTGTTTAATATAAGTTGAATATTTTTGCGACTGACTAGGAAAAACCATGAGTGATACTAAAGAAATATTTTTACTGAATGTACGGCTCAAAGAAGGGGATCATAACGCTTTTATGGAAGTTTATGAGAAGTATAATAGAGGAATATATCACTTTATAAAAAAGTTTATTCAAGATACAGATACAATTGATGATATTATCCACGATGCATTTCTCAACCTTTGGAAATATAGATCAAATATCAAAAATAACCTATCGCTACAAGCTTATCTTTATCGAATTTCGAGGAATATTATATTCAAACATCTGAAAGAAAAAATAAGGTCTGCTGAAGCAATCCTGGAGACTTCAAGTGACAATCAGTCTTTTGATAATTCGCCATCTGCTGATTATTCACTTGAAAGTAGTGAGTATGATAAAATTTATGAATTGGCCATCGGTCAATTGCCGCCGCAGCGCAAGCGTATTTTTTTGATGTCTAGAGAAGAGGGCTTGAGCTATAAGGAAATTGCAGACCATTTAAAAATTTCGCCCAACACGGTAAAAGAGCATATGTCCTTGGCAATGAAAACTATTCGTGAATATATTGCCAAGGATCATGGCATTATCTATGCGCTTCTTTTTCTGTATACTTTAGGTCGCTGATCTCCAATGACCTGTTTTCTGAGCGCTTTGATCAATTAAATTTTAATTGGCCGGAACGATTTATATGGAATCCTGTATTTTAATCGAACTGAAAAACTTTTTAATAGGAGAGGAGATTAGTTGATTTTAAATGTAGCAAGTACGGGAAAATGGTCAGATTCTTTATTTGCCCAGGTATACACCGAATATGCTTTTGGACTAATTGCATTAATGGGAGCATATAAGAGGTAGTCTATTGTTCGATTTGCACCCGTCGTTGGAAATGTGAATTGATCGCAGTTTCCATTTAGGCAGCCCAAGGAAAAGTATTTACGTAAAATATCCATCGGATTAGAGGTCGGGAGACAATTCAAGTCAGCTCCTATGATAACAGGTTTATCAAAAGACTTTGCCAATGTGACAAAGTCATTCGCTTGTTTGATCCGATTTCTCTCGTCACTTAAATGATCAAAATGTGTGCTGATAAAGTAAAATGCTTTGTTGTTTTTTTCTATTAAAATTCTGGCCACCGACCTGCGTTCACCACCTAATGTGGGATCTACTTCCAAATTATAAGCAACTTGTTCTTTTATGGGGAGCTTACTAAGTACAGCGTCGCCATATTCACCGTTTTGTGTGTTTATAGCTTTGGCAAAGAAATAATTCATACCTGTTAACAAGGCAAGTTCTTTTGCAATATCGCCATTGTTTTTGTTTCGATCGGTAAATTTATCCACTTCTTGCAGTGCCAGTAGGTCGGGGTCGGCACGCTTTATAACCTCTGCGATTACTTTAAGATCAGGTATCCCGCCAGTTCGGGCTCCATAGATATTATAGGTCATTACTTTTACCGTTGTTTCCTTTTTTTCCGGTTCAAGGGAAGGTGAATCGGATGAACTTTTGCTACAGGAAAAATGGAGTATTGCCAAACAGGCTACGATATAGTGTCTCATGTTATTTTGCTGTGTGTATGTTGTTAAAGCTGCTCCAAAATTTACTGGAGCAGCCTTTAATGGTTCATTAAAATGCTTCAAGTTCAGCTATGGCAGTTGTATCGCCATTCCCCGCACTGTTAAGTACCGTGACTTTAAAATACTTTGCATTTGTGCTTTTCTCAAAATACATGGTAGCCGCCGTTTCATCGGAGGATGCTGCGATGATAAAAATACCAGCACTCTTCCAGGTTTGACCATCTGTACTTGTTTCTATTTGTACGGTCTTAGGAAATAGATAGGCATTGCTAGTTCCCGTTCTTCCATATAACTTTAGACCATGGAGGATTTGTTCGTTTGCCATGGCAATGGTTACATGATGTGGGTGTGTTGGACGCCAACCGTTCACCCTTCTATAGGTAGAGAGCCAGCATGTTGTTTTATCGCCATCGATACAATAAGGTGCCCTTCCACCAATGGCATCATAATCATCGTCCGAGAAGTCGATTATTTTCCATCCTGTCAATGGTATGGGAGGGAAAGGATTGTTCTCGTATACACCATTTACAATGTAATAGGTCGTCTGTAATCCTTTTGTAACTGGGAGTTCTGGTGATACGTTCTTTATACTTATAGGAATAATATACGATTTTGTACCACCTAGTTTTATGGCATTGACCCTGAGCTTAGCCGAATTGCTACCGCCAAAGTTTCGGTCAATTTCTACTGTGGGATTTTCGAGGTCATAACTTCCGGCAGGTGGTAATTCGTAATTGCTGTTATTTTGATTATTGTATTCGGCCACTTTACTTGCGTCAACCGCCAGTTCTATGCTGATCTTCTGTGAGAGTTTGTCTAATCCACCATATCCTGCACCAATAGCAGTCTCAACCCATTCATCTTTTATATTGTATGATTGGAGGATAGCGCCATTAGTTGCCGATTGTAGATAGACATTTCCATATTGCTTTGAATTTTCGATGTTCAACTCGGGCTCTTTACATGCCTGTAATAAGGATAATATCGATAAGCATAAAATAACGCTGCGGTATCTACAGCGATTTATATGTTGTATTATATTGATTTTTTTCATGGTGACTACGGGAATTAATTTTACCAGCCTGGATTTTGAACTAAATTGATGTTACGTTGGATTTCGGTCTGTGGTATTGGAAATAAATAGAAGCTTTTACGGAAAACACGAGTTTCGAATTTTGTTCTCTTAAAAAATGCCATATCCGTATTGGAAGTTCCTGCCTCGACGTTCATTCCATAAAATGGTCCCCCATCTGTTTGTTCGGCAATTTTCCAACGACGGGTATCGAAATAACGCAAATGTTCCATTGTAAGCTCTATCCGCCTCTCTATTCTGATCTGTTGCCTCATTTCAGCTTGGTTAAGTCCTGTGCTGAGTGGAGGAATACCACCTCTTAAACGAATCTGATTTAAATATTTTAAGATATCAGCATGTCCCGGATTATATTCATTTAAAGCCTCGACATAGTTAAGTAGGATTTCCGCGTAACGCATCATTACCAGTGAACGTGCTACGTTGTTTTGGGTAGGGTGGTAGGTTGGTGATATATTTTTCCGAAACAAATAACCAGTTTCTGAGTAATCGTGTGATCCACCTTTTCCTGATTCACCAGAGTAATATAACTGTACTTCACGTACACCAAGACTTGAAGTTGTATTTATCCAGTCGCTACCACTATAAGTTATGGCTGCATAAAAGCGTGGCTCCCTATTAATGTACATATTGAAAGTAGATTTTGACCTTGTGGCTCCCGGAGGCGTGAAAGTACTGAAACCAGATTCTGTATATCCGCTTGTTGTATTTATTTTAGGGCTTCCATCACTTGCATACCCAGTGATCGGAGATTCTCCGTTGGCCATTCTGTAGGTATCGACCAGCTGTTGTGTGGGGCCCATAGAGGCATATCCGCTAGCTAAACGTGGTGTACAGGACCTTTGGTAACTACCGAGATTGTTTGAATTTCGAGCGAGTATCCATTCGATATTCCAAGAATCGAGGAATACATCCCTGTAGGAGAGAAAACCGTCTACGGAACCATCACCTTTTGTTTTCTTATATAATCCAAGCTTTCCCGAAGATTCAGCGTAATCTATAATTACTTTCGCCGCCTCGGCCGCTTTTTTCCATTTGCTATGGTCAGATGTCGGGTTAAATAGCGCTTTCCCATCTTTGTTTAACACACCGTTAAAATCTGGATTACCATTGAAAAGTGGACTTGCTGCATATAGGAGCAGTTTGCTCTTGATCGCTCGGCAAAGCACCTTGCTTGCCCGACCCATATCATTTTCAAGCACATTGTCCCCGGAATAGTAATGTTCTATATCAAGATCGGTTTCAGCCTGATTCAATTCAGATACGATATAGTCTACACATTCGTCGTATGAACTCCTCGGTATTTGCATCGCTGGATCGGTAAGCGGGAGGTCCGGATCTATTTCCTGATCGCCAAGTAAAATAACGGGCCCGTATTGCTTGAGCAGTTCTGCGTAGAAAAATGCACGCAGAAACCGGGCTTCTGCTTTTCTTCTCTTGATGAAATTCTGACCTTCGCGGTCCTCAAGGATTTGTTTGTTACCTTCGATGTTATTGATAAAAGTCGTGGCTGTTCGAATTCCCTTGTAGTAGTGTTCCCAGAAATTCCAATAATTTGAGGAAGCATTCCAGTTTCCAAGGTTTACGCGGAAAGGATTATTCCGTTGCGATACATCGTTGTCATCAGAAAGTACATCCCATGGCGTGTCGTTGGTACGGTGGGCCTCATCGCGGATATAACTATAGGTGTTTGCCAGCCATTTTTCTGAAAGATCCCTTCTGTTAAAAACCTCCTCAAGTGAAAGTCTATCATCGGGTACTTGGTCTAGATAATCTTTACTACACGATATATGGAATGTAAACAGAGCAGTTATCAGGGTGCTATATATAATATTTTTAAATACTGTTTTCATTTTTTGTTGAATTAGAAGTTGATATTTAAGCCCAAAGAATAGGTTTTGATATTTGGGTATCTAGAGCCTTTTCCATCGCCGAGTTCCACATCCCAGAATTTGAAGGGGCTCCAGGTCAGTAAGTTGTATCCGGAAAAGAAGATACTTGCAGCATCAAGTTTCGCGTGTTTGACGACGTGCTTGGGAAGTTGATAGCTGAGTTGTACATCTTTCAAACGTACATATCGACCATTTTTGAGCCACCAGGTACTTTGTACGAAATTGCTGTTGGGACTTCCGTCTGACAGGCGTGGATAAAAGGCATCTTGTCGTGGATTTTCTATGGTCCAGCGGTCTTCGATGTTGCTTAATAAATTTCCACGGCTCATCGATACGGAGAATGGATTTAAACCTTCTCCGGTCATCATGACATCCACATTGCCAACACCTTGAAATAAAGTTGATAAGGACCAGTTTTTATAGGTGAAAGAAAAGCCAAGGCCATAAACAAGTTCCGGAATCGTTCCATAGCCAATAGGAACTTTGTCAAAATCATCAATTTTCCCATCCCCATTGACATCCTGAAATTTAATATCCCCAGGTTTTACAAGCCCCGGATGTAAAGGTCCATTATTGATATCATCTTCTGAATCAAACAAGCCAAGTGCAATATATCCCTTTCTCAACCCTAGTTTTCTACCACGATCATCTTGCCAGGGATACAACGGATTGGGCTGATCATTTTCAATGACCTTATTTCTGTTATATGTAATATTGCCCAGTAGCTGAAAACTAAAGTCATCAAACTTTTTATTCCATGTCAATGATCCATCTATTCCCTTGTTGTCGATTATTCCTAGATTTCCTGAAGGTGCAGATTGCAATCCCACATAACTGGGTACGTTGCCGCGTCTAAGGAATATGCCACTTCTACGTTCGCTGAAAAAATCGAGCTGGAAGTTTACTGCGTTGTTTTTGGTTTGAAGATCTATTCCTAAGTTGCTTTTGATGGAGGTCTCCCAAGTCACATTGACACCGTACTCACCGATATTGACTCCCTTGTCAAATTTTGTCTGACTATTTTTTCCAAAATTATAGCCACCGGCATCATCTTTAATGGTAGAGATATAGGCAAACCGGAGTTCGTCATTGGAGATTAAGATTTTACTGTTACCAACCTTACCATGGGAAAACCTTATTTTAGCGAGGGAAATTTTATCTTTCAACCCCGAGAAAAACTTCTCTTTACTTAGTACCCAAGCAAGTCCAAAGGAAGGAAAGAATCCAAATCGATTCGTGGGAGCAAAGTTTTCCGAACCGTTGTACCCAAAATTGGCTTCCATAAAATAGCGGCTATCATAGCTATATGTTGCCCGTCCTGATACCCCTAAAAAACGATAAGGAAGGGAGGTGATGAGTGTACTTGCCTGTGAATTTAACCTGTCGCTTTTATTATAAAGTAACATTCCCGAAGTCGAATGCTTCCCAAAATCACGCTTGTAGTTTAGAGCCCCTTCAAGGTATATTGTTCTTTCTCCTTCACTGTTTCTTGAAAAACTTAGAAAACGTTCGCCAACATAGGTTTGGTCGTATTGCATGACACCATTTTCATCCCGACCTGTTGCTAAGAACGAATCCGGACGTTTAGTTCTACGCATACTTGTATAGTTGTAGACGTCAAAAGAGAACATGGCCGTAGCCGACAATCCTTTAGTTACAAAAGGGAGCTCTTGTGTAGCACGCAAATTTGAAAATAGCTGATTACGCCATTGGTTTGCATATCCTGTTTGGGTAAGATGAGCGTAGGGATTCATTAATGAGCCCGCGCGTTGGTCCGGAACTGTTCCATTCTCAAACATTATTGGATGAATGACAGGTGTCATTAACCAGGCATTTTCGAATATCGTCCCTTGGCTTGAAGCTGGATAGTTTGCGTTTGCAAGATAGCCTTGTACTCCAAGTTCAATTTTGGTAAGTGTTGATGGTCTTACGGTTAAGTTGGAAGTGAGGTTATACCTTTTATAACCTACTTGTTGATTGTAGTTGACAGATTTGTCTTGTTTATACAGTCCTACTTCATCAAAATAACTGACGCCTACGTAATAATTAGACATATCGGAACCCCCATTTATATTCATATTCCCACGGCGTTGGCGACCAAATTTATTAAATAGTGCGCCCATCCAGTCTACGTTAGGGTATAGATAAGGGTCTTCACCACTGGCGGTTTTTTGAATTTTTTCATCGCTGTAAATGGGTGCCGCACCTCGGTTCGTCAAGGCTTCATTCGACATCTTCATATAGGTAATACCATCTGCAAATTCAGGTAGTTTGGTCATTTGGGTGAGACCTTCATAATAACGAATATTGAACTTCGGTTTTCCAGGTGTTCCTGACTTTGTTTTTATGATCACAACACCATTTGCACCACGTACACCATATACGGCTGTTGCAGCAGCGTCTTTTAATACGGTGAAGCTCTCGATATCTTCGGGATCCACATTAGACATCTTTCGGGGGGTACCATCTACGAGCACTAATGGCTCACTCAATCCTTGGCTGAAAGTCGAGATACCTCGAATCCAGATACTCGAGTCGTCGAAGCCTGGTTCTCCGGTTCTTTGCACAGATACAACACCCGCAATCCTACCTGCCAACGCGTTAGTGAGGTTGGCTACAGGAACCTGAAGGTCTTTTGCTGTCACAGTAGACTGAGCACCAACGACTGATATTTTTTTCTGTGTTCCAAACCCAACTACGACCACTTCATCGAGCCCAGCTTCTGTAGGCTCGAGTCTCACTTCGAGTGGTGTCTGACTATTGGCCGCAATTTCAATTTTTTTATAGCCTATGCTTTGGAATACCAATAAACTGCCGGAGGGCGCTGTGATGATAAATTTACCATGTATATCTGTGGTGGTTCCAACATTGGGCTTATCCTTCAACGTTATGGAGACACCCGCAAGTGTCTCACCTTTGGTATTTGTTACAGTACCGGTAACATCTTTCTGAACTTGTGTATTTGCGTGAACTGAATTCGTTGTTTTCAAAATTCTCACAAAGTCGTGTCTTACTTCATAGGTAAGGTGATAAGGTTCGAGCATTTCCTTTAATACTTCCTTTGCGAGTTTTGCTCCCCTATAATTTATCTTGACCTTTAAAAAGCTGTCCTGGTTGTTATAGGCTAAAGGAATGTGGTATTTGGTCTGAAGTTGCTCGAGCGCCTCCTGAAGACTGATGTTCTTGAAATTTACTGAAACAGCATTATTCAATTCTTTTTGACCATAGCTTTTTGTGCTTGCACAAACAATAGCTGATGTCATTAAAAATCCTGATAATACAGTAGAGATACGCATAAACTGTTTAAGGTTATGATTTTGACAACAATGTCTTTTTTTTTGCATCTTTGCAATAATTAATAAGGTTAGTACTTTGTTAAGGATGAGATGATATCAATAGTTTCTCAGGCCATCTGATAGCATCTAGATCATTTGCCAGAATTGCCTTGCAGTTCTGGCTTAGTTTTTCTAATTGGTCGCTTTAATATTCCATATATTTTTATTCTTATCGAATGTCAGGTTAGCATTGCTCAACTCTGCCAATGTTTTTATAACTTGGGTTTTATCTTTATTTTTGAATGTTATTGAAATTTTAGTGTCAGCAAGGGATGGATCTATAGCTATGGAATCGCCGTAAATCCGATAAACTTTTTGGGCAATTTGGCTAAGTGGTTCATTGATATGAACAGTTTCGTTGTTAAACCACATCATATTATTATGCGTTGCTTTATACCATTCGTTGATCGAATTCAGTCTGGCACGTTCTCCTTTTATCAGCGTAATCTTGGTTTTAACGGTGACTAGTTTTTCAATAATTGGAGACTTATGCCAATCGTTATTGTCGAGTTGTCCCTTGTCTCCGGAGGAAAGGGAAAGTGTGGATTTAAATTTTTCGAAAAATTGCTCTACGCCGGAATGTGGCTCATTAGCTGGATTGTTCAATATATGGATAAGGTCTTTTTCATCAACACGGTATACATTTACCTTTCCCGAATTAACTTCCACCAGACGTTCAATATCGCTATCAATATTAAAGGCAGTACCGACTACCTGTGTTGTGAAGTTTTTTGCTATGACAAGAAATGGTTTAGTAGGATTGGAGCTCACTTCAAAGAAAGCTTCACCTTTGAGCCGCACGATTCTCATATTGCTTATCTGTTGGACAGGGTAGGTCAGTGTACTGTTACCGTTTAGAAGGACGGTGGTTGAATCGCTTAATATCAGTTTTTTACGCTCTCCGTAATTGGTATGTATGGTTGTCCATTGGACTTCAGTATTATTTTTCTTAGGAGATATATAAACATATAGCCCCATAAAAAGAAGAAAAAGACAGACTGCTGCTAACTTAATAGCTGGTTGTGCCCATTTCGCTCGTTTGGATTGCGTATTTGTTTCCAGAGCAAGGGAAGAAAACAATCGATCTTTAATTTTATCTTTATGGGGATTGTCAGCTAGATCATTACCCTCGGTTGAAAGTTCATCGAATAGTTTACGCGTCTTCAATAATAGATTGTGCGCGTTTTTCCGATCATGAAGTATAGACTCCAGTCGGAGCAGTTCGTCTTTTTTGATCGAATTATCGTTTAACTTTTGAATCAGTATTAAAAAATCATCTTCTATCATACCCTATAATAGAGCTGAATTTAGATTTGGTAGGGTTCGATAAAAAAATATTTTTTTCTGGTATTAATACACTGTGTCGCAAGCGGAAGATAAACAAAAAAGGTATAGGGTAGGTGTTTACCGCAGATCTGGATCATAACCGAAGCTCCTAATTTGGAATCTAATAGTCGTAATGGACTTGCTAAATCTTTTGAAAAAAAGGGGATTGAATCGCACTGTGGGAATTGATTTTCTCTACAAATCAGCCTACAATAGGAAACAACAGTGATTCACTAGTGTTCTGGCTCCAGATCACTAGTGAATTATAGTTTATAAGTTTAGAAGCTAGTAAGCTGAAGCGTTCTATTTTTTTGCTTAGAATAGGTTTTTATCCAATATGTTTCTTTTTGTTAAAATTGAATCGTCGCGCAATGCTAAACCCCCAACGGAATTGTCCCTTACCCCAGGAGCTATCGGTTTCACTAATAAATTGAGATTCTTGTATTGCGGTGGCATTCGTAAAATTGAGATGGAAGATATGGCCCCCTGTATCCATTTCCAAACCCACACCTAATGCATTGTAATAATGCTCTCCGCTTACATCTTCACGATATTTTTTGTTCGATGACTTTCGGAAAGGTAATGTATAGTCTGCAACTAATGCGATCCTATTGCTGACCTTGGCCCGCCCACCGATACCAAGGGCAAATATATCATTCTGATCATTAAAGGCTGTATAGTTCCGGTGAAGATAAGTGGGGACCACAACGAGTGATAGATTTGAACTAAATTTACGGGCAATGATGAGCTGCGTTACATAACTCAATCGGTCATTGAAGTTCTCAAAGCTTGCTGCTGAAGACTTATCCGTACTAGCTTCCATCGCGGATAGGGTAGTGCTTCCAAAAAAAGCTACGGAAACAGGTATGCTATTGTCAACGGTTTGGTCGATAAATCGGTATTTTACATTACCCTCAAATAGCTGCCTAACCGCTGTTGCACCCTTCGCGCGGGCGATTCCAATGTTCAGGTTATCGAATAAACCATAATCAAAACCTATTCGGATGTCGGTCGAATTATCGAGGCCAAAGAAATTTTTACCTCCACCAGCACTGCCTGCTATATCGCCAAAACGGTGATCTACCCTAAAGTCCATCTCATTACGATGAATTGTTTCTGTAGTCTTGAGATTGATCAAATTGCCGGATTTAAAAGTCGCCGTGACTTTTTCATTTTTCGGTGCATCGATATGGATTAATTTATCGAGATCTTCCTGCGCAAATGACTTTGCGAAAGGAAAGAACAGGAGTATAAATAGTATTTTTCTCATTTGCAATGAATTCGTATTATTATGGTTTATAGGTCGCATTAACGGTGATTTTGACTACTTCAGCAATTTTTTTTCCAACGATTGAAGGAATAGAAATTTTATGATCCGCAAGTCTGACCTGAAAATTTGCTGCCGCCTTTATCGTGCCATCTGTAACAGTAAATGTTGCCTTCGTGCTGTAAGATTTAGTAACCCCATGGATCAGAAGTGTGCCCGTTACGTTCAGCGTATAGCTGCCATCTTTGGTTAATTTGTCCGCGTTGTCGACTTTGCCTTTAAATTCTGATAGGGGGTATTGATCACTTTCCATGTAATTTTCATTGAAATGCTCCTGCATGAGCTTTTTGTCAAATTGGAAAGATGTATTTTTTACCCGAAAGATGATATCTCCGGTTTGAAGGTTCATCGCTGAAGCGCCTAAGATACTTTTGGCTTCGATGTCTTCCAATGGCGCATTGCTAAAAAAGGTGATGCTGGTTTCTTTTGAAACAAAAGAAGTCTTTGTTGCGCAAAGGTCGTCATAGCGATGAGCATCATGAAGAGCGCTATGTACATGTTGATTTTTTTCATATGCTAATCATTAGTTTTCAGGTGAATTCCTTTTGATCCATGCATCCAGCAGTTCTATTTCTTTTGCGGAGAGTGAGCTGCCTAGTGGCATGGATTTGGTCACCAGTACCGCATTATTAATCTTTGCAATATTGTCTTTGACGGAGATATAACCACTGAACGTCCATCGTCCACTTGCCGAACGTCCTGTCGCGTGGCATGAACTACATTTCGTTTCAAAGAGTGCTTTAGAAAAATTCGTGTAGGACACATTTAGTACCGTCACAGTTTCAGTGCCGTTATCAGGATTGCTCGTAAGTTCTTGCGCTTGCTTTTTGGTACAGGCCGAGAACGAGAGAACCATTAAGGTAAAGAGCGACATAACAATGTAACGATGTGCGTTGAGGCAAATATTTGCCGTTTTTAGATTTTGTGCCATAAGTTTGAATAGTTAGTTTTGGCTTAGTTAGCAGGGGCAACGGCAGAGTTGTCGTTTACGATTGGCCAAACGCCAACGCGTGGGAAACTTATCCCTTTATTATCTCCACGCTGTGTATCCTGGCCGAAGTAATATAAGGGCCATCCTTTGAACGTTAATTGTTTCTTTCCATAGACGGTAATGACAGCGATGTCAGCCGTACGAACAAGCGAAGGCAGAGCTCCAGTCTCTTTTTGAAAGATAGGCCAGATCGCATCATTACTGAAATCTGCAGCAGTATAATTGTTTTTGTTGAATTTGTCGGGTTTAAAGGCATACAACGTTCTGCCCTTATCATCGGTCAGGTAAATTGTTTTTCCGGTTCCTTCGGTATAGTCGCCTAAATAGTTTTTAGTATCGTGTCCGATAAGTTGCGCATTCGCAACCATGAGTAAATAATCAGGTTTGGCCACGTACCATATTTTATTGACAGCATCTCCTTTCACCTGACCGGATTGACTATCGCCTGCATAATAGTAAAGCGGCCAGCCCTTAAATGTGTTTTGTTTCGAGCCATCTTCACGTGTTATTTCACCGATCAGGCTTTTGTCAATTTTTAGGTCTGTGCTTGTTTCACTGCTGTAATAAACCGGCCAAGTGGCCAAACAATTACCGCTGCAGGTCGAAGCTCCTTTTGTATCATTCGAAAAGAAATAGAGTGTTTTACCGTCGGCATCGGTCAGAATATTACCAAATTGGGTATTGGCAGACATTTGCACGCCCTTGTTTTTATTTTCGACATTGCCAGGTTCACCATCGCTTTTTGAACATGCAGAAAACAATGTTAAGGTCAATAGACCACCTATAAAAGTTAATTTGACTTGTTTTTGGTTTGATTTCATAATGGTATGTTTTAAAATAATGTCTTGATATTACGATCAGGTCAGCGAAAAGGTTGCTTGGAAATTGAGTCGAAAAAAAATATTTTTTGGAGGCAACCTTTTCGATTATCCTCTCGTATAAGACTTAATACTATATTTATCAAAAGAAAGAAGCAATATCGAGTGGCGATAACAGAAGTTGACGAAAAATCTATCCATATTATTAAAGGATGTATTGATGAGGACCGCAGGGCCCAGAAAGATCTTTACACCATCTACTACGCTATGTCTTTAGGGATATGTCTGCGCTACGCTAATAACAGGGAAGATGCTATCATTATTTTAAATGAAGGCTTTTTCAAGGTTTTTAAAAACATCAACAAATATGATTTTCAGAAGCCTTTTTCCATATGGATCAAAAAAATCATGACAAATACTGCAATTGATTTTTATCGGGCAAAGATTAAACAGGGCATCTTGGTAGATGTATCCATGTATGAGCATACCATTATTGAGGATGATAGCATCAGTCAAAAGTTAAACTATGAAGATTTATTGGCGATGGTACAGAAGCTTCCACCTGCCTACAGGACAGTGTTCAATCTCTATGCGATCGATGGTTATGGACACGAAGAAATTAGTGGCATGCTGGGAATTGCCATTGGAACATCAAAATCTAATCTGCATAAAGCACGTGGTAGACTGGCGGAAATGGTGGAAGTTCAAGGGGTAAAATTTGGTAAAACGGAGGAGAAAAGATGATGGAAAAGGATAAGAATAAGATTGATGAGCTATTTAAGTCGGGCTTAAGTGATGCTAACTTTGACTTTGATGAATCACATTGGCAAGATATAGAATCGCGATTGGACAATGAAAGGCGTGTAAAGAGACGAAAGATCGTCGTCTTAACGAGCTTGGCAGCTACACTTGCAGCAGTTTTAACGATCTTTTTTGTTTGGAATAGCGCGTTATTTAAAACCAATAATTTACCAGGTGAAATAAATACAGCCGGTATTTCGCCTGAAAAGGAGGTACCGGAGAACAAAACTGTTCAACCTAAGGAGTATTCGCCAGACGAAACCAAACGGGATCAAGATTGGATTGCATTTCAGCCGAACAAACGTGCGAATAATGTGTTCCAGATTTCAAATGAAACCATCGTACTGCAAGATATCCGCTTGGGGAAGATAGCCGATTCAAATCCGATAATCGGGCAAGAAAGAAAACTAAATACTGTATTCACAATTCCAAGCATGGAATATAACAATCAAAGATTGCCTCATTTCAACTTAAGAGAAGAACCGGTTGAAGGGACAGGGGAGCGTCTGGCAGCCATTTATCAGCCTAAAGAAAGTATGGGATCCAATGCGCAGGAAAGAGAGCGGTCGGTTGTTAGTTTCTTGGCCGGGCCAGATCTGACAAGCGTGCGGGGGGCAGGTAAATCCTCCCTTAGTGAAAATATCGGTTTGGCCTATTCCTATCCTCTCACAAAAGCACTGCGTGTGTCTGTGGGTGCTACCTACGCTAAAAAGAATTATACGTCAGCGTATAAATTTTATGCGCCATCAAATCCACCGGAAATGGCGCAATTGCCGAGCAATGTGAGCGCTGTATGTGATGTTCTTGATGTACCACTCACAGCGAGTTATACGGTTTTGAAAGGTAAAAAAGTGAAGTTCAATGTTAGCGCAGGACTTTCGAGTTATTTTATGCTAAAGGAAAAATACACTTTTGATTATGAAAACGGAGGTAGCTACGGTGGATCTCAGAAAAGTGCCGTCTATGAAGTGAGCGGAGAGAACCAGCATATCTTCGGTGTTGCCGATTTCTCGATCTCCATTGAGAAGAAAATTAACGATAAAATTAATATTGGCGTAAAACCTTTTGTTAAAATGCCTTTGACAGGGATAGGTTACGGAAATGTAGATCTGGAATCTAAAGGCGTTGCGTTTACCTTGGGAATGAGTTTGTAATGCGGAATCTCTCGGCTTTCGTTTGGGGCATGTTCGGTACAGCTTCGCATCAGGGAGCGCCTCTGGGCGTACTAATCTTCTATTTCATTTCTAATGTGCTGTTCGTATGTGAACAATTCGAATAATAACTGTTCGCATACGTACATTTCATTTTTTGAAGCAGATCCTAAATTAGGCTATAATGCGCTTCAGAAGGTATAAATGAACTAGAGGACCCTATGGTATGGTATTTGGCACGGAGCTAACAAAATTGATCTTATGTTCTTTATGCATTTTGAAGTTCAATTTTCATTTTAGTCATTCACTATAAATAAATATATAGGTTGTTTAGCCGCGTCGGGAGATGCGGCTTTTTTTGAGGGCAAAAAGCCTGATTTGACGAATTTGCCCCTTAAAATAAGAAGATTTTACCCCCCTTCCGTTGTAACGTTTTTGATAATATTGCAAGTGTCAATACGACATTTTATGGTGTTGGCAATATTAAATAACCAAGAGTGTTTGCCTGATTAGCTGAATACCCGCTCCAAATCATATAAAAAATAGGTGTAGGAAAAGTAAGCTGGCTAAAACTCAAAAACAGCTAAATAACCAAGTTTAATTATGATGAATTTACCAATCAAAAGTGGATTGTTTGATCCTTGAATTCCCAATGAAACGCAATAATGCTACCTCATATTGCCGTACTACGCTTCATCAAAATATTTTAATTACTAAACAGTTTTACTTATGAAAAGAAAAATAGTATTCACACCGTGCTGGCTTTGTTGTATCTGCTTTTTACTTTTAAGCTTACAGCAGACTTATGCGCAGTCAATAACTGTACGGGGCCAGGTTACCGAAAATAATAGGCCACTGGCCGGAGTGACCGTCAAAAATATCGGTTCCACAGTGCAAGCACAAACAGATACACAGGGAAAATATACGATCAGTGCTGCCACAGTCACGGCATTAGAATTTACCTTTCTAGGTTATGCGAAACAGCGCTTTGAATTCAGTCAGCTCAAACAGATCAGCCAAGGGAACTACGAGCTTAACGTGCAACTTGATGCTTCCGAAGGAGATGTTTTGGATGAAGTGGTGGTGGTCGGTTTCGGTTCGCAGAAAAAAACAAACCTGACCGGTTCGGTTGCGGTGGTGGATGCCAAGCAACTAGAAAATAGGCCGGTAAGAAATGCGATCCAGGCACTGCAAGGACTGGCACCAGGACTAAATATTTCCCAAAACTCGGGAACGATGGAAACCAATCCATCCATTAATATCCGGGGGACGGGCACCATCGGAACCTCTTCTTCGGCACCACTGATTTTAATCGATGGTTCTGAAGGGTCTTTGGCGGCACTAAATCCACAGGATATTGAAAGCGTATCTGTATTAAAAGATGCTGGAGCGGCTTCAATTTACGGCTCTAGAGCTGCCTTTGGGGTTATTTTAGTTACTACAAAATCTGGAAAGGCTGGACGTACATCGGTAAATTATAATAATAGCTTTCGTATGAATGCCCCAACATTAATGCCGAAGATGATGGATTCTTATATATTTGCGCAATACTTTAATCAGGCCGAAGTCAACGCAGGTGGTTCACCACATTTCTCCGCGGAGCATCTGCAGCGCATCCTGGATTATCAAAACGGAAGCCTGAAAAATTCGACGATAGTCGATCCAAACAATAAATTGTATTGGGCTGAAGGATATGCCTATGGTAACGACAACAACGATTGGTTCGATGTCATGTATCGGGATCAGGCTTTTGCTCAGGAGCACAACCTAAGCCTCAATGGTGGAACCGAAAAAACAACTTATTACCTTTCAGGTAATATTATGAAACAACAAGGGCTGATGGCCTTCAATACGGATCATTACGACCGTTACGCTGTTGCTGCTAAAATCAATTCTAAAGTATCTGACATCTTTCAGGTAAATTACAACGCGCGATTGGTGCGTGAAGACTACGACCGTCCGGCTGCATTGACCAATAGTTTTTATGATGATTTAGGCAGACAGGGCTGGCCAACGCTGCCTCTGTATGATCCAAATGGATACTTGTTCAGTTCTCCCTCACCTGCACTTGCCATGAAAGAAGGCGGACAGGATAAATCAAGTAAGGATTACATTTACCAACAGTTACAACTCATCCTCGAACCTATTAAAGGATGGCGTACAACTGGTAATTTTAACTATAGAACCACAACTCAATTTCGTCATTGGGACTCGCAGCGTCTTTACAACCATGACGTGAATGGTGATCCGTATCTGTATAAAAACTCATCCAATGTGTACGAATTTGGTTTAAAGGAAAACTACTATAACATTAATATCTTTTCTGATTACGATAAGAGCTGGGGCGACCATCATGTTAAAGTTATGGTCGGTGGTCAGATTGAACACACGGCCTATCGCAATCTCGGTGTGCAACGCGACGGAATCATTATCCCGGATCAACCGGTATTGAATCTGACCTCCGGCACAGACATCAATGGAAAAGCAGTAGTGCCTTCTGTATCTGGCGAATATCAAAAATGGGCAACAGCGGGTTTCTTCGGCCGATTGAATTACAATTATGCAGAAAAATACCTATTGGAAGCTAATTTGCGTTATGACGGTTCATCACGCTTCCGCAGCGATAGCCGCTGGGGCTGGTTTCCTTCAGTTTCTGCAGGATGGAACATCGCCAAAGAAAACTTTATTGCAGAGTCGGCACCATTTATTAATATGCTGAAATTAAGAGCTTCCTACGGAGAACTGGGTAATCAAAATACCGATGTCTGGTATCCGACTTATGTCACGCAACCAACGGGTACAGCCAATGGCGCTTGGCTAATTAATAATGCTCGACCAAATTCTGCGTCGGCTCCAGGCTTGGTAAGTGCCTTATTGACCTGGGAATCCATCAATACCAAAAACTTAGGCGTCGATTTTGCTTTTTTAAATAGCCGTCTTTCTGGGTCTTTTGAGGTCTTCGAACGGAAAACATTTAATATGGTCGGCCCAGCTCCACAGTTGCCTAATACATTAGGAACCCAGGTTCCTCAAACAAATAATACCGACTTAAAAACAAGAGGGTTTGAAGCTACACTGGGCTGGAATGACCGTACAGCCAGTGGTTTCGCATATGGAGCAAAGTTTCTCCTGTCGGATTATACCACAACAGTAACACGCTATCCAAACGCAATAGGGTCATTATCAAACTATCGGGAAGGCCAAAAATTAGGTGAAATATGGGGATATCAAACCCTTGGTATCGCAAAGACAGAGGAACAGATGAGTCAACATCTGGCGAGCTTGCCCAATGGTGGACAAAATGCATTAGGAACACAATGGGGGGCAGGCGATATCATGTATGCGGATTTGAATGGCGACGGAAAAATAGATGGTGGAAGCAATACAGAGGCCGATCCTGGTGATCGTCGTGTGATTGGAAACAGCACGCCGCGTTACTCCTTTGGATTGAATCTGAATGCGGATTACAAAAATTTTGATTTTAGTGTTTTCATGCAAGGTGTCATGAAACGCGACTATTGGCAAGGTGGCTATTATTTTTGGGGAGCAACTTCAAAATGGTGGTCAACGGGCTTGGTCGATCATCTTGATTATTTCCGTACCGCAGACAATCCATTGGGCGAAAATCTTGATGCGTATTACGCACGTCCTGTTTTTGGAACCTCCAAAAATCAACAGACGCAGACGCGCTTTTTGCAAAATGCAGCCTATATCCGCATAAAAAATATTCAGCTAGGCTATACCTTACCGAAAGAAACAACCAAACGTTTTGGTGTGGAGCGTCTACGCGTATACGTTTCCGGAGAAAATATCTGGACCGGCTCAAGTGTAGCGGGAATGTTTGATCCCGAAACTATTGATGGCGGAAGCAACGGAACGGTTTATCCATTGACAAAAGTATGGTCTGCAGGTTTAAGTGTTACATTTTAAGTCGATTCATTATGAAATTCAATAGTACTATTTTTAGATTGATGCAATTGGGCCTTGTCGCTTTGGTAGGCCTAGCTTCCTGCAATAAATATTTGGATATTGCACCCCCTTCGTCCATCATACCTGAAGCGTATCTGGATGAGGAATCACAACTTGCTGCTTATACCGTAAATCAATATGCTGGACTGTTTCCTTCGCATGGCAACTGGTCCTTTGGCACGTTCGGCATCGACGGAAATACAGACAATATGGCTACTCCAACACTCGATAATAAGTTTATTCCAGGCCAATGGCGCGTTGGATCGAACGGCGGTGACTGGGATTTTTCAAGTATTTATCAGATGAATTATTTTATCAATACGGTGGTTCCCAAATGGAAGGAAAATCGTATTCTCGGAAATTCCAGTAACATAGCACATTATATCGGTGAAGCCTATTTTTTACGGGCTTATGTTTACTTTGGGAAATTGCAGGCCTTGGGCGATTTTCCGATTATTCGCAATGTGATGTCGGATAAGGATAAGAGTATTTTAGTGGAAGCGAGCAAGCGTTCACCAAGAAATGAAGTCGCGCGTTTTATACTTTCAGACTTGGATTCGGCCATTACCTTGCTGAACCAAAGTTCTCCCGATGGCAAGAAACAGCGGATCTCAAAAAATGTAGCCCAGCTGTTCAAGTCCCGAGTAGCTTTGTACGAAGGTACCTGGCTCAAATACTTTAGCGGAACCGCATTCGTCCCTAAAGGACCAGGATGGCCTGGTGCGGCAAAATCATACAATAGCAATTATGCATTTCCGACGGGAAGTATTGCCGGAGAGATCGACTACTTTTTAACGCAGGCCATGGAATCGGCAGCTGCGGTTGCTGACAATGTGCCGCTGGTGAGCAACACTGGAATAATAGAATCTGCCAACAATGAGAATCCTTACTTCAGTATGTTTGGTGCCGTGGATATGTCCAGCTATGGCGAAGTACTTTTGTGGCGACAATACAACCAGAGTTTGGTGACACACAATGTACCGGTATATGCACAGCGTGGCAATTATGCGGTTGGTTTGACACGCGGCCTTGTTGAAAGCTTCCTGATGTCCAATGGACTGCCTATTTACGCTTCCGGCAGTGGTTATGCGGGCGATGATTACATCGCAGATGTTCGCAAAAATCGCGATGGTCGTTTACAATTGTTTTTAAAAGAGCCCGGCCAAAAGAATGTATTGGTCAATATTGGACAAGGTACGCACTATACCCTTATTGAACCCACACCGACTGTTTACGATACCGATTGGGAAAGACGTTATACAACGGGGTATACTATACGTAAAGGTATTTCATACGACGGTTTACAAACGCTAAACGGACAGGGATTTACGGGTAGTATTACCTTCCGAGCTACCGAAGCTTACCTCAATTATATGGAGGCCTGTTTCGAAAAGAATCAAAATTTAGATACGAAGGCGCAGGCCTATTGGCGCTCATTGCGTACACGTGCTAAGGTCGACCAAGATTTCAATGCAACCATTGCTGCAACACAAATGGAGAAAGAGAAGAAAGATTGGGGCGCGTATTCTGCAGGACAGTTTGTGTCACCTACATTGTACAATATACGTCGCGAACGCAGAAGCGAACTCATGGCGGAAGGTCTACGTTGGATGGATCTCAAGCGCTGGCGTGCGATGGACCAGCTGATTACAACAGCAGACCATTTTGAAGGCTTTAAACTCTGGGGGCCGATGAAAGATTGGTACAAACCCGAACAGCTGATTTATGGCGCTACCAATGATAAATCTGTCGTTTCAGATCCTGCACGGAGTGAATACCTCAGACCATTGGAGGTCCGAAGCAATGCCCTGTCTTATACTGGTGTGAAATTTGCCATGGCGCATTATCTTGCACCTATTGCCGTCGAGCATTTCCAGTTGGCTTCGGATGATGGAACAGCAGAAAATTCCGTTATTTATCAGAATCCAGGATGGTCACTGATCAGTGGAACTGCCCCAACCGGCTTGTAGAAATATAAAAAGGGATATGTGTCATCTCATTATTACACAAATACGAATATATCCCTCTTTTTGACTCAATATCCCCCTTGACTACGTAGGAAAAGGGGGATATTTTTGTTTACTGATCATCACGAGCAGTTAACTCAAAGAAACTTAAACTAAATCATGAAAAAACTTTTATCTGTCTGTCTTAGTTTGCTGTCAAATTGTTTTATCGCCTATAGTCAACAGCCCATCCTACCGCAGTATAAATTGGTCTGGTCGGATGAATTTGATTATAATGGTGCACCCGACACGACTAAATGGAGTTACGAAGAAGGTTTCAAACGCAACCGGGAAGAGCAGTGGTATCAAAAGGAAAACGCTTTCTGTCGTAATGGCCTGTTGGTTATTGAAGCAAAAAAAGAACAACGTAATCATCCGGGTTTTATTCAGGGCAGCTCTGATTGGATTGCCAGCCGTAAAAAGATAACCTATACTTCGGCTTCGATAAATACTTTAGGAAAGCAGCACTGGAAATACGGAATTTTTGAAATCCGCGCGCGTATCCCTGTTGGAGAGGGCCTTTGGCCCGCATTCTGGACTTTAGGCACGAGCAAGGAATGGCCATCCAATGGTGAAATAGATATCATGGAATATTATCGCGGCAATATATTAGCCAATATCGCAACTGGCACTGACCAACGGTGGAAAGCACATTGGTTCGGTAAGACAAAAGCAGTCAAAGATCTTGGCGGAAAGGCTTGGGCAGATCAATTTCATATCTGGCGCATGGTTTGGGATGAAGATGCCATTACGCTTTATGTGGATGATATGGAAATGCTTCACGTCCCTATGGATCAATTGGTCAATCGGGACGGTAAAGGATTCAATCCATTTACCCAACCACATTATCTCCTGTTAAATTTGGCCCTTGGTGGAATAAACGGTGGCACGATAGCTGATAAATTACTTCCCGCTAAATATGAAATTGATTATATCCGGGTCTATCAAAAAGTAAAACGTGCTGAAATGAATAGCTTTACGCCAGGGGAAATATGGAAAGACCAATCCGGTGATGTGATCAATGCCCATGGCGGCGGCGTACTTCATCAAAATGGAAAATATTATTGGTATGGTGAGAAACGTGGCGGAACGACATCCCAGGGCGTCAATGTGTACTCATCCAATGATTTGTATAACTGGAAGTTTGAAGGATTGGCTCTCACACCTAGCGCAGATTCTACAAGCGATATTGCCTGGGGCTGTATTATGGAACGGCCAAAGGTTATCTATCATGAGCAGCTGAAGAAATATGTGATGTGGTTCCATCTTGAGTTGAAAGGGCAAGGCTATGCAGCAGCCAGGGCCGCCGTTGCTACCAGTGACTCTCCGCTTGGGCCGTTTCAGTTTGTCCACAGCTTCCGGCCAAATAACAATATGTCACGTGATATGGGTTTATTTGTAGACATCGATGGCAGGGCTTACCAAATCTATTCATCGGACGAAAACTATGCCTTACGCCTGGTTCAATTAACCGATGATTACCTGCATGTGACAGCAAAAGATTCCTTACTCTTCCGGAATCATCGGGAAGCCCCAGCTTTATTCAAGCATAAAGATCAGTATTATCTGATCACCAGCGGATGCACCGGCTGGGCTCCAAATCGTGCAGAGCTCCATGTCGCTAAGAGTCTTTTTGGCCCCTGGAAATCCCTAGGGGATCCAATGCAAGGGCCAAATTCGGCTTTGACTTATGGCGGTCAATCCACATTTATTCTTCCTGTCGCAGGAAAAACAGATGCCTTTATCTTTATGGCCGACCGCTGGAACCCCAAAGATCTTATGGATAGCAGATATATCTGGCTACCGGTAGGTCTCCAGAATGAAAAAGTACAGATAAATTGGAAGGATCAATGGGATTTAAGTGTATTTCACTAGGCCTGCCGTATGGCCGTATTTAACCTACATTCTGTGAAACAAACCACTCTTTTTTGAATTGATTTCTTAATCGCTAAATAATAAAACATGCAGTTTGTGAATAAATTGGTGCTTATTCTACTCTATAGTTTGATATTCAATTTTGGACATGCGCAGTCCAGTGTTACCTTGACACATGGACCGCGTAAAATGCAACAGCTAGATACTCTTGTCCGAAAAGGAATCCCTTGGTTGGATGAAACGATAACCGAAGAAAACCGGCTGCCCATGCATACCGATTTTGTGACCTTTCCGAATACGTCTCAGATCGTCAATAGCGATTGGCGTGAATCTTCCGCTTATTTAAGTTTGAATGGTCCCTGGAAATTTAAATGGGCAGATAGTCCGTCAAAATTACCGGCCAATTTTGAATCGTTGACTTATGATGATCATCTTTGGGCTAATTTTCAGGTGCCTGCAAACTGGGAACTCAATGGATACGGTTTCCCGATGTATACGACCTCCGGTTTTGAATTCACTTATTTGATCGGAAAACCAAATCCACCAATTGTGCCGATGGATTTCAACCCCACGGCGGTGTACCGCCGAGAGGTAGTCATTCCTGAGGATTGGCAGGGCAAACCTATTATCCTCCATATTGGGGCTGCCAAATCAAATCTATCTGTTTGGGTAAATGGTCAATATGTGGGGTATGGGGAGGATAGCAAATTACCTTCCGAGTTTGATGTAACAAGATATTTGAGAAAAGGAAAAAATCTAATCACAATGCGCGTCATGCGTTGGGGAGTTGCAAATTATTTGGAGGATCAGGACATGTGGCGCCTCAGTGGAATCACACGAGACTGTTATCTGTTGGCACGGCAACCGATATATCTACGTGATATTCAGTTGGCACCGACCCTCAACGATTCTTTTGATGAAGGACAGCTAAATACTAAGCTGATTTTTAACCAGAGCAGTCAAGATGAGTTAAGAGCAGAGGTTTCATTACATAGAAATGGTCGTCTTGTGTCAGTTAAAACTGTTAAAGTCTCGGGACAAGAGATGGATATTGCACAGACCATAGAGCGTCCTGCACTATGGTCGGCCGAAATGCCAAATTTATACCAGGTGACTGTTAAGCTAATAGACCACGAGGGTAAACCCAGCGAGGTCGTTCCCCAGCAAGTGGGCTTCCGTCGGGTTGAGATCAAAGAAGGTCAGTTGCACGTGAATGGACAGCCTATACTTATCAAGGGAATAAACAGGCACGAAACAGATCCTGTAACAGGGCATGTGATCTCCAAAGAAAATATGTTGCGTGATGTACAGCTCATGAAAAAGTTCAATATCAATGCTGTCCGTACCAGCCACTATCCCAATGCCGAATATTGGTTGCAACTCTGTGATCAATATGGATTGTATGTGATTGATGAGGCTAATATCGAATCTCATGGCATGGGCTATGATCTGCCTTATACGATGGCCAATAGGCCGACCTGGGAAAAGGCACATGTTGCCCGTGTTGAACGTCTTATTCAGCGCGACCGGAATCATCCCAGCGTAATTATTTGGAGCATGGGCAACGAAGCTGGAAATGGCTACAATTTCTATCGGGCCTACCTCCGGATGAAAGAGCTCGATAAAAGTCGCCCTGTACAATACGAAAGGGCTGTGAATAATTATGGCGAATTACGATTTGATTGGAATACCGATCTGATTGTTCCCATGTATGCAAGCCCATCGGCGATGAAAAATTATGCAGCGCGCAACCCTAAGCCCCAAAGGCCCTTTATTCAATGTGAGTATGCCCATGCCATGGGAAATTCATTAGGAAATTTTAAGGATTATTGGGACATCATTCGGGCAAATAAAGGAATATTCCAAGGCGGATATATCTGGGATTTTGTGGACCAATGTTTTATTAAAATCAACGCTAAAGGCGATACGGTTTATACCTATGGTGGAGACTATGAGCCTAAGGAAGCCATAACGGACTGGAATTATGCTTCCAAAGGCATTTTTTATGCTAATAGGACACCCTATCCGCATGCCTGGGAAATGAAGAAAGTATATCAAGATATCCATAGCAGCCTAATGAAGGAGAAAAAGATACAGGTTTACAATGAACGTTTTTTTACCGGACTTGACAATGTTGAACTTCAATGGGAGCTTATTGTTGATGGAAAGAAAGCCCAATCTGGTTTAATCAGTCACTTGAATGTGTTGCCGCAACAATCTGGTGTGCTGTTTATCCCTTATCAAACAGATGCACGTGGGGAGAAATTTCTGAATCTGACTTATCGATTGAAAAAAGCCGAACCCTTACTTCCTATGGGGCATATTATTGCAACCGAACAGTTGTCTTTAGGTGGTGTTTTTCAACCTAAGACAACCATTGTGGCACAGGGGAAAATCAAGACTGAGCGAAAAGATGGAAATCTGATTATCTCGGCAAAACAGCTGCAGATGGAGTTTGACCTTAAATCAGGATGGCTGACCAGATATCATTACAAAGGACGGGATTTAATGGATGAGCATGCTTTATTTAAGACTAATTATTGGCGTGCACCGAATGATAACGATTTCGGTGCAAATACACCTGAAAAACTGAAATCTTGGAAACAGGTTACGGATTCTATTGAATTACTTGAAATTAGATCCGAATTAATCGATAGCCTGGTCTATGTCTATGCGGCCTACAAAATGCCTCAGGTATATGGACAGTTAGCAATGAAATACTGCATTAATCAACGGGGTGAAATGCGCGTTTCTCAATCATTCACGGCTGACACCACAAAAAAGGTTGCTGTTCTGCCACGTTTCGGCATGCAATGGATCATGCCTGCTGGCTTTGAGGCCATTAATTACTACGGTAGGGGACCACAGGAGAACTACATCGACCGTAATTTTGCATCGCATGTCGGAATTTATAAACAGACCGTCGATCAACAGTATTTTCCTTATGTAATGCCACAGGAGACAGGTAATAAGACCGATGTCAGGTGGATGGAAATAAGAAATAAGCAAGGTGAGGGATTGTTTTTTACGGCAGATTCTACTTTCAGTATGAGTGCCTTGCATTATTTTGATAAGGATTTGGACGACGGTCCCAAGCGACAACAACGCCATGCCGCTGACCTTGTCAAAAGGAAACAAACGCAAGTTAATATTGACCTCAGACAAATGGGCGTAGGCGGAATCAATAGCTGGGGAGCATGGCCGCTTCACGAATATACATTGCCGTACAAAGATTATTCATTCTCCTTCGTTATAAAACCAGTCGAATAATTATAGCGTCCTGTACAGCAGAAAGAGCTCGTGATTGTTGTACAGGACTTATTTTACTTTTTAACAATTCAGACTAAGGCCGGTCTACATGGAATTCATTCTGAAATGCTTTTCGGTACTTTTTGACATAGTCGGATGGTGTATCGCCAAACAATTTGTTGAATTGTTGTCTAAAGTAGCGCTGATCGTAAAAACCTGTTAAGTTAGCTACTTCATTAATTTTCGAATCTGTCAAAATAAGCATTTCTGCTGCTTTTTTGAGTCGTACCGACCTGATAAATTCATTGATCGATTTGCCTGAAATTGTTTTAATTTTTTTATAAAGTGACGAATGACTCATCCCCGTTTTTTCGGCAAGGCTTATTACAGTCAATTCTTCCAGTAGGTTCTCTTCAATAATCTCAATGCACCGTTCTATGAATAGCTTGTCTGTGATCGATATCTTTAGCTCATTCGACTGTAATGTGATAGCGTTAAGGAAAAAGTCCTGAAGGTTCTTTTTGTTCTGCAGTAATGTCTTGACCCGAAGCAACAATATTTCCGAATCAAATGGCTTGTGGATATAATCATCGGCACCATATTGAATTCCGGCTAACTTCGTGCCGTCGGAAGTACTTGAAGTAAGCAGGATGATTTGAATATGGTTGAGCGTAGCATTAGATTTTACGGCTTTGCAGAGTGACAATCCATCCATCTCTTCCATGATAATATCACTTATGACCAGATCAGGTTGTTTTTCGTTGATCATAGCTAATGCCTGAACGCCATTACGGGCACCATAGACCGTATATTCTACCTTAAAAATGTCGGTAAGATAGCTGCGGATCGCATCGTCGTCGTCAACCAATAAGATACTGAATTTTTTGCTTGATATGGCCATTGGAAATGTGGGAGCTGTTTCTGTCACCACTTGTGCATCGTATAGCATTTGAATCCCCGACTCGTTGCGGTGCGCTACATCTGCCAATGGTTCTTCGGCCGGCATTTGTTGTGCCACGATAGGCAAAACGAGGTCGAATGTTGTTCCCGCTGTTGCTGAACTCGTATAACTTATTTTTCCGGCGTGCATTTCAACAAAAGTTTTGACCAGATACATGCCGATCCCGAATCCCGTTTGTTTTTTGGGGCCAGTCAGTGGATCCGAAAAATATTTGTCGAATATTCTATCGCCAAGATGTTCGGGGATACCTTTTCCCGAATCCTTGATCTGAATGGTTAATTCCCTACCCTGTTGCGATAGAGCAATATGAATAGCGCCATCGGAAGGCGTAAATTTAAAGGCATTTGATATGAGATTGCATAAGATGATCTCAATTTTTTCTTTGTCGGCATTGACAAAGACCGGATCGGAATTTTCCTGGAACTGATAATTTATCTTTTGTAATTTTGCCTGGGCAGCGAAATATAGAAATATTTCTTTCATAAAGCTTTGACAGTCGAAAATGCTGGTTTTGAGCTGTTCGGCACCGTCCTCTGTTTTTCTAAATACAAGCAGCTGGTCCACCAAGCTCAAAAGCCTTTTGGCGTTCCTGTGTACTACCTGAAGGGAAGCCCTGTCTTCAGACTCTTTATTGGTCTTCAGCAGATCTTTAATCGGATTAATAATTAGGGTCAGCGGTGTTCTAAATTCATGCGATATATTGGTAAAAAATGCGTGCCTCTTTTCATTGAGTTCTCTTTCCTTTTGGATGGTGAATTTTGAAAGCTGTATTTCATAATTTAAAGCGATTTGCCTCCTCCGATAGCGCAGATACCATAGCCCCGTATAGATCATAGCCAGCGTGTAAAGCAGGTAAGCCCACCAGCTTCTATACCAAGGCGGGAGAATTTGAATCTCGAGCTTAATCTGCTTATTTGTCCAATTGCCTTCCGAGTCGGTCGATTGAATAAGCAGGGTATAATTTCCTTCATGCAGGCCGTTGTAATTGATAGATCGGGTAGACCCGGCATCGTTCCATTGCTTGTCTAAACCTTCCAAGCGGTATCTATATTTTATCTTTTGTGGCGAATCAAACTCCAAGGCGGCAAACTCCAGCGAAAAAGTAGATTGATTGTAGGGAAGGGTCAATTTGTGAATAGTATTATCTTTTCCAATATCGACCCGGTCGCTCAGTTCGGCAATCTTTTTATTGTTAATTTTAAGACTTGTGATTGCTAAGGCAGGTTCATAAATTTTCAGTTTGATACTATCTGCATCAAAGATGTTAAAACCGTTGTTTCCCCCGAAAAGAAGATGGCCATCTTTGAGCTTAAATGCTGCTCCATAAGAAAACTCGTTGCTTTGAAGCCCATCCGTTTCTTCGTATCGTACAATTTTTTTAGTGGAAGGATCGAACTTCGAGAGGCCATTAAAGGTACTTAACCATAGTTTCCCGGTTTTATCTTCCAAAATATTAAGTACGGCATTGTTACTCAAACCTTCATTTGTGGAATAATTTTCGACAATCTTTTTTGATTTGCTATCAAATGCCAAGAGCCCTTTACCTTCTGTTCCTAACCAAAGTCTGTTATTTTTTCCGAGCCGAATGGCACGAACAGGTTTTCCGATTAAATACCTGGCGCTTTTTCGTGTCTTCTTGTTTAGCTGTATGATCTCATTGTAATTCCCCATCCAGATATTGCCTTGTTTATCGTCAATCATGCAATTGATATCATAGATGTCTTCGCTGAAGACTTCAAATTGGTCGCTTGTCGGATTATAGGTATACACTCTTCCCTCAGAAAATGTCGCTGCCCAGATCTTCTCATCCTGATCCTTAAAAAGTAATTGTACACTGTTATTTACGACCCCATTTGGCGTCCTGCAAACATAATATTTTAAACCCGAACCTTTTGCATAACGCGCAATGCCCCTTTCGGTTGCGATCCATAGATCTCCGTTAGTTCCGGTCAAAAGATGGTTTATCGTATTGTCTGGCAATTGCTGTGGCCCTTTTTGAAAAGATTGAACCTGATTGGTCTTGTTATCCCATACATAAAGGCCATCACCTTCGGTACCAATCCAGATCTTGTTATCATACTCAACGAAAGAACGTACAAATTTGTGCGCTAAGTTAAATCCCGCATAATGTTTCTGCTGTAAATAATTAAATTTATAGCCATTGTTATCAATGGTCTCAATGCCGCCCTTTCCGGTGCCAATCCATATTTTACGCTGGGAGTCTATGTAAACCGTATAAATGGTTTTGCTATTCAGTGAAAATTGTACGGGCTGTAGAACATTTTTATTTGCTGCTTTTCCATGAGATAGGTTAAGTATAAAAATGCCATTGTTTTGGGTGGCTAACCAAAGTTTGTTTTGCCCCTCCAGCGTCAGCATGTTGATCTGGCTCGATTTAAGCTCCTGTGGATACAAGGACGAAAGCATATGGTCTTTGATTTTCCAAACAAATAGCCCCTCGTAATTACCAATAAAGAGTTCACCGCTGTTTGTGCTAGCCATACAGGTTGCACTCGTAATAGCCTTCGATACAAGATTCAACTGCTGAGTTTTTTTGTCGAAAGCGTATAAACCGCGTCCCTCTATAAAAACCCATACCATGCCGGTCGCGTCAATATGCGTGGCCGATACGTGGTAGTATAAGGTGGATAGTTTCGATTTATAATCTTTAAAAGCAATTTGTATGGCATATGCTTCTTGATGACTTTTGTAAAATAGCCCCCAGCCGTTTGTGCCGATATAAATATTATTATCACTATCGATTTGAATGGATTTCGTATCGGCATTGAGATGATATGACCGTTTTGATTTTTGGTCTATATAATTTAAACGCGTGAAAGTATCAAAATTTCGGTCGTAGACTCCAATTCCTTGACCAGTTCCTATCCATAATTTTTTATTATGGTCTTCTGCTATACAATAGATATAATTATGCGGAATGCTATTTTCGTTATTTAGCTGATTTCTGTAGGTTTTTATATCATAACCGTCGAATCTGTTTAGCCCGTCGTAGGTACCAAACCACATGAAGCCCTGACTATCCTGAAATATAGATTTCACCGAACTATTGGATAAATCTTTATTCATCTCCTTGGGGAATTGCGCGTGGGTCAGCGTGCTTGTGTGAACAAGGATGAGAACGAATATCAGGATCAAGGCCTGACGTGAATGTAGGAGTCTGTTCAAACTAGGCATGTTAGCAGCGATGTTAGTATGGTATTTCCGATATCAGATAATTTATCGATTCTTCCTTATCATAGGTTATTATCTTGAAAACAACTTTTGTGATCAGAAAAAGTCAATTTGAAGATTATATGGTTAAAGATACGATTGTTTTTTAAAATAAGTGTATATTGTACGTTTATTTAAGGCGAACAGTTTTTACGAGTAAGATTTTGCTTCATAAAGCAAAAAGAGGACGGGATGAAAGTAATAAGTGTCTCTATTAAAATAGTGTACAAACCAATTTAAGCAGCTTATGTGCTAGTTTATCAAAAAATACGATACATCTAAATATATGCGGATCAATTTAATCTTATGTCTATTGTTTGTAGGACATTTTTCATTTGGACAGCAATTGAACAAAAAGACCGTACTAGCTCAGCTAAGTAAGGCAAACCAATACTGGCAGTCTCATCATAAGCCCGAAGTTTGGGCGTTTTGGGATCAGGCAGCTTATCATACCGGAAATATGGAATTCTATAAGATTTCAAAATCAGCAGGAGACTTAAAATATTCTACGGATTGGGCGATATACAATGATTGGAAAGGAGCCAAGTCTACCGATACGCAACTGTGGAAATACAACTATGGGGAAACAGACGAACACGTTCTTTTTGGTGATTGGCAAATCTGCTTCCAAACCTATATCGATCTCTATCATTTATCGCCAAGCCCTGAAAAGATTGCACGTGCTCAAGAAGTCATGGAATATCAGATCCACTCCAATAAACAGGACTATTGGTGGTGGGCCGATGGTTTGTATATGGTGATACCGGTGATGACTAAAATGTATAAATTGACAGGGAATTCACTTTATCTGGATAAGATGTATACTTATTTGCAATATGCCGATAGTATCATGTTTGATCAGGAAGCGAAATTGTATTACCGTGATGCAAAATATGTTTTCCCCAAACACCAGAGCTTACACGGCAAAAAGGATTTTTGGGCCCGGGGCGATGGCTGGGTTTTCGCGGCATTTGCGAAGGTTCTTCAAGATCTACCTGAGGAGGATAAACATTATACCTACTATCAGGAGCGTTTTAAGGAAATGGCAGCCGCTATCATGAGTTGTCAACAGCAGGAGGGATTCTGGACTCGAAGCATGTTAGATTCCGAACATGCACCCGGCAGGGAAACAAGCGGAACCGCTTTTTTTACTTATGGACTGCTCTGGGGAATAAATAATGGATTGCTAAGCGATTTTAAATTTAAAGATGCTGCGGTTAAAGGCTGGAAATATCTTAGTGAAATCGCTTTACAACCCGATGGCAGAGTTGGGTATGTACAACCGATCGGTGAAAAAGCTATCCCCGGACAGGTGGTGGGTACCAACTCTACAGCTCCTTTTGGTGTAGGTGCGTTTTTATTAGCCGGCTCGGAAATGTATCGTTATTTAGCTCAAAAATAGATTGGATTTGAAAATGAAAAATAAGATTTTATTGTTCTTGGTCATTTTTCTGACAGGCCATACTGCCCTTGGACAGGGCTTGAAGGAGAAACCTGTATCAGCAAAGGAGACGGATAGAGCTTTTTGGCTTAAAGAAATGGATCAGATGCTGCGTCCTGTCCTCCGCAGTCTGGCCCATGATAGCCTACGGTTAACTATGCCACAAATGACTTCTATACACGTGGATAATAAGGAACAGCGCATCAAAGTACAATATGTTGAAGTCTTGGGAAGGGTATTGTCAGGCATAGCGCCCTGGCTTTCTTTGGATGGCGGTTCGGCTGAAGAGATAAAGTTACGCGATCAGTATAGAGCATGGACTGTTCAAGCACATAAAAATGCTTTGGACAGCAATGCGCGGGATTTTATGCGTTTTGATCTCGGTGGTCAACAACTTGATGATGCCTCATTTATCGCTTTGGGATTTATGCGAAGTCCTTGGCTGTGGGATCATATCGACAAACAGACAAAAAAGAATTTGGTAGCATCCATAAAAATTACCCGCCAATTTCGGCCGGCTTATTCAAACTGGTTGCTCTTTTCAGCGATGAATGAAGTTTTTTTAGCGAAGTATTCGGATGATTGGGACGTGATGCGCGTTGATTATGCGCTGCAGCAATTGGAACAGTGGTATGTTGGCGATGGAATGTACATGGATGGTCCGCATTATGCGTTTGATTACTATAATAGTTATGTTATCCATCCCTTCCTGGCCGGAATTATGGATTTCATACAGCTGAAAACTAAAAACTATGATGGGATGTTTGCAAAAATCAAGCTCCGCAATGCGCGCTATGCCCTAATTCAGGAGCGGATGATCAATGCCGATGGCAGCTTCCCACCGACGGGAAGGTCTGTAATCTATCGTGCGGCAGCTTTCCATCATCTCGCCGATATGGCTTTCAAGAAACGGCTCCCTGTGGAGCTTAGCGAAGGACAGGTGAAGGCTGCACTGTCTGCGGTACTGAGAAAATCGACCGAAAACCCCAATACGTATGAAAAGGCCTGGTTAACATTGGGTATGTATGGTAACCAGCCGGGCTTGGGCGATCCGTACAATAATCAGGGGAGCCCCTATTTATGTTCAGTAATTTTTTTGCCTTTGGGATTACCCGACGGAGATTCTTTTTGGACAAGTGAAGCGAGCGACTGGAGTGCACGGCGTATCTGGTCAGGACAGGACTGGCATAAAGATCAGAGCAAAGCCATTCAATAACCCCAAATTCCGGTGATAAGACTCCTTTCAAAAGGACTTGGCGGAATCAGCAAATGTATAAAAAATTCAATGAAGCAATATCTAAATCAACTAATAAGAGTAGGGATGCTCGCTTGCGCGTGCCTCTTGTTTATTTACAATGCACAAGGGCAGAAAATTAAGAATACGCTTGTCGGAAATGGTTGGGCAAAGAACACGGTCAACACAACCGTATTTCGTAAAAATTCATTAACCAGCAATGGTAAATACCAATATATCGCTTATTATGACGAAGCTGGATATGTAGTTCTAGGTCAGCGGTTACTTTCTGGCAAGGTCTGGAAGTTGCGACGTTCGGGTTATACTGGGCATGTGAAGGATGCCCATAATGTGATCAGTATTATGGTGGATAAGGCAGGATATCTCCACGTTTGCTGGGATCAGCATGACAGCAAGTTGAGATATGCACGTACCCTTCACCCCAATAGTCTTGTGCTAGGTTATGAGCAAGCCATGCTGGGACAAAATGAATCAAAGGTGACCTATCCTGAATTCTTAAAGTTGCCCAGTGGTGAGTTGCTGTTTTTATATCGTGATGGCGGATCCGGTCATGGTAATCTTGTGGTTAATAGGTACGACAGTAAACAACAGAAATGGGAGCGGATGCATAGCAATCTGATTGATGGCGAGGGGCGGAGAAATGCCTATTGGCAAAGTTATGTGGATCGTCGGGGAACGATACATCTTTCTTGGGTGTGGCGGGAAAGTACCAATGTGGAAAGCAATCATGATATGGCTTATGCATGTTCAAACGATGGCGGATTAACCTGGCAAAAGAGTAATGGAATGGGGTACGATTTGCCTATAAAAGAATCTACCGCTGAATATGCAGCCCGTATCCCACAACAGCACGAACTGATTAATCAAACTTCTATCGCTGCGGATGAAAAAGGGAATCCTTTTATCGCCAGTTACTGGCGTGACGCAGGATCAGAGATCCCACAATACAAGGTCATCTATTTACAAGAGGGTGAATGGAAGATCCGGTCTTTTGATTTTAGAAAAACACCCTTTACGCTGAGTGGTGGTGGAACAAAGGATATTCCAATCGCCAGGCCCCAGCTATTGGTTCGCGGAAAAGATCATAAAACAATGTTGACGCTGGTCTTTCGGGATCAAGAGCGCGGTTACCGACCTTCGATACTGAGGTTGAATGGGATGCAGCAAGAGGCTAATAATATTATTGATCTTTGTGATCAGTCTGTAGGAGCCTGGGAACCTACATATGATACCCAGTTGTGGCAAAAGAAACGTAAAATTGCTTTATTTGTGCAGCCTACAGTGCAAAAGGATGCTGAGGGACTCGCTGATGCTCCCGCGACAGCCATACGGGTAGTAGAATGGCGTGATTGAGAATGAGGTTGTTTTCAAATTCTTACTCCGCTTCTAAGCTGTCGACGGGATTAGCTTTCGCAGCTGCTATTGCTCTCGTACATAGAGTTAGCATAGCAATTACCAGTGCGATAATCCCTGCGAGAGCAAGAATCGACCAGCTAACCGAAATGCGATGAGCGAATTCTTGCTGCCATTGATTCATGAACAGCCATCCGGCAGGAAGTGCAATCAACAGGGCTATTCCGACCAGCTTAGCCATATCTGCGCACAGCAGATATACCAAATTGCTGAGCGTTGCCCCTAAAGTTTTGCGTATAACAATTTCTTTTATCCGTAATTGAATAGCCAATGTAATCACTCCGAACAGCCCAAACAGGCAATAAAGATGGACAATAGTGCGAAAATTAGCAGAATTTGGACTTGCTTTATTGTATTGATACTGGTAGCTTTTATCTACCTCTTATGGCTTTAGTTCATTTTTTGGACGGCATTTAATATAGTGTACGCATATGAACGATATTGTTATAAACTGTTCGCATCCGTACATCTACTTTTTTTGAAAAAGATGCGAAATGTGCTTTAATAGGTCATGGGGCCGTTATTGAACGCACAGGGACAGCTGGTATAGTATTTGGCACGGAGTTAATAAATGGATCTTATGTTCTTAATGTATTTTGACGTTCACCTTTTGATTTCAGTCATTCACCGAGTTTTGCCGGTTGTTGATCTAAAGTCTGTGAGCAGGAAGCATGTAGAGTAGTAGTTTTGGATCAACAAATAAAAACAGAAAAACTTACACGATAAAATAAAGATATTATGAAAACGCTAGTAAAAACAATCGCAGCAGCAGCCTTAATCGCAATTTCAACATGTGCAATGGCAGCTGAGGGCCCAGGATCAAAAACAGCAAAAACAACTGTTAACTTGTCAACCGCAGACTTTGCTTTAGAGCACTATGTTGCTGTCATGGCTGAAGGAGAATCGGCTGGTGTAGAACAATTGTTTGCTGAAGATTTTAATCAAAAGGTTCAAACAGCAAACTTGAAGTCAAATAGCCGTAGTGAAGTGGTAAAATCATTGAAAAAACAAAAAGGTGAGAAATTAAACTGCAGGGTTAGTACGGAGATCCTTGAAACATCAGCCGATTATATGGTGGCCAGGATGACCTTGAAATTTGAAGATTTCACCAAGACCGATCTAGTAACCTTTGTCCGTGAAGGAAATGACTGGAAAGTGTCCAAATCGATCAATTCGTATAAATAGTAGCTCATACTTTGAGGCCAGCTCAGTCCTAGCAAAAGCCGAGCTCTAGTGAATCACATGTTTATAAATTTAGTTTAGAAGCCACATCCTACGATGTGGCTTTTTTTATGAATCAGGAATCGAACCGCCTTGCTGTTTTGCCAAGGCGTCGTTTTTTGAAGCTTATGCCAATAATAATGTCGGAGATCTTAGTGAGGTGTTTCATCGTGATGTAAAATGGCATATCCCAAGTGCAAACCCTTGAAGTTTCTTTTCTTCGTGCATCTACCTCATCAATGTTCTCAATTTTTCCCCTGCCTCAGATTTTTATTCCGATCAAAGAACTATTTTTTTTAAAGTATAAAAAATGTATATCTAGGCCAAGATGCGGGCAGTATTGGCCGTTGAGGTCGCCCATGCGATTATCTCTTGGATTTATAGAAAGTGGCTTCATTATTGTAATCAAGTCGGTTGCCGAGGACGCATCGGGAATAGCTTATGTTATTCTAAATCGTAAAAATCAAACAACGGTAAGGTAAAAATTAGCTAATGCGGCTGTTTTCAGGCTGATAATTTACTGAATGTGGCTAGAATTCTTTAGTTTTGGCTATTTGTTTAGATAAATATTGCACTACAGCCTCCTTGGCGTAAGAACGTTTGGAAAAACTCAGAAATACGGACGAACAATGATATTGAAAGAAAGAATGAGCTACAACTATCTTAAATACCTTTTTACAGGAACGCTTTCGGCTTTACTGCTTACAGGCTATGCGCAGGAAGTGGGGAAACAGCAGAAAGATAAGAAAGAGAAACCACAACAGCATAGTGTGCAAAGTGGCGCTGGTGAAGTTCAAACCATGGATTCCATTGACGTCGTACGTGACTACCGGCCCATGCTGGCTGATGCCGTTAAGGTGCGCCGCAGCCCGGATATGACGCTTATCAACCGCGATGCTATTGAGACCGAATTGCGCCAGATTGCCACTGCCACCTATTTAGCACAGCAAAAATATAAACAGGCCTATTACCACGAATTGATGCAACGGCATCCAGACGCTTCACAAAGCAATATCGATAATTATCGCATCAGCTACCTGGCTTACGGAGCCGGCGAATACAAAAGAGCGAGCGGTATGTTGGAGGCCATAAAACCTTCGGATGCCTTTTATCAAGGGGCCATCATGACCTTAGGTCATATCGCATTGGAGACGGGCGACAAGCAAGCTGCACGAAATGCTTTTGTCAAAGCTACAAAGCTGGATTTGGACCGGCAAGTGAAGGCCGATGCGCTATTTAACTATGCTAAAATCTTGTTTGCAATGGACTCCACCCAGGCTGCGCAAAAAGTCCTCGAGAAATATATCGCCCAGGAAGTGAAACCTGTCGATCCGGGTTCAAAAAGAAAGGAAAGTGCGGAAACACTATCCGCTGAAATTCTACGGGGGACGACCAATTTCCATGCTGGTGTCAGTATGCTGGAATCGTTAAAAGAGCGCGGTCGGGAAGTCAATGCGATCTATCAAAAGGTAACCTACTACCGCGGATTGGAGTTTTATAATGAGCGTGCTTTCGAAAATAGCATATCTATGTTTATGCGATCTGAAAAGTTTCCGGTCAATGCTGAAATGGCGGCTCTTGCGACCTATTGGAAAGCAGAAGCCATGTATGAAGTGCGCAAATTTGGTGAAGCTGTAGAAAACTTCTCCGAGTTTCTAAGCCTGCCCGTCGCTCGGAATACTGATGTCTATAATTATGCAAATTACGGGCTGGCGTACGCGGCATACCGAAACAACCGTTTTGAGTTGACGGCCAAATATTTTGAACGCTTTCTGACTGCCGGAGGAAATACCGTGGATCAAAATATACGGTATGATGTTATTGCACGTCTAGGTGATTCGTATTTGTGTCTGCGCGATTATGGTCGGGCAAACAAGTACTACGACCAGCTGATTAATAGCAAAGCGCCAAACCAGGATTATGCCTTCTTCCAGCGTGGTATTTTATTTGGTCTACAAGGCGACAATGAAACCAAGCTCAGTACGCTGCGGTCCGTACTGAAACAATTTCCATCTTCGAACTATGCAGATGATGCGGCCTTTGAAATTCCCTACACTTATTTCACGATGGGTGATTATGGCCGCGCTATCGAAGGGCTGCAAGCAATTGTCGAAAAGTACCCCCGTAGCAGTTATATTCCCCGTGCCTTAATGACCATAGGGCTCGTGCAGTACAATAACGATGAGCCCGAAGCGGCGAAAGCGACTTTCGAGAAGGTGGTGGAGAAGTATACCCGAACTGCTGAGGCAGAGCAGGCCATGCGTTTCATTGAAAACATCTACCTCGATCAGGGGGATGCTTCAAGCTATATCCGTTATGCCGTAGGTACCAATGTCAGTAATCTGAGTCCTGCGGAACTGGATAATATGGCTTTTCAGGCCGCACAGTCTCTATTCGCCAGGGGAGAATACGGAGCCGCTGTAGAAGCGATCAATGCTTATTTTGATAAATTTCCAAAACCCAAGCAAGAAAAATTCGCCCGTTACATCCGTGGGGTGAGTTCGTACCGTACTGGGCATCCACAGGAAGCACTGCATGATCTGAATATCATTCTGAACGACTGGACCAGCAAGTATTCAGAGAATACGCTATTGACAGTGGCTGCGCTGTACCTGGATCTCAAGGAATACAACGAGGCCATTGTACACCTCAAAAAATTGGAGCTCAACGAAGAATATAAAAAGAACTATGGCTACGCAGTAACGAACCTGATGGTGTGTTACTTCGAACTCGGCGATATGGAGCAAATGGCCAAGTACGTGAGCCTGATCAAGAATTACAACGGTGCAACCGAGGAAGAAATTGCGAAAGCGCACCTATACAGTGGAAAAGCCTTGCTAAAAGAAAAGAATGTAGCGGCTGCCATGAAAGAATTTAACCTGGCCGCGTTGAAGAGCCAGTCGGCAGTCGGAGCAGAGGCGCGCTATCGCGTGGCACTAATGCAGTATGATAACAAAGAATATGATAAAGCGCTGGAAACAGCCTTTGATGTGATCAACAATCGGGAAGCACAGGAATACTGGGTTGCCAAGAGCTTCCTATTGCTTGCTGATGCCTATGCGCGCAAAGGCAATACCTTCCAGGCGAAGAGTACCTTGAAAAGTGTGATTGACAATTATGATAAAAACGATGATATTGTGCCCGCGGCGAAAGAGCGCTTACAGAAACTGAAGTAACACGTTGTAGAATTTGTCCGTAAGACAGATTTGAGGATGTTTGTCCATTTATACCGAATAGCAATGGCATTGTAGCACTTGCCGTTTGGAAAAGCCCGATTGTTCTCGGGCTTTTTTATGTTCGTTATCCCTTCCTTCTCATTCCTTTTTTGCTTCTGTAAATGCCGTGTTTGCGTAATTGATACGGTCTCTATTTAACGCTTTATCCATTGTACGGATGCGGACAATACGTTTCTAAACTGTTCGCAAGCGCACATTTGCTTTTTAAAAGAAGATTAATAAAAGGCCATTTTAAGGCCCAGAAAGCATAAGTGTACGCTTTGGTCCAACTGGTATAATGTTTGGCATGTGGTTGTCGAAATGTGTCCTAAATTTCTTCGGCATGCTTCCGGATCGAAATCTCTTGTAGGTAAATGACAATCACCGAGTTTCTTCGATCACTGGTCTAAAGACCATGGGGTAAATGCATATTAAACAGAAGTTTTGGACCCACAAGTAGAAACACGATAACTAACACAATAAAATAAAGATATCATGAAATCATTCGTAAGAAATTGCACTGCAATAGCTTTAATCGCCTTGTCCACATTCACCATGGCAGCTGAAAGATGGGGAGACAAATCAGAAAAGACAAACATTAACCTTTCCACGGCAGGCTTAGCAGTGGATCACTATCTTGCAGTCACCACCAAGGGGGAATCGGTAGGCGTGGAGCAGTTGTTTACGGACGATTTCAACCAAAAGATACAGGCTAACAGCATATTGACCTATGGTCGTAGCGCTGTGATTAAATCGTTGAAAAATCAACACGGAGAAAAGCTAAATTGCAAAGTAAATATCAAGATCGTAGAAAAATCAGTAGATTATATGATTGCAAAAATTGCAATGAAATTTGACAGCTTTAGCATGACAGACCTCGTGACTTTGGTTTACGAGAACGGCGATTGGAAGGTGTCCAGGTCAATTCATTCCTACCAATAATGCTTATTCCCTATAAATATATATGTTGTGAAGCCACGTCGAGCGATGTGGCTTTTTCGGATTTATGCCCTTTTGTTTCGTTATTTAAAATTTCGATAAGGTAATCCAATATTTAATCGGGTTAAAAAGTATGCGCTCACTTGATTTTTATCTTTATTCTGAGCTGGAATAAAAAATGAATAATTGTTGATAAGATCGATCTTTAAAGATTGTAAAAAGGATTTTAATACCACATCTTCTATGCGAATAGATTGTTTCTCCGGAATTGAGTATTCCAAATAAGCGTCCAGTTGATTAACTTTTCCATCCTTATCGATTACCATTGAGATGGATAAATCAATATCTTCGGGATTAATATCCTTTTTTTGAGCAGCAGCTTTAAGTGAATTTTTTAAGCGTACTACCTTTTCATAAAATTCATTTTTTGGATTGGGTTCTTTTAATAAGTTCCAATAGTTACGAAAATATACTCTATTGGAACCGTATTTTAATTCCAAGCTATCAACAGCAGCTTTATCTAATAATTGATAGTTATTGACTTGTCTGTCATCGATTTTTTCAACGAGACTATGACTATGCCTGTTAAATTTGATGGGAAATAAGCTGGGGTTTTCATAAGCCGTATTTGCATTTACGCCTACATAAAATTGATGGTTTTGCATAAAACCAACCATTGGATGCTGATAGAACTCATGATAGTTTTTTGTCAAGTCAAGATTAGCATTATAATTGTATTTTTCGAATAAAATTGCTGGATAGTCTGTGTTGACCTTTAAAATGATATAGTTTTTAGGGTCGAAAAAATATTTTACCTCTGAAAATGAGCTGTTTTCATACTCTTCTTTCGTATCTACATTCTTATTCTCAAGAACTACTTTTTTTAATAATCCTATTTCCTTGGAAACAGGACTTCCAAGCGTTATTCTTTTAGGGAATACCTGGGATTTATCAGCATTCTTTGCTATAATTCTAAGTGAGTCACTAGCAGTGTCCTGTTGACTCGGCTGACCGGAACAACTGACATGGATTGTTAACAGTACAGTGGCAAAAAACAGTAAAAAAAAGGCTTCTTCCCCTATGGCTTAAATTTTAATGTATATCCAATAATACTATTTTATATTCGGATTTATAGTCTAAAAATAATTGCGATATCGATCTTTCGATAGGAGTTTTTTTTTGATTTTGATTATGTTTTATTTCTGACCTTCGGCCTTTACATCAATACAAAACGGGGCCCAGGCCCCGCTTATGTTTCAGTACTTATAATTCGAATGAAATATAAGTTGCAGACTATATTCCTAATTCACCATGGGCAAGCATATGTCTGTAAATCGTTCTGCAGTTGTCGAAGAATCCTGAACAGGAATTTTCAACATAGGTTTGCGAAGTGAAGGTGTCAATCACTTGGCCACTAGTATTGTAGACCGTTAGCGTGTAAACACACTTTCTTAGAAACGTTGCTTTGTTTTCTTTTGTTGATTCGGCAACTTCAACTTTGTTGGTGTTTTCGGCAGCTGCCGAAGTACCTGTCTTTACTTCTGCATTTTCTTTGGCAGCTTTTGTGTCCGTGCCTGCAAAAGCTGCTGTCGATAGCGCAGCTACCGCTAGCAAACTCATCAATAACTTTTTCATTGTTTTTAAGTTTTATTTGTAAATAATGTATGCCTTTTGGGCATGTTTTAATTATCTAATACTAAAAGTAATCACAAGATATTTGGCTAGGATGAGCGATTCGTATTCGTGAGAGTTGGTCTAATATTCGCCCTTACTTAGTTGATATTTAGTTTATCCAGGAAACTAAAAGCCGCTCAGAAATTAGACTTGGTATCCGTACATATTTTCACCTCCCAATTTCCACCATTCACCGAGTTTTTTTTGATGTTGGTCTAAAGCCCGTAGGCTAGGGACCTCTTGTGTTGTAGTTTTGAGTCAACAAATAAGAACAACAATACTAACACTATAAAAAAGACATTATGAAAGCATTAGTAAAAACATTCGTAGCAGCAGCTTTAATCGCAGTATCTACTTTCGCTATGGCAGCTGAAGGACCGGGTTCAAAATCAGCAAAAGCAAACGTTAACCTTTCCACAGCAGATTTTGCCTTAGAACACTATGTTGCGGTAACTACTGAGGGGGAATCAGCAGGTGTAGAACAATTGTTTGCCGAAGATTTCAATCAAAAGATCCAATCATCCAATACGCAAAATCACAGTAGGAGCGAAGTGGTTAAATCCTTGAAAAAACAAAAAGGCGAAAAGCTGAACTGAACTGTACTGTAAGCACCGATATCCTTGAAGAGTCAGCAGACTATATGGTAGCTAAAGTGACTCTAAAATTTGAAAACTTCACCAAGACTGATCTAATTACTTTGGAGCGTGTGGGCAATGACTGGAAAGTATCCAAATCGATCAATTCTTATAAATAGTATCTAAAAACTAGTGCGTTGCGAAACGAAGTTACAAGTAAAGCACTAGTGTATCATATGCTTAAATTTAGTTCGAAGCCACGTCGGGAGATGTGGCTTTTTTACGTCAAAAGGGCCTGATTCTCATCAGACCCTTTCTCTTAGCGTTTATTTGTACAGTAATTTTTATGTTTCCTATCGTTTCCTCTTTTTTGTTTCGTCATCCAATGTTTTTATAGACTATTGGATTTTCACTGTACGACGCCAATTTTTATGTTAAATGTTCTTGCCGAAATGAAGCTTGTTGTCGTTCTGTATAGTAAGAACAAAAGTTATATGGAAATAGTTTTATAGGAGTAGATTATTTTTAATAAATTAAAAAATGGATACAGCCTTATACTATCAGAAACTTTTAGAACACTATACCTGTAATTGGGGAAAGGAATATAACGTTTTGACTTGGCCAAAAGGTCCCTATAAGGATCTAGGCGATCATTTTAGGGTGCTGGAATTTCCCCCAACAACCGAACGGAACATGTGGGCTTATGCGACTATAGGTATGTCTGGCTTGCATGATGAATTTGCCCTCGAACTGCATATGTTTTCTAGTGAGCAAGATGAAACATTAGTTGAATCATTAATAGTCGTAGCACATTATCATAAATTTGGCGCGAGTCTGGGCCATTGGCATACCATTAACTGGGGAAGAGGATGGCGCTTGGATTCTTCTTGCTCTTATGGCCTTATTTCGCTACCTTATCTCGACGGACCCAAACTCGAAATTCTTACCCTCGATAACAATAAGTCAGTCCATTTCTATTGGTTGCTGCCGATTACGGAGGAGGAGGTAGCTTTTAAAAAGGAAAATGGTGCCGAAAAGCTTGAGGAAATATTTGAAGAACGAGGATTAAATTATTTAGATCCATTCAGGGACACGTTGGTTTGAATGAAATAATCTCCGGGGATTTAGTAGTTAAAAATACCAACTTTTCTAAAAAATAAATAGCTATGAAACTACTACGAAATTTTGAATTACACGATATACTGTTTGATCTAGAATCTGGCGAAGAGTTTAAAAATTTGGAGCCAGTCACCAATATTTATGGATGGTACAGACAGATTGAAGATGTTTTGACAGCTTTGTACGTAGAGAAAAATGAACTTTATTTTTTATTTGGTACAACAACGTTCCATGTGGGAGATCATTGTAAAGTAAATTTGATACCACTAGCGGAGAATACAATGGAGCTTCTGATTTATCATAAAGAAGACCTAATTGTTAGATTTTCTTTTCCATTTGCTCCTAAATTCAACTATCCAGCGCCATTTGACGATCTAAATGATTTGGAACAGGATTGGGGATTATTCATTCAGGAAATCATAAATAATCCATTAAGGAGGAGGAATATGATTTCAAATCTTATGGAATGAGTTAATAATAAGTTATACTGTTCTGTTATTAAAACCGCTTCCACTTCTAACGACATAATGATTGTTGCAAGAGCATTTAGAATTGTTTAGTGATGAAATTTATCTACAAAAAGTCATTAACGCTAGCGAGTTTTCAGTAGAAAACGGGTAAAAGGATTTTCATTATATAAATTCATAAAAAGCTAGTCCGAGCGTCTATTTTAAAAGATTTTTAATCAACAAATGATATAAAGGTAGGGAAATTATTATCTTTCACCCATATTCGTAAATATGAATCATCGTAAGGAAGATCGTATGGTCCAAGATCTTATTAGTCGGGGTCAAAATATTATCAGTAATAACTTTATACCAAATGAATCAAAGATATCTTTTAGTACTACTTTTTCTCACTGTATGCCAGTTGGCCTCGGCCCAATTTGCAAAAATCATTGACAAAGACGGCTATGTAAATGTGAGAAAACAAGCTACAGTGAATAGCGTGGTTGTTTCAAAAATTGCTGCTGATGAAATTGTTTATGCATTTCCTGATGAAAAGTTTGGCGATTGGGTAATTGTTGATTATACAGACAAAAGAAATAAGAGCATTACTGGGTATGTACACAATTCAAGAATTAAATATATAGAATCCTACAAGCAGATCCCTACTGTACTTTCTGATGAAGGCACCGTAAAATTTATTGCAAAAGATATAACCGTGCAAATAAATTCCGATAGTTTCGATTATGAAAAAAATAAAGGTGATTTTTCATCGACTCAATATGATGGTTATACCGTTGTAGACAAATTTAGAGGGCAGCAGGTCTGGGGAACAGATGGCGAAATCCCTACAAGCCATTACACCTCTATTCAAGCTACTATAAAGGGGAGATTTATCCAGATCCCGGCAAAGGAAATTGAAAACCTATTTAATGTAAACAACGAGTTTGCAACATGCTACTATGATGACTCAAATGATATTTTATACATCAGTACTGTTAACGGCGATGGGGCTGGTGGGTATGCAGTTTTATTTGAGATTAAAAAAGGTAAATATAATGCACGAGTGGTAACAATGCCATTTTAGCAATAGCAATAACGGTAAATTTACCGAGTTTTCCTGACCGTTGTCTAAAGTTCATGGAGGCTGCGCTACTATGAGGAGGGCATAGAATTTTGATTATACTGCTGTTACATTTAATAAGTTGAAACCGAACTCTCCAGCCTTTTTGAAAAATAACTAACTTTGTCCTGCAGTATTAGTAGATACATACAAGCATGCTAGAATGGTGAAAATAATGGTCGTAGAAGACAATGAACGCGTTGCTTCGAGTGTGAAAAAAGGATTAGCAAGTCAGGGCTACCTGGTCAATGTTTTTGGTGATGCGGAATCAGCGATCAAAGAAGCCAAATCTGTTGACTATGATTTACTTCTCATAGACATCATGTTACCAAGAATGAATGGGATTGAGCTCAGTAAACAGATGCGTGCGGCTTACCCCAGGATCCCAATCATCATGCTCACAGCATTGGGCAGTATCGATGAAAAAATATCTGGTTTTGATGCGGGAGCCGATGATTATATGGTGAAACCTTTTGAAATACGCGAACTTTTTGCACGTATCGCTGTCTTGCTCAAGCGGCACAGGGAAATCAGTGAAGAAGAGATTCAGGGGATGCTGACCTATGATCGTATCAGTGTTGATCTCCGGAGTAAGCAGGTTCATAGTCAGGGACAACCTATTAAGTTGACTCCCAAAGAGTTTGATCTCCTCCACTTCTTTTTGAAACATAGGGAGACCATGCTCAGCAAGGATGAAATAGCACGTAATGTATGGAGCAAAAACTTTGATACCGGAACAAACTATATTGATGTATATATCAATTATTTGCGTAAAAAAATAGACCGGGATTTTTCACCTAAATTGATTCATACGAAATCCGGACATGGATTTATTTTATCCAATAAAGAATGAAGATTGTCAATAGAACTTCCTGGGTATTTACGCTCTCTTCGGCTATCATCTTGTTTCTATTCGCCTATGCGGTTTATTTCTTCTCGGAATTAAATCGGCAGGAAGAATTTGTTGATCGGTTGCGCTATAAGATCATCTGGCGCGCAGAATTTATTTTTGATGCACAGGTGCAGGAACATCAGATAAGAAGAATTCATGAACAAAATAAAAAGTTGATCAACGAAGCCCAGATTACTGTTTTCGATCAGCAGAATAGGGTTGTTTTTTCCGATATAGGCGAACCGACGTATCCCGATGTTAAATTGGAATCTGTCAAAACGTCTAATTTTTTTACATGGGAGCAAGGCAAAGAACTGTATATGGGCTTAAACTATCAATTTGAGGGTAAGCCTTTTTTCTTGATCGGACATGCGTACGATGTAACGGGTTTTGCACATATGGAACGGCTGAAAAATATTTTGATAACGATTTATATCGTTGCCCTATTTTTTATTTTTTTCTCTTCATTTCTATTTGCACGTTATATTCTTAAGCCAATCAATTACATTATACATCAGATAAAGGATGTGTCCGAACATAACTTGAGCACACGTGTCTCCTATAGTAATGCAAAAGACGAACTCTCAGAACTTATCGAAACATTCAACAATACATTCAATCGGTTGGAAAAATCTTTCAATAACCAGCGCCATTTTGTATCCATTATTTCACACGAGTTTAGAACACCTTTGGCAGCTATGATCGCCGAACTGGAATTGGCGCAGCAGCTGAATACCAATGTGGATGAGTATTTTAACTCTATTGATAGGGCATTGCTCGATGCGAAGGAGGCTACTGTACTTTCGACAGCCTTGCTGGATTTTGCCCGGGCAAACTACGATAGTTCGCAGGTAAATTTTGAAGAAATCAGACTGGATGAAATACTGCTTGAAGCAAAGTTAGTGGTCTTAGAGAAAAATAAAGACTATCGGGTAAGCATCTCTTTTGATGCTAATGCTGCAATCGACGAAGAGGAAATCTTGGTATCTGCAAATGCCTACCTCTTGAAAGTGGCCTTTGCTAATCTGATCGAGAATGCTTGTAAATATAGTGCTGATCGGCATGCCCAGGTACTGCTCTCCAGAAATAAAACCATAGCGCAGGTGCAGGTAATAGATCATGGTATCGGAATAGACAGCAAGGATATCCCGCATATCTTTGATTTGTTTTACCGTGTGGCCGGTACGCCTTCAAAAGAGGGACATGGCATCGGTCTCTCAATTGTTCAGCGAATTATTGAGATGCATCAGGGTAATGTAGCGGTTAATTCAACTCTCCATGTAGGGACTGTGTTTTCAGTCGAACTTAAACTGGCCTATCCAAAGGGGCTTGACTAAGCTAAAAATTCTAATGGTTTTCTAATAATATCACCTCCATATTCAGCCTAATTTTGACTTATCAAAAAAACAAAATTAGGTTGAATCATGAATAGAAAACAGCTTACCTTGGCATTGTTCCTCAGTTTGGGACTAGGTAGCGCAGAGCTCGCCGAGGCGCAAACCAATGATTTTGGAAATCCAAAACTTACTCATTTCTTAAATAAGGAGCATACACGTTATATCAGCTTCAGCGGATACGCTGAGCTGTGGGCGAGATATAGCCAGATTAATCCGGGAAGCTTGGTAAACAACGAGTCCGTTTCGAATGTATCTGATCTTTCTTTGCGGCGTATTAGGGCAAAGATGACCTACAAGCCTACCGAAAATTTACTGTTTGTATTACAGATGGGTCCTACTAACGTAAACGTCAACAGCAAGACTAATACGTATATGGATCTCTTGGATGCCTATGCGGAATATAGTTTCAGCACCAAACTTGCGATCGGTGGCGGCCGTTCGACTTGGCGCGGTCTTTCCCGATTTACAACAGGACCACTTAATACGCTTCTTTACGACTTGCCTTTGTATGCGACATCCAATACTGGGGCGACTGATATGGTCGTGCGTGAAATGAGCTTCTATGCAAAAGGGCAGCTTGGAAAATTTGACTATCGGGTGGTACTTGCCGATCCATATTCCGCCGCCAGCGCTGATCCTAAATTAAATAAAGCCACCTTTAGCAAAAACGAAGCACGTAAAGATGTGTCAGGGTACTTCCGCTACGCATTCCACGATAAAGAAAGTAACGAAACGCCATTCAATTCGGGTACATATCTCGGTAAAAAAGATGTGCTCAGCATAGGGGCTGGATTTGAGTATATGCACAATGCACTTTGGCATCTGGATGAACAGCAGATGACCAAAAATGACGATATGCGCAATTTTGCAGCGGATATCATCTATGATGCGCCAATCGATAAAGAGAATGGAACTTCGATTAGTGCCTATGGTATGGCCATGCACAGCGATTATGGTCCTAACTATCTCCGCTTTGCAGGGACAAACAACCCCGCGACAGGTATCGATGCGGCCAATGCAAGCCTGAATGGTGCGGGAAATAGCTTGCCAAATGCTGGCACGGGAAATACATTTTACGCACAGGTCGGCGGTACACTCCCTTATTTCAATCCATCCAAACATAATTTACAGCTGCAGCCAGCGGTTTCTGTACAAGTAGGGGACTACAAGGCATTGAAAGACAAAAGTTTAATTTATGATGCAGGTATCTCGCTACTGATGCACGGTAATAGCAGCCGGCTGACTTTTGATGCGCAAAATCGTCCAATCTATAATTTAAATGCTGCGGATCAAGCTGTGGTAACAGATCACAAGTGGGCATTTGTGCTTAAATATAGAATTGATTTTAATTAAATAGCAATAACATGAAAAGAAAAGATTTTATCCTTACACTAGGTACTGCTGGTGTTATGAGCTTTGCGGCTACCTCACTGATGGCAAAAGAGAAAAAAGCGAAAACTAAAAAAGTGTATTTCCACTATTTGCTTTTTTGGCTAAAACCTGACTTGTCTGCTGAACAGGTAGAAGAATTTAAACAGTTTTTTGAAGGTCTTAAAAAGCTTCCCTATGTCAAAAATGTACGTTATGGCAAGCCAGCTGCTTCTTCTCCAAGAGCGGTATTGGACAACTCGTTTACCTACAATGCATCCATGGAATTTGCGACATTGGAGGAACTAGAGGCTTATGGTAAACTGCCGGGACACCTCGCCCTTGTCGCTAAATACAAACCTTATTTTGAACGGATGATGGTGCACGACACGGTTTATGAATTCTAAAATTAAAACAACAAAATAATAATTTCAACATTACAAAATGAAAATGATATCCAAACTAGCTATTGCTTGCGTACTGGCAGCATCAAGCTTAAACGCTGTGAAAGCGCAAGAAGGTCATGGAAAAATTAAGGAGGTCAACGTGGAAGCCGAAGGTAAAATGCCTGCAGTACGTTTGATTAACAACCCGGATGGAACCTGCTCGTTTCAAAAAGGCTTTATTCCAACATTGAAACACGCCAATACGAGTACATTTTGGACAAGTAATAAAACAGAAGAATGGGAGAAAAATGCTCATCCAGCTCCAAGAAGACAATACGTGGTTACGCTGAAAGGTAAAATCAGATTTAAAGTCAGCGATGGTTCAACTTTTTTAATCGAACCTGGGACGATTCTTTTGGCTGAAGATTTGAAAGGTACTGGGCATAGCTGGGAAATGGTTCATTCAAAAAGCTGGGAAAGATTGTATATCCCTATCAATGAGGGAGCTGATGATCTTTTCGTGACAAAAAATAACTAATATGTATGTTGTGCCGCAGTCTGACCTGTGGCTCAACATTGACCGTAATTTTTCTTGTTACTTATGAGGACTTATTCTGATGAGATTCCAAAGGTTTAAAGCTTTATAACCCATTTTCAGAAAACTTTTCTGTAAATCGGAGATTGGAATAGTTTAGCAAAATTACTTACTATTGCCATAGTATTCAAATTAGTTTTACGATGAAACTAAAATCTCTCCTTGTTATTTTGGGCTTAAGCCTTTTTCCTTATTCTTGCAAAAACAACAGTTTAATAAATTCCATTTGGAAAAAATTGTGGAGATAATAGCGGGTTACAAGATATTCTTGTTTTTAACGATACGCATAATTTTGTGCGGAATGATACTGTCTATCGGAGGATGGCTATTGATTCCCCAATCGCTGTAATTAATCGGATTGATACCTATTATGGCGAAAGAAGATTATATCTAAAAAGGCTCTCTGATCAAAAAAACTATAGATTCTGTGAGCAGTAATAAAAAATCGAGCAGCCTAATGGTCAATTTATCTTGTGAAGTCACATCGAGAGATGTGGCTTCAATTTTTTGCGTATCATTGTATGTCTATGGATAATAGACGATCAATTTTGAATTGAGCATATGATAAAATATAATATCAAGTGGCTAACAGATAGATTTGAAAATGGAGATAGCTTCAAATTTCTCTTCTTTTGGGGGCATACAGCTAAGCAAAATCAGGAAGTTGGAAAATTTGTTTTCAGTCAATGGTATGAGAGTCCGTTTACAGTAGATAATATTACCTATAGGACTGCGGAACATTGGATGATGGCCCAAAAAGCATTGCTTTTTGATGATAAGAAGAATTTTGAGAAAATCATCAACTGTATTAAACCGGGTGAGGCCAAAGAGTTGGGAAGGCAAGTTGTAGGCTATGATGATCAGATTTGGAATGAACGCAAATTTGAGATCGTTAAGAACGGAAACATCCATAAGTTTAATCAACATTGGGCGCTGGCCGAATATCTGTTAAAAACAGAAAATAGAGTTCTTGTTGAGGCAAGCCCCGTTGATGCCATCTGGGGTATTGGACTTGCACAAGATGACGTCGATATTGAAAACATCTATTGTTGGCGTGGTCAAAATTTATTGGGCTTTGCATTGATGGAAGTACGAGATTTTCTAGATCAATTTGGGCAATTTCAAGCACTTCAAAACGCTATGCAAGCACCTTGGTCGAAGTTTTCCGATAAGGACAGTAGGGATATGTTTTGGAGAATGGGATTGGGTGAGGAATATTTGAGTGAATTCGGTGCTTATTATGATAATCTGTCTAAAAGAGAACAAACCATATATCAACTGACCTATCCTCGTCCATATTCTTGGACGGATTTTTATTAACTTCGTATAAATAGAATTTTACAACTGGTGGTTTGGCAGTAATGAAAGACAAACCACTAGTGAATCATCTATTTATTAAAGCCACGCCGGAGATGTGGCTTTTTTACGTCGAAAGGGCCTGATTCTCATCAGACCCTTTCTCTTAGCGTTTAGTTGTACAGTAATCTTTATGTTTCCTATCGTTTCCTCTTTTTTGTTTCGTCATCCAATGTTTTTAAAGACTATTGGATTTTCACTGTACGACGCCAATTTTTATGTTGAACCTTTCTTTCGAAAGGTAGCTTGTAGCCGTTTTTGTATTGTAAGAACAATAGCCAATTTGAAATAGTTTTATCAGCGTGATTTTTTTTATAAATTGTGTTGGCTTAAAATAGAAATCCCTTATTGGGAAATAAGAAATAAACCATAGATTTTGAGAAAGGACAAGAACTTTGAAAAGCACAAATTATATTGGCTGGCATTTGATCACCTAAAAAAAAGCGCTTATAGCGGTAATCCGGAAGGTCAATATGATTATGCGCAACAGTTTGATTCAATTAGTTTTTTAGGTGTTAATAACCCATTATACAATCCAAAGAAATGTATCTATTGGTATACAAAGTCCGCTACTGGTGGCTATGCAGAGGCTTATAATAACCTGGCGGATTTTATGAAAGAGGCGAAGGGATTCGGCAAGATTTAAAGATGAGTTACGAATTATATAAAAGAGGGGCTGAACTTGGATCAACTCGTGCAAAATCAAATTTGGAAATTTTTGAAAAGGATATTAACCAAGGGAAGTATAGGTTATAATTTCTATTGTAAAGATTCTTTTTGATATTGTAAGTAATCTAGGGGATTGTTGCCAAATGAGCATTGGAGTTAATAAAAATGATGATGAAAATAAATAATGATGTGTTCTTTCTATATTTAGTGATGATAGCTTATTCAATGGTAGGTTGTGCTGGAAATAATATTTGCATTAATCTGAATGAAAAAAAAATAGTATCAAAAGAAGGAGACATTGTACGTTTTGAAATAGAAGAAAACGATACTTCGTATTACTTTTTATTGAAGGGTAATGTAAGACATCAAAAGACTGTAGATTTAAAAGATATTTATAATAAAAACAGGGTAGATGAGTCATTTCGGTTTGGTAAAATGAATTCTTTTTCATTGAAACCCAGAAGTACATATATTTTCACTAATAGAACAGTTTTTGATGCTAGCCGTGTTTCACTAAAATTTTATACGGATAGTGTAGGAAATGTTCATAGTTTAGACAATCGAGTTTGTGAATGATGTGTATAAAACATCCAGGATCTATGATTACTGTATTTAAGCAAGTAGGTGTTTTTGTTGACTCTTTTGAAGCAATGAACAGATATTTTCCACGAACCATTTTAAAAGTATTCAGCGTTTATAACCAAACTTATGCGCAATATGATAAAGATGATTTTTTATGAAAATAGAGCGTATTATTAGTTGGTTTGATAGAAGAGATGAGAGGCTTATTGGTGAATTTAATATAGACTTTATACCTTTAGCTATTTTGAAGGAGACTTTTAGACCTCCAATTGAAGATCCTTTAATGTACAATCCGTATGATATTAATATAGCGGAATCTGAGATTCTAAAAAAATATGTAGACATTGAATTCGAATTTGATAAATATATATATCAAATTGATTGTTTTCAGGCTTGATAATTATGAGACTTTACAAATAGAAATATCAGCTTTTAGTAAAAAAGGATTGTAATTAACAAATTGACAGTTTTTGAAATGGCTTTGCTTTTTGCCTTAGCGGAGAAATATCCGGTTTTGTTACTCGTTGTTATTCGAATATTTTATGAGTTTTTCATTCAAGAGTCTGAATAGCTCCTTATGCCTTATAGCCATATTGCCGCTGCTAAGGTTGTATGGCGAACCATAATTCATATTAAACTGCATCATTTTCTTTTTGATCATATTGGGCTCGTCGTCTATCACTGCCTTACTATTTTTAATTAGGATAATGATAATAGGGGTTGAATAGATTGCTATTTCCTTAAACCCACTGATATCTTGCCATTCGATAAAAGTTTTGTGTATATCGCCGATATGTAGCCCCTGATCCGTAATCTCAAGAAGTAGCAAGTTTGAAATCAAATATCGGACGAATACGATGGCGGCGAAACCAAAAAATAAAATACATAGGATACCGATCATCCTCGTTATTAGAGGTTCACCGTCAAAACTCTCCGGATGCATTACAAAGAAAATACCACCTGCGACAAACAGTAGCGAGCCAATTAGCATTAACACTGTTTTCTTTTTGCTGCTATACAAGCGAATTATATGCTCGGTTTTATTTTCCATTATTTTAAATTTCTGGCTCATCCGAAACAATTAATATTCCGAAATTCTTGTCCGTAGCACCATATCTGTCCACAAGTTCCTTTTTTTCAATGATTGTTATGGATTTAAAAAACTTGTCATTAATAGCAGCGAGCTTTTCCTCATAGCCTTTATTAAGTAATTTTCCATGAAGGATGTAGTGAAAGCCGTCATCGCTGCCCTTGGACTCCAATAGATGCTTGAACGCTGATGATTTAGATTTGAAGTAGTTAAGAAAGCGTTTTCTGCAGAATTGCTTTGTTTCAACGTAGAGGGCTCCATTTGCATTACTGTCAATGTGTTTAAATGCTTGACTATCTTTATATACTTTGACTGAAGCTATGTCGTTAGGATTCAATTTTTGCAGGTCTGCTTGGCTTATCTGGACACTATCAACAAACATAATAGGTGCTCCTTTTGATGTCGTTGAGATCTGAACTGTAGTCTGGGCATAACCTAGTGAAAATAATGGTACGAAAAGGATAGTAAATATTAGTTTTTTCATGTGGATTAATTCAGATACACGTAGGTCGATTTGGGTCATTCCCATAGTTATTATAATTTAAAGGTTAAAGTGTTTTTCTGATACCCGTGTTTTGATATCTCGTTTATATGGTCTTTGTTAAATTTTGTATTTCCCTAAAAATAATGAACTACGCTATTTAAAACAATACGATAAATTCAATTATTTGATTTTTTTGGTGGAAGTGTCATTATTCGACGTATTTCTATCAGCACCCTGAGTTGGATTTTATTGAATTTATGCCTCTTAAAAATGGTTGCTTTCTCAATTGCTGTTCATACTGTTCTTTGCTGATAAAAGGCCATAGCTCATGATCTCCTGTATGCATAAATTCTTCAAACTGCTGTTTCTGCTCATTTAGTTTTACGCCATAATGTTGTCCCAAAGTGAGAGCAGTAAATAACAAGTCTTTAAATGAAAACCTAAATAGCGGATTTATACGATCAAAGTAAGGCCACTCGTACTCAAAATCCGAATGTAGGAATAAAATAAACCGAGCAATGTCTTTCAGCTCTTTATCAGAAAGCTGGTTTTTACCAGTAAATTTATGATTTTCTAAATCGCTATATAAACACCAGCTTAATTCGAGCATTGGTCTTATGATAGGATCATCAAATTTGGCTTGTTTTGAAGAATAATAATATTCAGGAAGACAACCAAAGGATACATTGTCTATTATCTCTTCCTCAAAGTCATCATTGCTGATAAGTCCGACAGCTAAATGTCTTAAATGATACGCAAGTACCTCTCTACGTGTTAAGTCAACCATATTAGCATATTTTCTTAAAGATAAGAAAATATTTACCTCCCCATTTCCCCCATTCACCGAGTTTTCCTGATCGTTGGTCTAAAGCCGGTAGGCTAGGGGCCTATTGTGTTGTAATTTTGAGTCAACAAATAAGAACAAAAAACTAACATAATAAAATAAAGACATTATGAGAACGCTAGTAAAAACATTCGCAGCAGCAGCTTTAATCGCAGTATCAACTTTCGCTATAGCAGCTGATGGACCTGGAGCAAAAGCAACAAAAGCAAACGTTAACCTTTCCGCAGCAGACTTGGCACTTGATCACTATGTTGCGGTCACTACGGAGGGCGAATCAGCAGGAGTAGAGCAGTTGTTCGCAGCTGATTTCAATCAAAAGATCCAAGCTTCCAATGCGCAGTCTAACAGCCGTAGCGAAGTCGTTAAATCCTTGAAAAAGCAAAAAGGCGAGAAACTAAACTGTACAGTAAGCACAGACATCTTAGAAGAATCGGCAGACTATATGGTCGCTAAATTAACCTTGAAATTTGAGGATTTCACCAAGACAGATTTAGTTGCCTTGGAACGTGTAGGCAATGACTGGAAAGTATCCAAATCGATCAATTCGTACAAATAATATCTAACAACTAGTGCGTTGCGAAACTAAGTTACAAGTAAAGCACTAGTGAATCATATGTTTAAATTTAGTTCGAAGCCACGTCGCAAGATTTGGCTTTTTTACGTCAAAAGGGTCTGATTCTTATCAGACCCTTTCTCTTAGCGTTTAGTTGTACAGTAATTTTTTATGTTTCCTATCGTTTCCTCTTTTTTGTTTCGTCATCCAATGTTTTTAAAGACTATTGGATTTTCACTGTACGACGCCAATTTTTATGTTGAACCTTTCTTTCGAAAGGCAGCTTGTAGACGTTTTGTACAGTAAGAACAACGGCTATTTGAAAATAGTTTTATTTTTTGGATTGGATTTTTTTTGGAAAAGCTTCAGCGGTAAGGCAGATTGTGCTATAGTTTGAAATTAAGCAGAAAGTAGATATTATCCTGTGCAAAAATTGAAGCGCTCAGGAAAGCTCTATCACAAATGAAGAAAGACATCGACATCCAATTTTTGTACAAAAACGAACCATTTCTGAACAAACCAATACCATAGCGGTAGCCTGACATAGCTATTTTTGTAATGCATCCCAATAAATCAATTTGATTTGAACACACCAATAAATTATAAACTATAAGAAGGGGGCTGATAAAACGGAAATCCAAAAACTAACAAGCAATAGACTTAAAAAATATGTTCAGATACGAAATAATAAACAGACAGATAATATCAAATAGGATAATCAAAAGTGTTTTTATCCTCTTATTTTGTACTTGCGCGTCGCTTGGCTTCTCTCAAAAAAATAAAGCCCAAGGCGGTGCCGGCAACTCGGGGTATATCTTATTAAAGCCAAAATACGATGGACATTCAGTCTTGCGCAACCCTTTAAATGGTTGGGTAATGTATGCTCCCCGTAATGCCGACGATTCGTATTGGGATATCGAATATTTTGTGCCAGCATTGGGTAAAAAGGTAAAGGTCATCGATTATGCTTCGGCATGCTATGTACGCACGAGCTGGTCTTCTCTGAATCCCAGTGAAGGCGTTTATGCCTGGGATGATCCAAATTCCAGAATAGGAAAGCTCTTAAAAGGCGCGCAAAAGAGAGGGTTGCCCATAGCGCTCCGTATAGTGGTAGATGGCCGCGACCAGGGGCAAAATACACCCAAATTTGTGTTCGACCTTGGAGCCAAATATTATTTGGAAAATAAAAATCATCCCGATAGACAAACCCCTTATCCTCAGGATACGGTATTTAGAAAATACTACACCAAATTTATCACAGCTTTGGCCAAGGAATTTAATGATCCTGAAAAGACCTCTTTTATTGATGCCTATGGCTTAGGAAAATGGGGTGAAGCACATTATGTTGTCTATGAAGATCCCAAAATGGCAACGCCCGAAAGTACTGAAAAAATAAAGGAAGAAACCTTGGACTGGGTGACCAGTTTATATGCCAACACATTCACAAAAGTTCCTTTGGTTATCAACTACCATCGTCTTGTAGGTCATCCCGAAAGTTGGGGAGCAGTCAACCCGAACAGTGAACGCTTGTTGGATAAAGCTATTGATAAAGGTTATAGCTTGCGCCAAGATGCTTTTGGCATGACTGGCTATTACCAGAATTGGGAAAAGGATTTTGCCAGGAAATGGAATTTTAAGCGTCCTATCATTATGGAAGGGGGCTGGATTATTGCTCCAGGTAAGCACCGTTATTGGATAGACCCGAGTGGAAAATATAGAGAAGGTCATGATGAGGATGTTAGAAAAGGAGAGTTCGACCTGTCGGCCGAAGCCCATGTCAATATGATGGACTTTAGAGCGGGGGGAGAAACTGAATCCTGGTTTAAGTCCTTTGATCTGGTTCAACGGTTTATTACAGAAGGGGGGTACCGTGTATATCCAGACCAAATCAATCTCCCTCAAGATATCAAGTCGGGAAAGATAGCGCAAATCTCCCATCGTTGGCAGAATATGGGCTGGGGCTATTTTCCTAATAATATTCCACAATGGAACTACAAATATAAAGTTGCTTTTGCACTGTTAGATGCCAAAGGGAATGTTAGAAAGATTTTTGTAGATCTTCAGAGTGAACCGTCTGCTTGGTTGAAAGGTGCTGCTGCAAGTTATAAAATAAATGCAAAAGTAGATCTACCTGCAGGAATATATAGCTGGGCAGTCGCCATTGTTGATACAACCAAGGAAAATAAGCCGGCAATTCAACTTGCCCTTGATGGAGATTTGACGGCTCAGGGTTGGACAAAGCTTTCGGCATTGCAGGTAAAATAGAAAATTTTATAAACAATTAACACCTATTATGATAAAGCTGATCAATCTATCTTTGATATTGTCCCTTTTTTTTAGCCTGATAACCTCCAACCTTGTTGCTCAGCAGAATATGGCCAATGTGTATGGTAGGCGAACTCAATCATTAAATGGAAAGTGGGACGCTATTGTAGACTTATACGACCAGGGAAGAAAAAACCAAATCTATCTGAATAAAAAGGCCGAAAATAAGACTGATTTTTATGAATACGCTTTCGAGAATGGTCTCCGTTTAAATGTACCTTCGGATTGGAACAGTCAAATGCCTGAACTTAAATATTACGAAGGTACCATCTGGTATGGCCGCAAGTTCGATGTATTGAAAGAAAGTAACGAAAGGCTGTTCTTATATTTTGCTGCTGTAAATTACCGTTGTCGCATCTATCTCAATGGACAAGAGATTGCACAACATGAAGGTGGTTTTACTCCCTTTCAGATTGAAATAACGGATGCAGCTAAAGAAAACGATAATTTTTTGGCAGTTGAGGTAAATAATAGCCGGCAGGTTGATGCCATTCCGGCAATGGCCTTTGATTGGTGGAACTATGGCGGTATCACCCGAGATGTCTTTTTGGTAAGCACGCCAAAAGTTTTTATCGATGATTATTTTGTTCAATTGGACAAAACCAAAGCCGATAAAATCACTGCGAAGGTCAAACTTTCGGAAAAGATAGCCAATTCCTCGGTAACTATCGAAATACCGGAACTACAACTAAAACAAACGCTTAAAACAGATGCTCAGGGAGAAGTGAAAACTTCATTCCTATCGAGAGAAATCAAACGTTGGTCGCCTACTGCACCTAAACTGTATAACGTGAAGATTTCAACGCGCGATGATCAAATAGAAGAGGAAATAGGTTTTCGCAATATTTGGGTAAAAGGGGAAGATATCTTCCTGAATGACGAAGCTATTTTTCTCAAGTCCATTTCATTTCATGAGGAAATACCTCAGCGCAAAGGTCGTGCTTTTTCACAGGCAGATGCAGTGATGCTGCTTTCAGAAGCGAAAGCTTTGGGCTGTAATATGATTCGTTTGGCGCATTATCCACAAAATGAATACATCGTGAGAACGGCCGAAAAAATGGGTTTCTTGTTGTGGGAAGAAATTCCCATATGGCAGGGCATCGATTTTGAAAATGAATCGACCAAAGATAAAGCCGGTAAAATGATGCGGGAAATGGTTGCTCGAGACAAAAATCGTTGCGCACTCGCTTTTTGGGGGGTAGCCAATGAAACCCAACCGTCCGAGCCTAGAAATGCTTTTATCAGGCATTTGATTGCTACATGCAGAGCCGTTGACACGACCAGGCTTATAACCGCTGCTTTTGATCTTGTTCGTTTCAATAAGGAGAAGGAAACCTTTGTTATGGATGATCCTTTTACGAAAGAATTGGACGTCGTAGCTGTCAACAAATATTTAGGCTGGTACCATTCCTGGCCAGTTTCTCCTAATAAAGCAGTATGGGATGTGGCAAAAGGCCAGCCTTTAATTATTTCTGAATTTGGAGGCGAGGCGTTGTATGGCAAAACGGGCGAAAAGGATGTCGTCAGTTCATGGAGTGAAGATTACCAAGAGACTTTATACAAAAACAACCTCGAAATGTTTAAGCATATCCCAAACCTGCGCGGAACTTCACCCTGGGTGCTATTTGATTTCCGTTCGCCTTTCCGTTTTCATCCGACCAATCAAGATGGCTGGAACCGAAAAGGACTGGTGTCGGATCAAGGCTATCGCAAAAAAGCCTGGTATCTAATGAAGAATTATTATGAGAATAAATAGAACTTCAATCTTAGCGCTTCGAAAACAGCCCTTAAAGACAATTTCACACTGACAAAGGCTATTCGGCCTGGCGCGCACAGAATAGGTTGGTGAAGAGAATGAAAGTACATAAATAATCGAAATATAAAATGGACGAATACAAGATAAGTATATACAAATACGTTAAAATAATATGCCTACTGGGGTTTCTAGTGCAAGCAACCTTTTTAAAGGCGCAAGATGTCATCGATTTATCGGGTACTTGGGGCTTCCAAACTGACGTGATGGATTTTCGAAGGGGCTCCCTGTCTCCCCGCTATAATCACGGTTTACAAGGAACAATTAAACTTCCGGGTATTACCGACGATTATCAGATAGGATATCAAAATCCTTATAAATATATTGACCGTCTGACCCGAAAATACGAATACATGGGGCCGGCATGGTACCAACGCGATATCGATATTCCTGCTGACTGGAAGGGAAAAAAAATATTCCTATATTTTGAGCGCACCCACTGGTTAAGTTCAATTTTCGTAGATACCAAGGAAGTTAGCAGCATCGATTATGTGAGTGTGCCTCACAATCACGATCTGAGTACTTCCTTAAAACCCGGAAAAAAGCATCGTATTACCATTTGTATCGATAACCGATTTCAGTACAATACACATAAATGGAACCATGCACATACTGAATTTACGCAGATTAACTGGAACGGTATCTTGGGAGAAATGAAACTGCTGGCCATAGATCCGGTTTATGTGGAAGACCTTCAGGTATACCCAAATATCAACGATCAGTCCATAAAAGTAAAATTACGGATCAATAATGTAACAAAAAAAAAGGTAAAGGGAAAGGTTTCCTTTGCTATCGACGGAACAAACTACAGTCTTAAAAATGAAATTGCTTTGTTAAGTACCGATTCGGTCACGTATATAGAGACAAAAATTCCCTTAGGTAAACAGATTAAACTGTGGGATGAGTTTAACCCAAATATTTATCGGATTAACTGCCAGCTGAATACTTCCGACGGTAAAAATAGTTACCAGCATGAAAAAGCGACCACCTTTGGTATGCGTGAAGTAAAACAAGGAAAAAACCATGTCCTGCTCAATAATCATCCGATCCATTTAAGAGGCAATGTTGAAAATGCAGTGTTCCCAAAAACAGGGCATGCTCCGCTCGATGATGCCTCTTGGGAACGCATTATGATACTGATGAAGGACTACGGCATGAACCATTTACGTTTCCATTCTTGGTGCCCCCCGGCGGCGGCCTTTCGCATGGCAGACAAACATGGGATATATTTTGAAGTGGAAATGCCTATGTGGGGGAAAGACGCCGAACCCGATGAGGCCAGATATAACTTCTTCCGCCGTGAAATTAAAGCTATTTTGAAAGAATACGGCAACCATCCTTCGTTTGTTCTGTACTGCAACGGCAATGAAATTACAGGGAACTTCGACTTTATTGAGGAACTTACCGCCGAAGGCAGAAAAGCTGATCCTCGTCATCTTTATAGCGGTTCTACTGCACGGACAAGAGTTAAATCAGATCAATATTACGTGTCCCAGCAAACCAACAAAGGGGCTGTAAAGGTTTACGAAGGTCAACCGGGTGCTGATTGGGACAAGAATGCGGAGTCTGATGTAGATGTGCCCGTCATTTCACATGAGTCGGGACAACGTTGTATCTATCCAAATTTTGATGAAATAAAGAAATATGCCAACAGCCCCGTAGAGGCCCGTAATTTTGAAGTATTTAGCGATTTATTGCAAAAAAATGGCATGCTGGACCAGGCAAAGGATTTCTTCAGAGCATCTGGTGCGCTGACCGTGCTGGAGTACAAAGCCGTGATTGAAGCCCTGTTACGATCGGGTAAATCTGCCGGATTTCAGCTTTTGTCGATGAACGACTTTCCGGGACAAGGTTACGCACCCGTGGGGATATTCGATCCTTTTTGGGATTCGAAAGGATTGGTTACGGCAGAAAAATTCAGGGAGTTTTGCGCGCCAACAGTCGCTCTACTACGCTATAACAAAAGCAGTTTTTTCAACACAGAAACATTTAAGGGTAAAGCCGAGGTATATAACTTTAGCAATTCTGCACTTGAAAATGCGAAAATTAAATGGTGGTTGACTGATACCGCTGGTAACATATTGAAAAAGGGAACGCTGAAAAAGCAAACCATTGCCAACGAAAATGTATCGCCGGTAGGCGAATTTGAGATTTCCCTGAAAAACATCGGCACCCAAAAATTTACGGTTCATCTTGCGGTGAACGATAGCATTAAGAATAGCTGGGACATTTGGGTATATCCAAAGCATCAACATCTGATGCAATCTACAGCAAATGTGTTGTACACCGATGTCTACGATGATGTTGCAAAAAGGCAGTTGGCCCAGGGCAAAACCGTGGTTTTTTATCCTTCGCCAGACCAGGTAAAGGGTCGAAAATCAATGTTTCACAATCATTTTTGGAATCCCATTATGTTTGCATGGGCACCGATGACCATCGGCAACCTGGTCCATCATAAACAGGCCATGTTTAAGGATTTTCTTACTTCATACCATACCGATTGGCAATGGTGGGATATCCTAAACCATGCAAAAGTAATCGAAATGCAACATGCACCACAACAACTGCGTCCCTTTATACAGGTCATCGACAGTTACGACAACAACCAGAAATTGGGTATTGGTTTCGAAGCCAAAATGAACGGCGGGAAACTGCTAGTATTGGCATTGGATACCAAAAATGATATGGATAACCGTCCCGCTACCCAACAATTGTTGTACAGTATCGATAATTATGTAAAAAGTGAGAAATTCTCGCCGCAAGTGGCCGTAGAAGAGACCTTTATTCAGTCATTTTTAGAGAAATAAAAAGGATTAAACGATGATAAGAACAATGATATTGTCTATGATGACTTTTCTTTGGGGTCAGATCCTCATAGCACAGGAAATTATGTTAGAAGAGAAAGCATCCGTAAACCAGGTCTATAATAAGACTGTCGAGGCAGGAAATGCATTATCTTTTAATGATTTGGACATCGAATCGGGCTATGTACTTTATCAGACCGAGATAAACACTGATGCCGAAAGCGAAGAGCTGGAATTGGAAAACGTACGCGATTATGCCGTGGTCTATGTCGACGGTAAGGTGCAGGGTAGCCTGACAGATAAGAGTAAAAAACTAGCCATCAAAGCAAATCCAGGCAAACACTTGCTTCAACTTTATGTCGAGAATATTGGTCGGATCACTTACGGACCAGAAATTACAGATAATTCAAAAGGGCTATTTGGCACCATTACTTTAGATGGAAACGACCTTCAAGACTGGAAAATGATTCCCTTAACGGTGCGTAATTATCCACTCAAGGATTTGGTTTTTGAACAAAGACCAGCTAATGACAGCCCCGGTTTTTACAAAGGTCAGTTCGAACACAATCTGTCCGGAAACAAGTATCTTAATATGACAGGATGGGGAATGGGCGAGGTCTGGTTAAATAAAAAATATTTGGGATCTTACTGGGAGGAGGAAAAACAGCAGTCGATATTAATTCCTTCGGCGGATTTAATACCCGGAAAAAATGAACTTGTAATCTTCGAACTCAAAAATAATCAGCAAAAGAAGATAAGTTTGTCCCCAACGCCTGTTTTTAAGTAAATTGGTACTGTTGGCTTCGCATGGAGCTGAACAGCTGAAAAAGAGCTAAGGCCAGAATTTCGACGAAGCTCTTTGCCTAATAGTATGATAATCGAAGTTTATAGAACCACTGATCAACAATTAGCTTCAGGTATTTTGTTTGTAACTGGCACGCGTAAATCTTGGATTGAAATTTAAACAGCTTTAATAGCATCGGTAAATGAATAAATACAGTCTGATAATTTGTTTCCTCATTTTTTGGGGGCAATGTGTTCTCGGTATCGATCTTTCGAGGTATAGATTTCATTTGATGCCCGAAACTTCTTATTATGGCGGTATACAGAGCATCGCAAAAGATAGTTTAGGGCGTATTTGGTACACGGGACCCGATGCGCTCTTCATGTACGATGGCAACAGTTTTTATCAGTTAAATGATATCGCCTCTGCGATCAAACCAGCACAAAAATGGGGTTATGGTTCTTTAATTCGGGATAAAAAGGGAAATCTGTTTCTAGCTTCTGGGCAAGGCTTATTAAAATTCGATTACGAACGGTTTTCTTTTCATGTCGTGGTTCCCGGAATGATCCGTTCGCTTTGTGTACATAGCGATGGTCAGGTTTACATGCTGTCAGACAATAGCATACTACGCTATAATCCGCAAAATAAACTGACAGAAAGCTTTTTATTGCCCAAAAACAAGTCTTTCCAAAATATATTGAGTGCTAAAGATCACGTGTTTCTAAGCCAAGGCGCTGTTGTGTATCAAGTTGAAATGACGAAAAAACGCTTAATCCAGTTTGCGGATTTTGGTAGTACGACAAATCAGGTGAACGATGCGGTTGCGTATCGGGGCTTATATTACTTTTTAACACAGCGAGGGGGAATCCATGTAACGGATTTGACAGGTACCTTAAAACAGAAGATCCCGGTAAGCGTAGCGGGAAATTCATCTGTTTTAACCAAAAAACTTTATCTGGACCAAACCGGCATAATCTGGGTGGCTACACAGGCCGGATTATTTTTTTATGATCCCGCGACTGAAAGTAGCAGTGCCTTACGGATGAACCTGAACGATGCCTATTCATTACCTAATAACTCGATATGGACGATTTATCCAGACCCGGACCAAGGGGCCTGGATAGGTACTTACGGTGGTAAAATAGCTTATTGCTCGCTTTACGATTCCCGAGTTCGTTACTTCAAGCCCAGCCCAGGGGGACTCAATCACCCCATAGTCAGTAGTTTTCAGGAAGATCATCTGGGAAACATATGGATCGGTACCGAGGGGGGAAGCTTGAATTACTGGAATAGAAAAAAGGATCAGTTTACCCCCCTAGAAAAATCGCAGGGTAGTTCGTTAAGTCCCCATATGATTAAACGCCTGAAATTTGACCGAATGAGCAAAAAACTGTTGATTTCAGCCTATAACGGCGGTATTGGCAGTTATGATGTAGACAATCAGCATTTCAGCAGTTTCAATTTCCGCTCTCCGGAGAGCCAGCAACCACTCACCGTTTATGATTTTGTAAACGATAAGGAAGGCACCTGGTGGATGACAGATCCCGATAAATCATTTTTATATCGAAGAAAGCCTCAGGGTTCTATAGAGATGGTGAGCGTCCTTAATGCGCAGGGCAAAAAAATGGAACTCGAAGTCGAAGCATTATATGTGAATAACCAAGATCAGCTCTGTTTAATTAGCCATCAAGGATTTTTTGTTGTAAATCCCCATACCTTAAAGGTATTGAAGCACTACGTGCTCAAAGATGCTTCCTATTCAGCAAATTACCTGTGTAGTTATACAGCGACTTCAAATGGCGAAGTGTGGTTGGGAACATTGGGTAAAGGCGTAAATGTACTCAGAAGAGATGGGACATATGTCAACTATAGTGTAAATAACGGATTTCCGGCGAAAATGGTATTTGGCATACTAGAAGATGTTGCCACGAAAAATATCTGGTTAAGTACCAGTGATGGTCTTTTTTGTTTCAACTGGAAGTCCAGTAAATTTGAGAAAGCGAGATTTTATCAGGAAAATAACATTGGTTCATTTTATATTCATGCCGCTTACAAAACTTCCAGGGGTGAAATGCTGTTTGGTGGTACCAATGGATTTCTACTTTTCGATCCGGCGTACCTCAATAAAAATCTTCAAAAACCGAAAGTGTTTTTTACAGGATTTCTGGTCAACAATAAACTCGTGAAACCAGCGGATGGCTCATCAGTTTTAACGAAAGACATTGGTAGTCTTTCCAATCGAAAAGAAGACAAGATAAGACTCTCCAGTAGCCAGTCTAATGTAGAAATTAAGTTTTCGGCAAATAGTTATCTATCCGCAGAGAAAAACCAGTTCGCTTACCGGATGTTGGGGCTTGGTGAAGACTGGCAAATCAGTCATGCCAATCAGAAATCTGTACAGTTTCTCAATCTTCCAGGCGGAGATTATACCTTTGAAATCAAGGCTTCCAACAATGATGGGCTATGGGGCGATCAAATTTCACGATTATATATTCATGTCGATCCACCATTTTTCTTGTCGTGGTGGGCTTATTGCTGCTATGCAGCACTTGTTTCTGCTCTGCTCTTTTTCATAATGAGATATTACAGCAATAAAAGAGTGTTTAAAGAGCGATTAGCACTCGAGCGTTTAAAAGAACAGAATATGCAAGAGCTGAACCAGGCGCGTACCGACTTCTTTACCAATATCTCACACGATTTAAAAACACCGCTAACCTTGGTTTTACAGCCGCTTAAACAACTCAAAGACACTATTGTGGCCAATGATACCGCTTTGGTATACATGGATTTAATAGAGAAAAATGTATCCAGAATACAGCGGATGATTAGCCAATTGCTGCGCTTTCGCGAAATAGAAAGCCAAAAAATTACACTCAATCCGCAGGTTGGTGATTTTATCAATTTTGTAAGGGATCTATTTAGCTTATTTGAGCTCTATGCCAATAAAAAAGGTGTTGAAACCAATATTTCCGCGTACAAGGACAATTTATATGTTGCCTTTGATTACGATGTTATCGAAAAAATATTGACTAATCTGTTTTCCAATGCCCTAAAATATACACCAGATAATGGGTATGTGGGCGTACGTATCTATAGCGCAACAGCAGAAGAAAAAGAACGGTTTCCTTCGTTAAATCCGACGGAAATCGAATACATCTCCATTGAAGTTATAAATACCGGTGATTGTTTTTCTGAAGAACAGATCGCGATGCTTTACACTTCTTTCAACCGCTTATCTTCTCATCGGCCAACTTTTGAAGAAAGTTCAGGACTTGGACTTGCCATTGTGAAAGAACTGGTAGATGTGCTGGAGGGTAAAATATGGATGGTCAATAAGACCGATAAAATTTCATTTACCATTTCACTACCGTTAAGAAAACAGGCCGGGGCAGGCGATATGCAGCCTAACGTTTATGATTATACCGTTTCTGAAATCGACGATATTATCATGCAGGATACTGCAGCCCCAGAAACAAGATCGATCCCTATAAAAAAGACAGATAATATCCTGCTCATTGAAGATGACCAACAGCTGCGTGTTTACCTGGAGCAGCGTCTGGCCGAAAAATATAATGTGTACACGGCGAGTGATGGGGAAGAAGGCTTAATTAAAGCCGAAAAAATTTATCCGCAACTTATTATTACCGATTTGATCATGCCAAATCGCAATGGCTTGGAAGTATGCCGTAGCCTTAGACAAAATTTTAAGACTAGCCATATTCCTATTATTATGATTTCGGGTACGGGAGATGACAACCAGCATAAAATAAAAGCATTGGAATATGGCGCCAATGTGTTTATTGATAAACCGTTTCATGTCGACTATCTGTTGCAACAGACGGAAACCATTCTAAGAAATCAGCGGGAACTAAAAGAAAAATACAGCAAACACGTTCAGGTAGATCCCTCCAATGTAACCGTTACCTCCATGGACGAGGAACTGCTGATTAAGGCCATTCAGGTCATTGAAGAAAATATTGACAATGCCAGTTATTCCGTAGAAGATTTTGTGGCTGATATGAACGTAGGCAGAACCATTCTCTATCAAAAAATACATGATATTGTGGGAATGTCTATCAAAGAATTTATTTTGAATATGCGACTGAAAAGAAGTGCTTATCTGTTAGAAAAATCGGATTTGACGATAGCTGAAGTTGCTTACCAAACCGGGTTTAACAATGCCAAATACTTTAGCGTCTGTTTCAAAAAACAGTTTGAACTGAGCCCTTCAGAGTTTAAGAAAAAGGTTTCCAGTGGAAAGAAATAAAAATACAGCCAATAGTTTACCGATTTACCCTTTCAGATAGGAGGAAGGCAATTCTATATTTTTGAAATCCTAACGATCATGAAAATGACAATTTTTAGAAAAACGCTTCTGCTTACATATTGCTTTTGCTTGTTTAACGTAATGTATCTGACAGCGGCTGTCGCCCAAAAGGTAGATGAGACTTCGATCAGCCCCAATAAATACAAAAGTGGTTCCCAGTCAGAACGTATACAAAAAGCCATAAATGAAGCAAAAAAGTCGACTAGGAAAGTAGTGATCCCTAAATACGATGCGGTAACGAAAAAAAGTGTCTGGCTCATCGATCAGGCCATTTTGCTTCCGGGCGATTTTGAACTTGAATTGAATAACTGTACCATGAAGCTATCGGATAAATGCCGGGATAATTTTATTCGTTCGGCAAATGCAGGGTTGGCAATTAAAGATATAGCACCCACAAAGAATATCAAGATTATCGGAAAAGGAAATGTTCTTTTAGAAGGAGCTGATCATCCCAGAGCTACCGGTGACCATAATAAAATCTTGTCCTTAAATCCCAGCGGATTTGGACAATCTTATGGTACAGATGCAGGTAAGCCCGAAGAGAACCAAAAAGGTGGATGGCGGAACCACGCCATTATATTGGCTCACACTGATGTATTTGAGGTTAGCGGCATTACATTAAAGGATTATCATGGGCATGGACTGGTATTGGAACGCTGTACAAACGGTAAGGTAAGCGATATTACTTTTAACGTAAGGCAGGCCGTCACTGTTGATGGAGTAGACAAACAGATTTTGAATCAAGACGGCATGGGCGTACGTTTTGGCTGTAAAAATATTCTTATTGCAAATTGCAAAGGTAAAAGTGGTGACGACTTTATTAATATAGGATTAACAGACACCGGGGTGGGAGCAGGCGAAGAAAATGTCAATGTAGTCAGTGGTTCGATATATCGGGGCGAAATCGACAACATTTCAACTATTTATCTCCAGAACTGGCAGGACTTCTATTCAATTTCACACCGATCCATACGGATTATGCCTGTGGGTAAGCTCCGTATAAGTCATGTTTTTATCGAGAATATGGTCATCAGTCCGCTAGCACAACAAGGTTTGGTGGTCGAGTATGGCGAGCATGTGCAGGGCTTATTTGTACGAAATTTAATCAGTCATCAACCGATAAAAGCCAAAGGTATCTCGCAGGCCAGTTTCCGCGATATCATATATAAAGGTCAGGGTGAAGCTATCGATGTGCAACCAAGCGATACCGTTATCCTAGATCATCTAATGTGTATAAAAAACGAATAATAAAGCGCTTCTAACCTCCATTTTACAGCGAAAAACACATGTTTTTGCCTTTTGTACAAAATCAAACCATTTTCGTACAAAAACGAACCCTACGAATTGGTGATGATAATAGTTTTGTCTTAACCAATTTTAAAAAAGCAAAATATGTGTATGAAAATTCCTCCCGACCACGTGATTAGGCTCACGCAGGGTAATCCGAACTGACCTATTTTAAACTCATATTCTTTACGAGAAAGGGAAAGTAAAGAACGCAAGTAAATTTTAAACTAACCATTATAAATCAATGATACAAAAGATACATATCTGGCTCAGGAGCTGGATAATGAGTGCTACCCTATCGGTGGTGGCGACTAATTATGCTTATTCGCAAGCAACAGATCAAATAAATGTCAAAGGTCAGGTCACCAATGATGCAGGAGAAGGCCTTAAAGGTGTTTCGGTCATGATTAAAGGGGCGAAAACCGGTGTTCAGACAGATGCAAATGGCCGTTATACCATTCTGGCGCCACGCAGGGCTACGCTACTTTTTACCTACATCGGTTTCAATAGCCAGGAATTAGAGGTCAATCCATCAGGAATCATCAATGTGAAGATGTCAGGAAATAATGTCCTGGATCAGGTTGTGGTCGTAGGGTACGGTACAGCCAAGAAGAAAGATTTAACGGGAGGTTTGGCCGTGGTCGGAAAAGAGCAGTTAAGCATGGTATCTACCTCAAATCTGATGGATCGCTTGGTGGGGCAGGTGGCCGGTTTCTCCATTACGACCGGAGAAGCTGCACCCGGAGCGTCACAGACCCTGTTGATACGGGGTGAAAATTCGATATCGGCCAACAATAGTCCATTGATTATTTTAGATGGTATTCCCTACAGCGGATCCCTGGCAGATATCGATCCTAACAACGTCGAAAACCTTTCGATCTTAAAAGATGCCTCCGCTTCGGCTATCTACGGTTCGCGTGCGGCCAATGGGGTTATTCTGATACAAACAAAACGGGGGGCGTTGGGTAGAGCTCAGGTAAACTATAAAGGTTTGATCGGCATGGCCGAGCCTATGCAACGCATCAATGTCATGGGGCCAAATGAATATATCCGCTTTCAACAAGATATTGCCCGAATTAGGCAAGGCTATACTGGAGCGCTATTGGATCCTATCGCCGGGGATATTATTAGCGTAACAGAACGCGGTAATTATGCGAAAGGCATTACGAACAATTGGCAGGATTACGTCTTTCGAAAAGCCATGACCATGGATCATCAGCTGAGCATTTCAGGTGGTACAGAGAATACAAAATATATGGCTGCCCTTGCAGCTTTGGATCAAGAGGGTGTGGTATACAATTCTAAGTTGTCCCGTTTAAATATAACCACCAATGTGGACCAGACTTTTAATAAATGGTTAACCACTGGCGTTGGCCTGCAATATACCCGAAAAAGCGACGGTGGTATTACGCCAAATTTGGAACATGCCATAAAACAAAGTCCTTATGGAAGCTATAAAGACGAATCGGGGAAGTATGTGCCCGAGCCCATGGAGTATTCATTGATCGTCAATCCGATGCGCAACGTCAATGCGATTCAGGATAGGTATAATAACAACTTCTTTCTTTCGGGCTATGCTAATATTTTGCTGCCGGTGGAGGGGCTTTCCTTACGATCAAATTTTGGTTATAATTATCGGAACGGATTTACAGGAACCTATTACGGGCGCAACACCTTTGAAGGCCGGGATCAAGGTACGCAAGCCGGAGGTAGTGCTTCCATTAACAATTCCAACTATAACGATTATACCTGGGAAAATCTGCTCAAATACGAGCGGCAGATTGGCGATCATCGTTTTGATGTGACGGGTTTATTCAGTATGCAAAAAACGAAAAGCTGGTCAACAGCCCAGAGCGGAGCTGGTTTTGTAACCGATGACACCGAATACTTTATGATCGGTTCGGCCAGCCGTCTAGTTTCCAATAGTGCTTCGTTGTCAGAATCAGCTATGCTGTCGTATATGGGCAGGATAAATTATGCCTACAAAGGTAAATATCTATTAACCTTGACAGGACGTACAGACGGAGCCTCGGTATTTGGTATCAACAATAAATACGCATTCTTCCCTGTGGCAGCGGCAGCATGGCAAATTGGAGAAGAGCGTTTTCTGAAAGATAACGTCAAATGGCTGGACATGCTGAAAATCCGTCTTTCTTACGGTGCCAACGGTAACCAGGCGATTACACCCTACCGCACCTTAGACCGCCTATATTCCAATGTAAAATATATCTGGGGCGATGATGGTACTGCCGTTACGACAGCCTATTTGGCCGGTGATGGTGTGGGGAACCCTAATCTGAAATGGGAAACCACCTATTCGACCAACCTGGGGCTTGACTTTCAGTTGTTTAATAATAGATTGGGCGGTACTATTGATGCTTATCTCTCTAAAACGAAAGATTTACTGATGACCCGTACTGTACCTATCATGAATGGCTATAACCGAATTTGGGACAATATCGGCGCTACCCAAAATAAAGGTATTGAGGTCACCTTAAACTCGACGAACGTTAAAGGAGAAAATTTTCAATGGAATACGACCGCCGTGTTTTCCTTAAACCGCGATAAAATTGTCGAGTTAAGAGGGGATGGTATCGATGATATTGCCAATAACTGGTTTATTGGTCAGCCATTGAGAGTGTTCTACGATTATAAAATGATCGGTGTATGGCAGAATGGTGAAGCCATTACTGTTGATGGGGCAGCTCCCGGAGCCGCTAAATTGTACGATCGCGATGGCAATGGAAAAATAGAAGCCAGTGATCGGGTAGTCATCGGGTCTAAAAACCCACGCTACACTGCTTCTTTAGCCAACCGGTTTGCTTACAAAAATTTTTATGCATCAGCTTTAGTGACCGGTGTTTTTGATGTATGGCGCGATGATCACATGGCCAATCTAGGTGCTTGGACTTTTGGAATTACCAACTATGTACACGATGCCAATTATTGGACGCCGGAGAATCCTAATGCGACGATCGTTTCGCCGGGCTATCTCAATCCATTGGGACACGGCTATTATAAAAAGGTGAGCTACGTACAGGTGAAGAACATCACCTTTGGCTATAAGTTGCCACACAAAATTGCTAAAAAGGTAGGTGTAAATGGTATTGATGTAAATGTCAGCGTCAACAATCTCCATACGATTTCTAATATCAGGGAGGTACTCAATTACGACAACAGCTGGATGGCCTCTTATCCAACAGCACGATCGTACATGTTTGGCTTAAATGTAAACTTCTAATCGAATAGGACATGAAAATGAAAAATATTATCACAACAAGTTTGGGACTTATCGTATTGTTCACCTTAGGAGGCTGTAAGAAGTTTCTGGAGGAAGAACTGAAAACTGAACTGGCCCCCTCCAATACCTATACCAGCACCTACGGTTTCGAGGTGGGGAGCGCTGGTCTATATACGCTCACCCGTTCAGAATACAATACCTATGGCGAAGGTGGTGCTTTTATTCACAATGGTGCCTGTCCATACGAAGCCTTACAGGTCTCTACAGATATCGCCGATGCCATTAATAGCGATGGCTCTTTGACGGCTTTTGCAAACCTTACACTTACTGCTTCCGAGCGTTTTGTGGGTACTTACTGGAACTGGGCTTACAACCTCATTTCATCGGCAAACCTGATGCTGGTTTATTCCGAAAAAAATACCAATTGGGATACGCCGGAAGATAAAGCACGCTTCCAGGCTGAAGCCCGCTTCTTTCGGGCTTATGCTTACCGCACCTTGTTTTATCTCTACGGCGATGTACCTTATGTAGAAACCATTTTGTATGATTTTCAGCTTAATTTTACACGCACACCAAAAGCTGAAGTTATTGGACATATGGTAGACGACCTGAAGTTTGCCGTGGATAACCTGCCTACCAATCCAGACGGCGTCAAAGAAGGAAAGCTGACCAAATGGGCAGCGAGCCACTTACTGAGCGAGATCTATCTGCTGCAGGGCAATCATGCCGAAGCCGAAAAAGCCGCATTGGCGGTCATCAATAGCGGTTATTATAACCTGATGAAAAACAGATACGGCGTGAATAGCAGCAAACCAGGCGATGTATTCAGCGATTTATTTCTGGAAAATAATCAAAATAGAAAAAGCGGCAATAAAGAAAGTATCTGGGTATTGCAGTTCCAGTTTAACACGATCGGCGGTGGTACCAATTCAGATGACTGGACCCGCCGGGCTTGGATACCCAATTACTCGACCATTACGGGATTTGTTTTGGCTGACACCTTGGGCGGTCGTGGTATCGCACAATTAGTGCCTATGAAGTGGTGGGTAGGTACTACAGGTACCAATGCTACAGGCAATGTCGCTGGTATTTTCGAAGCAAATGATATCCGTAATTCAGGTTATAACATTAAACGCAACTGGTACTACAACAACGCGAATGAGACCTCGCTATACGGTAAAAAAGCCAATATTACCGAGCAGACCTGGTTTACGACAAAAAGCTTATTTCCAGCGATTACAAAATTCTTTTACGGACGTACTGAAAATTTAAGTTTGACCGGTAGTTATAAAGATCGTATGAAATTCCGTTTGGCTGAAACCTATCTGTTGCTTGCTGAAGCCTATTTGGGACAAAATATGCCAGATAAAGCCGCGCAAGCCGTCAACGAGGTGCGGAAAAGAGCCGGAGCATCCGAAATCACGGGCGCACAGATGAATATGGATTTCCTGCTCGATGAGCGTATCCGCGAATTAGTTGGCGAAGAAAGCAGAAGGTTTACCTTGGTGCGCACTAATACCTTGGTAGAGCGTGTTAAAAAGTATAATAACGCGATAAGGGATAAAATTACGGACAACAATATCTTATGGCCTATTCCACAGGTGATCAGGGATGCCAATACAGGGGCGCCGTTCCCGCAGAACCCAGGTTATAATTAATGGTAGCGGGAAGCTGTACGAATAGCATTTGAATTTTCGGCAGCTTCCCAACCCGATAACAAACAGCAGCGACGCCAGTCAGGCGCATGATTCTATCCAAACGTTAGCAAAAATATAAATCAATGAAAATCATCAATTATTTATACAAAACCTTATTTTTCTTAAGCATGGTACTTTGCCAGTTATCCTGCAAACAGGAAATTCAGGATATACCCAAAGTCAATGAAACGATGGCCCTTCAGCCTTCGTCGGAAAACATTACGTTGGACGAGGTCAATTTGACCAAAGATATTGTCACATTTAACTGGAAGCCCGCCAGGGCGCAGTTAGATGATCATTTGGTCAGTTACAGTACCATGTTGGATGTGGTGGGAAATAATTTTGGGACTGGTACAGCCATATTCAATTATGAAGACGATAATGTATTCAGCAGAAGCTTTACTTCCGAGCAATTGCAAAATTGGGCAAACGAAAAGTGGGGCATACCCGCAAATAAGAGCTTTACGCTGGAGTTTAGAGTGGTCGCCCAATGGGAGGGCGGTGCTACTTTTGAGGCACCCGAAGTACGTACCGTAAGAATTACAGTAAATCCGATCAAGGCGGTTGTTTTTGATGCCGATAAAGTGTTCTTGAGCGGAAGTGCCGTTGGCGGAAACAAGGTGGAGATGCCAAAAACACTGGAAAATTTGGATCAGTATGCCTATGTCTTGAATTTGCAGCCGGGCGAACTCGAAATTCCGGTAGAATTTAACGGTGAGACCAATTACGTCGTTACTTCCGATGGAAGCACCTCATTAAGCGATGGGAATGCTGTTGGTATTAAGATGAGGGAACGTGTGTTCTCCTGGAAAATAGAAACTGCTGGAGAATACCGTGTCGTGGTCAACATGCAAAAGGCCACAGCAACAATCTATTCACCGACAAAAATGCTTGCAGCAAAGACCGTGACCTGGACAGGTGATCAACCTTATACGACAACGGTGACAGATTTATGGATGCACGGAAGTATCAATGGCTGGGGAACTCCGGTTAAAATGGATTGCCAAGTAAGTTTGGCCGATCCGCAAGTTTTGGTTTATACCGGTGGTAAAGTAGGGACTACGAAGTTTATCGTGACTGGAGATAACAGTAATAACAAAAACCTGGCTTACGCATTTAGTGCTCCGCTCACGTCTGCGGGGGTGGCCCAGACCTTGACGCTCACTCTGGGAAAAGTAACTGAACTGGGCGGGGGCAATTCGAGTGCAAATCGCAATTCTTATTTCACTATCCCGGCGACGACCAATGTGCTGATTTTTGATTTAAGAAATATGACGATTCTGGCGTTAAAACGGTAAGCAACCGTATCCAAACGCATAAATTAACTTTAACATTTTTGAAAGTGAAAAATATAAATTACAAAAAAGCCTGTTTCAAAGCATTTACTGTTATGCTTTGCTTTCTAGCAGTGTCATGTAAGAAAGAAGGCGCCGATACTGAAAGAGCACTGTCGGGCACCTTGGTGAAGCCCAGTTACAACAGGAGTGCCATGTTTCGTAACCCTTTAAATGGTTGGGTCATGTATGCCTCAGCTTCGGGCAATCCCTCTTATTGGGACACCCAATTCTATGTACCTGACTTAGGTAAAACGGTCAAAGCAATTGACTATGCATCTGCCTGTTATATCCGTACCAGCTGGCGAACTTTTAATCCTGTAGATGGCGTATATGCCTGGAGGGATCCCAGCACCGCAATCTATAAAATGATCAAAGGGGCACAAGATAAAGGATTGCCAATCGCCTTTCGTATCGTGGTCGACGGTCGCGATCAAGGAGCAAATACGCCGCAGTTTGTTTTTGATGCAGGCGCCAAGTATTATGTGGCCAATGCATCTTTTCCGGACAGAAAAACGCCGGTGCTGCAAGACCCTGTTTTTAGGAAATATTATAGCAAGCTGATCGAAGAATTAGCTAAGGATTTTAATGATTTAAATAAAACATCCTTTGTAGATGCCTATGGACTCGGATTGTGGGGCGAGGGGCACAGTGTAATATATGAAGATCCCAATAACCCCTCTGGTCAAAATATTGAGGCCATCAAAGAAGAAGTCGTCGATTGGATTTCGGATGTTTATTCAAAGAATTTTACAAAGGTCCCCTTGCTAATCAATTATCATCGCGTAGTTGGCGACCCAGCGGGCAATGGAGCTCCAAATCCGAATTCGGAGAAGTTGTTGAATAAGATGATCAGCAAAGGATACAGCCTGCGTCAGGATGCCTTTGGAATGACCGATTATTATCAAAGCTGGGAGAAAAATTTTGCTAAGGTTTGGAATTTTAAACGTCCGATTATTATGGAAGGCGGTTGGATTACCACAGGTACCCATCGCTACTGGACTGACTCAAGTGGTAAATATAGGGAAAACCATCCCGAAGATGTTCGGCAGGGCGAATTTGACAGCTCTTTGGAAGCCGCTGTAAACATGATGGATTTCCGTATCGGTGAAATTGAAAGCTGGTTCACCAAGTCCTTTACATTATGCCAACGTTTTATTTCTGAAGGTGGTTATCGTTTATATCCCGATCGGGTCTATTTACCGGAGAAAGTCAATACCGGTACCGAAACGACGATTAACCATCGCTGGCGGAATATGGGCTGGGGGTATTTTCCGAACAATATTCCCCAATGGAACTATAAATATAAGGTAGCTTTTGCACTGCTGGATGAAGAAAATAAGGTGAAAGAAGTTTTTGTAGATGATAAAGGAGAACCTTCAACCTGGCTTAAGAATAATCCAATAGCGTACGAATTAAAAGCCAAGGTTGGCCTTCCCGCTGGAAACTATACTTGGGCCATTGCTATTATCGATACCTCAAATGAAAACCAGCCGGGCATAAAACTTGCCGTAAATGGTGATGTGACCAATACCGGATGGTTAAAACTATTGAAGGTGCAGGTACAATAAAATTAAGCAGAGATTGTTAGAAACAGCTATCAAATGATTGATTGGTAGCTGTTTTCCATTAAGGATTTTTGAATTGCATGTAAGCAGCTGAAATTGCACACATGTCAAAGAAGGTAAGCATTGATAAATCTTTTGGAATAGGCCGACATCAACGCATGACTACATAGCGAGGCCTAAGCCCCGCTATGTTTTAGCAATTATAATTCGAATGAAATATAATTTGCAGACTATATTCCTAATTCACCATGGGCAAGCATATGTCTGTAAATTGTTCTGCAGTTGTCGAAGAATCCTGAACAGGAATTTTCGACATAGGTTTGCGAAGTGAAAGTGTCAATCACTTGGCCACTACTATTGTAGACAGTTAGCGTATAAACACACTTTGTTAAAAACTTTGCATTGTTTTCCTTTGTTAATTCGGCAACTTCAACTTTGTTTGTGTTTTCAGTTGCTGCGGAAGTACTTGTTTTTACTTCTGCATTTTCTTTTGGTGCTTTTGTCTCCGTGCCTGCAAAAGCCGCTGTCGATAGCGCAGCTACGGCTATCAGACTCATCAATAACTTTTTCATTGTTTTTAAGTTTTTTTGTTAAACCATATATGCCTTTTGAGCATGTTGTAATTATCTATTAATAAAAATAAGGACATGGAAATTGACTGACGTAAACGATTGGTATTCGCGAGGGTTTATCTATTATTCGCGCTGACTTATTCGATATTAGTTTATCCGGTAAAATCGAGAGCTAGTTGGTCAAGTAACTTCAATAGCCTTACTTCATGTAATAATAGCGATCCAATCTACTTGGACAGCTCTGTTTTTTTATAAGGCGACTGAGCTCGTAATTATGGATATTAATGTTAATTTTATATGAAATTAACATCTGTTAGGTTAATTTGCATCAATTAAATATACCGAATTCATGATCGTTGGACTGAAACATATTTCCATATCAATGGACGATTTTCTCTTATTACAAGCTGGAGATCAGTCTATTTTTGGTATTGTGTTCAATTATTATCAGCCGATTATTTATTTTAAAGTCAGACAACTCTGCAAAAGTGACAGTGATGCGGAGGAGGTCACACAGGAAGTTTTTATTGAATTTTATTTAAAAAGAATGCAGCTCTCCGGTCCGGAAGCCATTTTTCCCTTTCTATTTGCTATTTCAAAGAGAATGGCCATATCCAATTTCCGTAAATCGCTGGTCCGATCCAACTATCTGCAGTCGCTTCAGCACAGTTGGCCTGAAAGTTCTTTTTCGCTCCAGGAAGAATTGGATGGCAAAGAGCTACAGGTCATCTTAGAATCTATTATTGCACAATTGCCTCCACAGCAGCAGGCAGTTTACCGGCGGAGCAAGTTTGAAGATCAATCTTATCAGGAAATTGCCGATGAAGAAGGGCTCTCCAAAAATACCGTGCGTAATCACCTCAGTCTCGCCTCAAAATTTGTCCGGTTCAAGCTGGATAAAATCCTGTCCATCTTTTTTTTCTAAGCAACTCGGGTTGCCACCTCTTTTCCTGTAGTTGTAATTAGCCATCTCAGGGGGCTAAAAAGTTAGGTCGCCTAAAATCCGTAAAAAAAAATTTTTTCTATTGGTACTTTTTCCGGCTTCGTGCGATTATGTAGTTGAAATCGATCCAAAGGAATGAACCAAATTGAACAATACAGCCAATTAATACGTAAATATCTTGCTGATCAAGCCAGCAAAGAAGAACAGGAACTGCTTGTAGGATTAATGGATGATCCTGCATTTCTGCAGGCTTGGGAGAAAGTCTGGCGAGAGAACTCGTACCCTGCAAAGCCCGCAACATACCCCGATCCACATCGGATGATGGAAAATATATTAGCCGATCCGAGATTAGCAACACCTGCATCTACGTACCAAAGAACTACAGATGGACATTTTAATTTCAGGAGTAGATGGTGGCAGGTGGCGGCAATCTTTCTTGCGTTCTGCGTAGCCGTGCTATGGGGCTACTACAACTTTTATACCGTGGATATGCAGCCAAAAGAGCAGCTGTCTACGGTGTCGATCGTACCGGGTTCTGATAAAGCCATAATCATTCTTGAAGATGGAAAACAGATCGACCTCAGTTTGCTCCATGCGGATACAGTCCTTGACCAAGGCGAATATTTGATCACCAAAGATAATAAAGGTCAAATCAGTTATAAGCTCAAAGACATGTTGTCACCAACAAATAACATCGTCTACAATACGGTCGTAACCCCTAGAGGTGGAGAGTATACATTAAAGATGGCCGACGGAAGTCTTGTGCAGCTCAATGCAGGCAGTAAGATCAAATATCCTGTAAAATTTGATGCGAAGTTGCGGTCGGTGCAGCTCGAAGGTGAAGCCTATTTTGAAGTGGCTAAAATGGACAATAAAGGCAAACGGGTACCTTTTATCGTGCAAAGTGGAGCACAGACACTCGAGGTTCTTGGAACACATTTTAACATCAGGAGTTTTGGGGATCAAATCGTTACCACGTTGGTAGAAGGAAAAGTCAAGCTATCTTTTGGCGATGCTGCCTTGAAAGAACAGGTCCTAGCGCCCAATGACCAGGTCGTTTTTGATAAAAGCCGCAAGAGCGTGAAAAAGGAACAAGTGGATCCGTTCTATAGTCTTGCCTGGAAAAATGGAAATTTTGCTTTTGATAATGCATCCATTCAAACGGTCATGGACGAGGTAGCACGCTGGTATGATGTCGAGATCAGTTACCAAGATCAGCTGCAGGGACAGCACTTCTCCGGGACAATCTCCCGCTATGAAAATATCGATAAATTGTTGAAAACAATTTCTCTCGCCGGTGGCGTACATTTCGAACGTAAAGGAAGGAGGATATATGTGCTAAACTAACGCTGATGAGAAGGGAAGCATATATAACAATCAGGAGCGCGCCAACGCCCCTGAAAGTTTTGTCTTTTTCTCGACATGGATGAATAGTAAAACCGTTAAATTTTATCTCAACCGAATGCAATTTAATAAAAAAAAATTGATCGGACCGACCCAATTATGTCAGGTAAGATCCCAGAAAATACCAATTTCTATGAAATTGTCATTAGCAATTCCTCTCTTATTCGCAGCCAATTTGCAGCTGCATGCATTTTCTTTTGGCCAGACCGTCAATCTGAAGCGGAATAATGTGAAAGTGAGTGCTGTCTTGAAAGAACTGCAGAAGCAAAGCGGATACAATATTTTTTACAACGAATCGCTGATCGCAAAAGACGACCGTATCAGCGTGAGCTACCACAATATTTCTTTTGAAGAAGCCTTGAAAGATCTATTGGCCCAGTTGCAGTTATCTTATGTCAAAGCGGATAAAAATATTGTCTTGAATAAACAAGTGGATCAGCCCGTTCGCCAGGTATCGGTTACGGAGGCTCCGCAGCTGTACCCGGTCAAAGGATTTGTCAAAGACGATCAGGGCCGACCGTTGGACAATGTTACTATCAGTGAAAAAGGCAAAAAGGAGAAAACACTCAGTCGGGAGGATGGCAGCTTTCAGATCCAGGTCAGCAGCCCGGATGCCATACTTGTATTTACGATGGTTGGCTATCAGCCGCTGGAAATAGCGCTGGCAAAGCAGTCGACATTGCATGTGACCATGAAGCCGGCTATCAATGCAATGGAAGAAGTTGTCGTCGTGGGCTACGGTGTACAGAAAAGAGCCAATCTGACGGGAGCTGTGTCGCAGGTCAATGCGGATGATATCGCGCTGCGTCCAAGTGCAAATATTGCAGGTACACTCCAGGGACTTATGCCGGGCTTGAATATACAGCTCAACAGCGGTGATCCATCCAAAACACCCGATATCAATGTGCGGGGATTCAATTCCATCAATGAGGGCGGCCCGCTGGTATTGATCGACGGGATCGAAGGGAATATCACACGGGTTAATCCCAACGATATTGAAAGTGTTTCTGTCCTGAAAGATGCTGCTTCGGCGGCCATTTATGGAGCCCGTGGTGCTTTTGGAGTCATCTTGGTCACCACCAAAAAAGGAAAGGCAGGAACAGTTAAGGTCGATTATGTCAATAATTTTGCCTGGACTACACCCGCCTCCCGTACCGACTATATCTCCGATCCCTATGTCTATGGTAAAACAGTAGATGCCGCACTGTATGGTTATAACGGCAGTTCCTATACACGTTACAATGCAATGGACTGGGACGCAATTAAAATGGTGGCTGCAGGTGAGATTGCGCCCTTTCATGAGAAACAGACAGACGGAACCTATAAATTTTTCTATAAGACCAACTGGTGGGATTACCTATTTAAAAAATATCAGCCCTCCAACTTCCATAATATCGCCATTTCAGGTGGCAGTGAAAAGTTGAAAGCCTATCTCTCTGGACGTGTATTCAAACGGGAAACGATCAACAATATCAATGACGATGCGAATATGGATCGCCAGAATATAAAATCCAATTTGGTATTCACGCCCAACAGCTGGTTGGAAATTTCAAACAATACGCAGTTCATCAACGAAAAGGATAAAGAATATGGGGGGTACAGTAATGGTCTGGGGGGACTTTGGAGCACGACGACCTGGTATAATCTAATGCCTTTTTACCCCAATTTTGTCGATGGTATTCCAACGGATATCGGTGTGGGTACTGGCGGTCAGGGAGCCAATGCAGGGCTGGAATCCGGAAAAAGCTGGGAGGTACGCAATAGTGAAGAGTTTACCAATACCTTCCGTGTCCTGCTCAAGCCAATGAAAGGCCTACAGGTAAATTTTGATTATAGCAACCGTATCGAAAACTTTTCACGGAGCACACGCCTCAACCCCTTTAGTTACTATTCGGGCAACAAGCTCAATTATACGACAGCAGGGCTCAACCGTCTGACAGAATACCGCTGGAAAGACAAATATAACGCGATGAACCTGTTTGCGACCTACGAAAAAAGTGTGGCGCAAAAACATCAGTTCAAATTATTGGTAGGCTACAATCAGGAATCCTTTGACCGGGACCGTATCGCCGGGGCCATGGACGACCTGCTGATCGAAGATCTATCCAACCTGGCGCTGGGGACTTCCATGTATAGCCTGAGTGGAACAGCTGAAAATTGGGCTATTCAGGGTGTATTTGGCCGTTTTAATTATGCCTACGATAATAAATACCTGCTGGAAATAAATTCACGGTATGATGGTTCGTCACGCTTTCCAAGCGGGAGCCGATGGGGATTTTTTCCCTCCGTCTCATTAGGCTGGCAGCTAGATCGTGAGCACTTCTGGGAATCGATCAAAGGCAGTATACCTACCTTAAAACTCAGAGCTTCTTATGGCAAGCTCGGCAACCAGACTGTAGGTGTCAATACCTTTAAAGAATTGATGACGGTGCAGCAGTTGGCTTGGCTAAATGGAGGCTCCCGTCTTATCGGGGCGAGTACACCGGCACCGTTGCCGAATGTCGTCACCTGGGAACGGACCAAAAGCATTGACTTTGGCGTTGATCTTGGGCTGATCCAGAACAAGCTAAATATCAACTTTGACTGGTATCAGAAGGATGTTGAAGGCATGTATCTTCCGGGGCAGCCACTTCCAGCGGTATTTGGAGCTAATGAACCGCGTGAAAACTATGCTGCTTTGCGCAATAAAGGTTTTGAAGTGGGGGTAAGCTACCAGGATAAATTTGACCTTGCCGGCTCACCCTTTCGTTTCAACATCGCCGCAAATACCACTAATTTTAAAGGGATCATTACGAAATATAATAATCCACAAGGCTTGTTGAGCTCCTATTACGAAGGACAGGTGCTAGGGCAGATCTGGGGATACCATATCGACGGACAGTTTCAGTCCGATGCGGAGGCATTGAGCTACCAGAATAGTTTCCAGGATCCACAATTGTCCCTCTCCAAAGTATATAATGATATTCTGAGTGTGTCGCAAAATAGTGAATGGAATATGTTGCGCGGCGGCGATGTGAAATACGTGGATCTCAATGGTGATGGACGCATCGACAAAGGCGATAATACGCTTGCCAACCACGGTGATATTAAACCCATTGGTAATGCCATGCCGAAATTTCCATTTGGAATCAATATGAGTGCTTCCTGGAATAATTTTGATCTCTCGGCAGCCTTTGCTGGTGTTGCCAAACAGGATTGGTACCCGACAGGAGATTTATACTGGGGTTCCTACCAGCGCCCATATCTTTCCTTTGTACGCAAAGACTTGGTAGATAATGCATGGACGCCGGACAATAAAGGGAACAGGTATCCACAGATCTATCGGGGATACTCGTCGCTGCAGAGTGGAAGGTCGCTGTACGAATTGAACGACTATTACCTGACCAATGTTGGGTTCCTACGGATGAAAAATTTTACGTTGGGATACACCTTACCGCAGAAATGGACAAGGCGCTATAAAGTTGAAAAATTACGGTTTTACTTCAGCGGCGAGAATCTGTTGACCTGGAACTTTGGCCATCTGACGAAGTATATAGATCCCGAACAAGCAGGTGCAATGATCAATTATAATTCGCCTGCAAGTGCCAATGATCCTGCGGATTCCTCGGAGCGGGGACTGCTACGGGACTATCCCATGGGTAAAACTTATTCTTTTGGTTTAATGCTTACGCTTTAATACTTGACAACGCAATGATAATGAAACTTACAACAAACACCTATAAACTACTTGGTCTGTTGATCTTGCTATCGCTGGCAGCTTGTCAGAAAGATTATTTGGACCGTCCCTCGGAGGACCAGGTGGAAGCGCCTTATTTTTTCAATACAGCAAAGGATCTGGAGGTGGCCACCAATGATTTTTACACCTTTTTACCCAATGAATCCTGGTATACAAACGATGGTAATTCGGATAATATGATACCCCTTACGGTTGCCGACCGGATCAAGGGCAATCGAACTGTCCCCGTGGGAAGCGGTTCGGGCGGTTGGTCCTGGAGCCAGTTGCGCAAGATCAATTATTTTCTGGCCAACTACCATAAAGTGCCCGACGCTGTAGCACAAAAGAAATACGGCGGCATAGCCCGTTTTTTTAGAGCGAATTTTTATTACGATAAGGTGAAAACTTTCGGTGACGTGCCCTGGTACGGAAAGGTGCTGAGTGCCAAAGATGAAGACCTTTTCAAGGCTAGGGACACCCGGCAGCTGGTGATGGATTCCATTATGGCCGATCTGGACTATGCGATCGAAAATATACCAGCTGAAAAACAGCTTAACTTGATCACTAAATACACGGCGCTGCTGCTGAAAGCAAGGGTGGCACTCTTTGAAGGAACATTTAGAAAATACCATCAGATCGCAGGACATGAAAAGTTACTGAATGAGGCTGTTAGTGCATCGACCGAATTGATGAATAGTGGGGCCTATACCTTGTACAGCCAGGGCGGAGCAGATCAAGCCTATCGAAATCTGTTCGCCCGAAATAATCAGGATCAGGTGGAGACTATTCTCTCCATTGATTTTGAACTAGGCATGCGTGTGCATGGCCTTGGCTATTCCTTCACCTCAGCAACTTCGGGGGCCTATGGTATCGCCAAAGATATGATCAATAGCTATCTGATGAAGGATGGAAGCCGTTTTACGGATAGATCAGGTTACAAGACCATGGAATTCTATCAGGAAATGCAGAATAGAGATCCAAGGCTTACACAGACAACAGCGGGACCTGACTTCCGTGCTAATGGAGAAACAGCAAATGAGCCTGTCAACTTGACGATCACCACGACAGGCTATCGCCTGATCAAGGCCTTGCCTGACAAATTGCAATGGGGCGTATCGGCCTCCTATTTCGATGTCATCTTATTCCGGTATGCAGAAGCACTGCTGATCAATGCCGAAGCAAAAGCCGAACTGGGGACGATCAGCCAAAGCGACCTTGACCTGACCGTCAATAAGCTGCGTAGCCGCGCGGGGATGCCGATGCTATCTCTAGCGGAAGCGAATGCCAACCCTGACCCTTATCTGCTGGCCATGTATCCGAACGTCGATGGTGGAGCATTCAGGGGAGTACTATTGGAAATACGGCGCGAAAGACGGATTGAATTGTTCAACGAAGGGCAGCGCTGGGATGATTTAATGCGATGGAAAGCCGGATCCAAACTGAATCAGCCTATTGTCGGGGTTTATTTTCCCGGTATCGGAGCTTATGATTTTACAGGAGATGGCAAGGCGGATGTGTATGTCCATACAGGTAATACATCGGGTGCACCGGGTACGGTGACCACCTTGATCAATATCAATCAGCGGACACTTTGGGACCCAGTTTCGAATACACAGAATGCCAATAAGGGGTCACTTGATCCATTTTATCAACGGGGTAAGTTTGATGAAAAACGTGATTACTATGCACCGATCCCAATCGAAGATATCAAGTTAAACCCAAATTTGAAACAAAATCCTGAATGGGAGAAATTATACAGATAACATGAAACAACTTATTTTTATTTCGATCCTCTGTTATCTTTTGATCCCTGGATATACGTACTGTCAAAAACAGGATCGGCCTGATTATGCCGTTGGCTACTCTCTTGATATCCGGAAGATAGCATTTGAAAAGCTAAAAGCAGACAAAGAAGCTGGTATGGATTATATAGAGATTGCAGGTCTCGGAAGCTTCGTCAATGCAGACCTCAGTTTAAAAATCCCGCAGGCTGAATGGTTGCTTAAATGCGATTCGTTGGCCATTGTACTGAAAAAAGCTGCGGTGAAGGTATGGTCTATCCATATGCCCTTTTCCGCCAAAATAGATATCTCTACGCTGGACGAACAGCAGCGGCAGCAGGTGATGCGAATGCATTTGCAGCTACTGGAAGGTCTTTACCGTCTTCATCCGCAGGTGATTCTGTTTCACCCATCCTATTATCTCGAACCCAACAGACGCGAGGCCCGCAAGGAGCAGCTGGTACGTTCTGTCAAGGAGTTGTACACGGCGGTATCGGGGGCAGGGCTTCAACTCGTCATCGAAAATATGCTCGGGCCTTCGCTGACGGTAGGGGAGCGGGAACGACCCCTACTGCGGACCGTAGAAGAATGTCAGGAACTTTTTGCCCGCTTTCCTGATCAGGTTGGCATTGCAGTGGATATGAACCATATTGCACATCCCGAGCGGCTGCTTTTGGCTTTTGGACCGCGCGTCAAGACGCTTCATGTCGCGGATGGGGATGGAACAAAGGAAAGTCACTACCTGCCTTGTAATGGTAAAGGGCAGAATGACTGGAATACCATATTGGCCGCACTGGAAAAAATTAAATATAAAGGTGTATTCATGTTTGAGTGTCATTATGAAACCACAGCCCAGCTGATTGAATGTTACCGTCAGCTGCAGCAGATTTATAGCAACACAAAACAATAAGTAGGTTCAAAAAACATTGATTATAATGAAAAAATCGTTATATATTTTTATGGTTCTTTTGTCTGCCTTAGGCATACAGAGCTGTAAAAAAGATAAAATCGAAAGTGAGCAGCGGCTCCTGGTCGATCGGGATTATATGGAGGTCGGCAGTAGGGCCGATACCTATCAGTTGGACATCTTAGCGAATGCAACGATTACCGTCAGTAGCGACAAAGACTGGATCAAACTGGATAGTACGGTGTATCCCAAAGGGAAAAATAAGATCCGGTTTTCTGTTTCGAAAAATTCGGAGGATGAACGTTCGGCGACTTTGCTGCTCAGGCTGAACGATAATGTATCGCAGGAGATCTTGATTTTGCAGGAATCCGGAAAAGTGCCCGTTTTTTATGTGACTCCCGCAGGTAAGGGAGATGGCAGTTCGTGGAGTAGTGCTACAGATCTCGATCAGGCACTCGAAAAAGCAACGACAGGCAGTACCCTATTCTTGGCCGAGGGAACCTATATTCCAACTAGAACCATTCGCAATGGTGATGTGAATGAGGAATCCGATAAAACCATAGAGATCGCAAAAAATGTCAGCCTAATAGGCGGATACGCGGCCAATGTCAAACCTGGAGATCAGCCCAATCCGGCCTTGTATAAAACCATCTTTCAGGGGAAGCTTTCCAGTGGAAAATCGGTGTTTCACACAGTCACAGTGACGGCAACCCCGGATCCTGAAAATCAGGTTATGCTGGAAAATATCAGCATCAAAGGGGGAAATGCCACCGACCGCAGTGCCAGTACAACGATCGATAACGTAAAATTCAGCCGTGGCCAAGGTGGCGGTATGTTAATTGGTATGGCCAGGGTTCTGCTCAAAAATGTGGAGGTGATTGATAATAAAGCGACCGCAGATAAGGGAACTGCAGGTTTTGCTGCCGGCATCTATGCGTTTTCAGGTGCCCAGCTCAGGTTGGAAAATTGTCGCATCAACAATAATAGCAACAGCGGAAATAACGGTGGCGGACTATGGATCGCCGATGGGTCACTGATTGCCTACGATAGCCAGTTTAATCACAATAGTGCCAAAGGCACCGCAGGGGGCTTACACGCTTATCCAAATGCAGCTATTACACTCTATAATTGTGAGGTGGTTGGCAATTCAAATACATCCTATGGAGCAGGGGTTTATCTGCGTGAAAAATCAAAAGGGGTATTTGTTAATTGCCTGCTGGCTGAAAATTCAAGTACATCAGCCAACGGCGGTGGCGGACTGATGCTGTATGATAACTGTCAGGCAGACGTAATCAGTACAACCATTACCAAGAATGCCGTTGTTGGTCCCGGCGGAGGTGTCTATCGCCGCAGCAATGTCAACAACTTGACTTTGATCAATTCAATCGTTTCGGGCAATATTCAGGCGGGCAGTTCAAGCGATGTTGATGCTTATTCTGATAACATTGCTGTTGTTCCATTAATCCAGCACACTGTTGCTACGAAGGCGGTGTATGGCGCTGATGGAAGCATTGTTCCAAAGCTAAGCTTTGAACCTGCGACCATGCTGAATCCGGATTACCTGCCCATCGGTGCCGAAAATCCGTCCATGAGTTATGGTTTAAGCTCATCCGGATTGCTGGAGCTTGCCAAGAAATATAAGCCGGCATTGGACGATAGTCGCATGCAACAAGATATCAATAATAACCCGCGCTCTTCTACTTGGATGGGTGCAAAAGTGAAATAAGATGAAACAATTAAGCTGTTTATTTATCCTTACCCTTCTTCTATTAGGCAACAGCCGAGCTGCTGAGCACAAGAATATCCTGCTATTATTGGGTTCAGCCGATCCTGAGGTATTGGCCCAGCGGGTAGATGTTGCTGCCCAGCTCTACCATATCCGGCCGATGGATGCTATTGTGGTGTCTGGAGGTTGTGGTGCGCACGGTTCCAAGATTTGTGAAGCTTCGTCCATGGCGCTGCAATTGGTCAGCAAGGGGGTACCTGCGGCATTGATCTTCAAGGAGGAAAACTCCAAGACGACGGTGCAGAATTATATTTTCAGCAGACGCCTCAAAAATAACGCTGGAGAGCGAATCATCCAGCCTGGAGATACGGTGTATGTTGTTTCCAACCACTGGCATGCGATCGCTGTTGCTGCACGCCTGGAAAAATACGATGGGGTGACAGCGAAATTTTTTATTGAAGGTGCTATTCAGCCCAAAAAGGAAGACCGTCTTGATTATGGCGGAATATTTAACGCTTACGATGACAATCATCTTTTTACGTTAAAAGGCACCTGGCTGACACCGGAAGCGGTATGGACAAAAAAAGACAGCACCTATTATCTCACACAGGATATGGTCTACACAACGGATGTAGCTAACACAAGCTATAGTGTCAGTCCAGTGGAGAAGCTGTTTCCTTTTCTGAAAGGGAGTTCAGAGTTTAATCCACCGATATATATTGACGACGTGGTCGTATGGTACATCCTCTTTGATGGCTATTGCCGTAAAGTTTCAAAAAAAGATTTTAAGGTGCTGGATGAACAACCGATTCAGAAATGGCTGACGCTGCCAGACACATTGAACTGGAGCCAAATCAATACAGGGTATATCCAGGGAAAATCATTGGTATTGATCGGAAAGGACAAGGTGCTATTGGCTGAGCGAAAAGGAAAGGCCTTTCAGTATGAGCGGGAAACTGTGCCGCAACACTATTTTGCCAACTGGCCCTATAGCTGGGGGACGGGCAACGTAAGTGCGGCAAGATTACTGCCATCAGAAAACAAGGTCGTCTTTTACCGCAATATGGAATCGGCCGTATACACTATTAACCAGAAAACAATTGAAAAAGTGGTTCCATTAAAATTAAAGTGGATCGGCGAAATAAAGTAAAACAGATGAAAAGAAATTTTATATATAGCTTATTGCTGCTTTTTCTTGTTATTTCATGCAAGAAAAATGAGGGCGGAACGCAGCTGCCCTATGACTACAGTATTCCCCAGGAAGAAAACTTGGCGGAGATTATCAATACGGCAGCTTGGAATACAAAAACGGTTGCTGACGGTGTGCTGTGGAAATATTACCAATTTCCACGGATATTTGAATCCAAACAATATGTCAATGTATTTGAGATCGATCTGAAGAAAGGCATGCAGCTGGAAATTCCCTATGTGAAGACCGGATTTCTAAAAACAAGTGCTGCCGCGACGGCTAAGGGCGCTTTGGTGGCATTTAACGGCAGTTACTTTAATACCAGTACAGGCGGATCAACCGTATTTTTCAAATACGATGGCCAGGTAATCAATCAGACTGTGAATGGATTTAATAGCTACCGTGAAAATGGTGCATTTACCTTTACGGGGCAAAGCTATCAGATTGTGCCGAAACCCGCAGGAGGCTGGGGGACGCTGAGCGCCACCGCTGCACTGGCTGGCGGCCCGTTATTGATGCAGAATGGTCAGGTGCTGGAGCAGTTGAATGTAGATTTCAATACCAGCAGACATCCCCGTACAGCAGTGGGGCTTACCAAGGACAATAAACTTATTGTAGCTGTTATTGATGGCCGCTCATCACAATCACAGGGACTGACGATACCCCAGCTGGGCGAGTTAATGGCTGCCTTGGGCTGCACTTCCGCGTTAAACTATGATGGTGGCGGTTCCTCCACAGCTTGGGTGAAGGGCGAAGGCGTGGTTAACTATCCTTCAGATAATGGAAAGTTTGACCATGAAGGTGAACGCGCTGTAGCTACGGTATTTACAGTGAAATAAATTCGATACCTTTATAAGTAGATGGCCATCTTATGGATAATATGAGATGGCCACTATTCAATTAGAATCATTTCTATTGCTATTAATTGAAACATCATGAGAAAAAAGACAAGTATCCTATTTTTCCTCCTTCTTGTTTGTGGCTCAGTATCTTTATACGCCCAGCAGGTTATTTCGTCGGCCAAATTTGAGCTGCAGGGAAGAGCTTTTGAAAACGCACCAAAATTTCATCGGATAGATACAGCAAAGTACAGGCAACTTCCTGCTGCGGTAAAGAAATTATATACCCATGCTGCAGGAATGTTTATTACGTTTAAGAGCAATACGAGCAAATTATCTTTACGATGGAAGACGGCGGATGCGGCGCTAGGCAATAATTCCACGCCGATTATGTCACGGGGTTTTGATGTATATGTAAAAGAGCCCAGTGGGTGGCGCTTTGCAGGGGTAGCTCGTCCCGATCTGAACATGGCGGAAAGTAAAGCTACGCTTGTTGAAGATATGGCGAAAACAGAAAAAGAATTTCTTGTTTACTTTCCCTTGTATAAAGAGCTATTGGATTTTGACCTGATTATTGATGACAAAGCCACCTTTGTTGGTACCAGACAGTCTTTTAACAAAAAGGTCGTGATTTATGGTTCCAGCATTGTCCATGGAGCTTCCGCAAGCCGCCCGGGATTAGCTTATCCAGCGCAATTAGGGCGGCGGTTGAACGCCAATGTGATCAACATGGGCGTGAGTGGCAATGCCCGGATGGAGCCTGCCGTGGCTGATATGCTATGTGATATTGATTCTATGGGTCTACTCATCATGGATTGTGTGCCAAATAGTAGTCCCGAAGAAGTCAAAGAACGAACGTTTAATTTTGTGAAACGGATTCGTAAATCCCATCCTCAGGTACCCATATTGCTGATAGAGAGTATTACCCGTCAGGTCGGCAATTATAATTTAAAATGGAGCGCGCAATTGACCGAGCAGAATAAGAATTTTAAGCTACAGTATGAAAGACTGCTACAGGCAGGTTACAAAAATTTGTATTACATACCTACAGACCATTTGATAGGTGATGATTCGGAAGGAACAGTGGATGGCACCCACCCTACAGATGTGGGATTTGAAAGGATGCTTAAAATAATCGGGCGTAAAGTAGAGGCGATTCTAGAAAATAGTCCGTAAATCTTCACCAGCTTTCCACTACTACTCCGGGAGTGATCGCTGACTTTCAGAAATACGCAGACATCTAATCGTGTCAGTTTGCAGAAGCAGGGACGTATTTGTAAACCCCTTAGAAGCCAAAAAAAGGGCCTGATTCTCATCAGACCCTTTCTGTTAGCGTTTAATTGTACAGTAAATATTGGACAGACCCTATGGTTTTCAAAAGGCAATGTTTTTATTTTTGGGGTGTACCTTATTCAGCTAATGCTTTGACGATGGCTATGCCTACAGCTTTGGCTGATTGCGGGTTTTGCCCAGTGATCAATCTGCCGTCAATAGTGACATGGGACTGCCAAGGTTCGGATTTTTCATAAATCCCACCTATTGCTTTTAGTCTATCTTCTAGTAAAAAGGGAACAACATTGCTGAGCTTGACAAGCTCTTCTTCTTCGTTGCTAAAGCCATTAACTTTTTTCCCTTTTATCAAATATTCGCCGGTGCTCAGTTTGATGTTGGTTAAGCCTGCAGGTCCATGACATACAGCTGCAATGACCCCATTTGCCTCATATATCTTGGTGGCAATCTTTGCGATTGATGGGTCGAAAGGCAGATCCCACATCGCACCATGTCCTCCGGCGTAAAAGATGGCTTTGTAATCTTCCGGTTTTACCTGAGAAGGTTTGAGTGAATGGGTGATTTTATTGTGGTAGTATTTATCCTCCCAGAATTTTTTGTTAACAGGATCAGTCAGGTCAAATCCATCCACAGGTGGATTCCCTCCCTGTGGACTAAGGAAATCAATCTCATATCCAGCCGCTGTTAAAACCTCCCAGGGATGTGAGACTTCCCCGAGATAATAACCTGTTTTCTCGCCTGTATTACCTTTTGTATCGTGACTAGTTACTACAAATAGAATTTTTGGTTTTCGGTTTGTTGCATAGCAATGCGTTACTATTAAGATTAATAAAGCCGAAAATATTCCTATTTGCCTAAAGAGTTGTTTTGCTTTCATATTGCTTTGATTTTCTTCCTGTTGGAACAAATTTCTTGATTTTGTATGGTAATTTACCGTGACCTACATCACAAAATTAAAATTCACCTCCCCATTCCTGCCATTCACCGAGTTTTTCTGAGCGTTGGTCTAAAGATCATAGGCTTGGGGCCTATTGTGTTGTAGTTTTGAGTCAACAAATAAGAACAGATAAACTAACAATATAAAATAAAGACATTATGAACTCATTAGTAAAAACATTCGCAGCGGCAGCCTTAATCACAGTATCAACTTTCGCTATGGCAGCTGAAGGACCGGGAACAAAATCGGCAAAAGCAAACGTTAACCTTTCCACAGCGGACTTGGCTTTAGATCACTACGTTGCGGTAACGACAGNNGAGGGAGAATCAGCAGGAGTAGAGCAGTTGTTTGCAGCTGATTTCAATCAAAAGATTCAAGCTACCAATGCGCAGTCTAACAGCCGTAGCGAAGTGATTAAATCCTTGAAAAAACAAAAAGGCGAAAAGCTGAACTGTACAGTAAGCACTGATATCATCGAGGAATCTGCAGACTACATGGTTGCTAAAGTAACCTTAAAATTTGAAAACTTCACCAAGACTGATCTAGTTACCTTGGAGCGTGTAGGCAATGACTGGAAAGTTTCCAAATCAATCAATTCGTATAAGTAGAAGCCATCTCAAATAAATATATATGTTGTAGAGCCATATCGGAAGATGTGGCTTTTTTGTTTTGGCGTATAGACAACATCCATGGTAAAGAGATATGTCTTTTTTTTGCCTTTTATCAAATTTTTGATCTTAAAAGAAGGGTAGCTTTGGGATATTAAATAAATCAATTATGAAAAAGCATAGTTTCTTAATGGAAAGACTAGTAAGATATAAAGCGTTTATTAATATCATTACAATATTGCTTTTGTTGCTTTTACCTCTACCGGGTGAAAAGTTTACGCTCCTTTTTTTTATGGTGTTATTTCTTGCTCTATTTCAATTTTTTACTTGCCTGAATTATGTTGATTTCATCAATATGTGGGACTTAGTTGTTCAAGCTCTACTGGCGGTTATTTATATTATAATCTGTACAACAGTTTTACTGCATTCGTTATATATCATAAAAAGAAGACTGGGAACTACATTAGATAGGATATTTTCGATAGTTATAGGGATAGCAGGTCTTTATAGCCTACATGCTGTCCTACAATACCCGGATATGTTTTCTTTTGCTTGGCTTGCATTATTTTTCATTTTCAATATAATGAGATGGATGCTTATAACAAAGGCTGATTATTAGCGGATGATATGCTTATTGGAGCAAATAAAGGATCCCGAAAACTAGGGGGCAGTACTTTTTCAGTTTAGTTTAGAAGCCAGATCCTGAAATCTGGCTTTTTACGTCAAAAGGGTCTGATTCTCATCAGACCCTTTCTCTTAGCGTTTACTTGTACAGCAATTTTTATGTTTCCTATCGTTTCCTCTTTTTTGTTTCGTCATCCAATGTTTTTTAAGACAATTGGATTTTCACTGTACGACGCCAATTTTATGTTGAACCTTTCCTTCGAAAGATAGCTTGGAGCCGCTTTGTATTATAAGAACAATTGCCATTTCCAAATAGTTTTATCGGAGTAAATTTTTTTGATAACTTGTATTGGCTTATTTATACTGTATGAAGATCTTGCCTTCCTTTTTCATTTCAATTTATTTCTCCCATTCGTTTCTGTCTGGATACATCTTGAGATCTTTGAATTCGTCAAAATCATTAAATAATTTAATACCTTTTAACAAACGAGTTCCATCTCGATCGGATTGCTTGAATGCTATTAATGCAAAGCGTTGATCGATCTTTTTACTTTGTATTTCAAATAAAACCTGAGATGAATTAACATTTATGCAAAAGGCTGAAACTGTGGCTCCTTTTAAAATAGTGTTCGTAGAATGGCTCCGTAAATAATCGACTATAGATCCTGATGAATCGATTTCTTTATACAGCATATCTTCGAAAGCTAATTTTTTCTCAATTGATATTGCTTCCCAAGGATATTCTACAAAGGCTGTTGTAGGATTTTCGATAATAAAATCCTCAATTATTTTAGTGTCAACTCCCGCTAGGTGGATTCTTTTAGGTTCTTCTGGCAATTCCTCACTATCTTCTATCATTATACCTCCTGTGGGAAATAAAAACAGTCCATTTTCGAGTTGAATATTTAATCTTAAGGCCAGCCATTCTTTTAAATTCTGACCATTTGTATTTAGAAATTCCTGGGCGTGCTGCTGAATCTGTGCGAAATATGTTTGACTGGGGTTAACTTGTGGAAGCTTTTGCTATTAAAGATAGCTGTTATAGTCTGATTATCGAAAATTCAATGCTTTATTCTAAACCCTTTCCTCTCCCCATTACCGCCATTCACCGAGTTTTCCTGATCGTTGGTCTAAAGGCCATAGGCTAGGGGTCTATTGTGTTGTAGTTTTGAGTCAACAAATAAGAACTAAAAACTAACACTATAAATAAAGACATTATGAACACGCTAGTAAAAACATTCGCAGCAGCAGCTCTAATCGCAGTATCAACTTTCGCTATGGCAGCTGAGGGACCTGGAGCAAAAGCAACAAAAGCAAACGTTAACCTTTCTACAGCAGACTTGGCACTTGATCACTATGTTGCGGTCACTACGGAGGGAGAATCAGCAGNNAAGTGGTTAAATCCTTGAAAAAGCAAAAAGGGGAAAAGCTGAACTGCACAGTAAGCACAGACATCATTGAGGAATCGGCAGACTATATGGTGGCTAAAGTGACCTTGAAATTTGAAAACTTCATCAAGACTGATCTGGTTACCTTGGAACGTGTGGGCAATGACTGGAAAGTATCCAGATCGATCAATTCGTATAAATAGAATTTAAATAATTAGTGGTTTGCCAGTAATAAAAGACAAACCACTAGTGAATCATATGTTTATTTATGGCCACGTCGAGAGATGTGGCTTTTTTATGATTTATCTATTTTTTTAGTTCGGTTTATTATCCTAAATAATCTCGTCAGGGATTTGACTCAACTGTGAAACTAAATAATTAATGGGGGCGGTCAATTCAGATTGGTTACAATCGTATTGATCAATAACGCCGTAGATTTCAAACGATGATATATTAAAGCCTTCTTCAATGTCATTATAGTAAATTATTTGATTTCCAAATAAGGCAACCACCCAAAAGCCCCCACTCTCATCTCCAAACGATTTTTCTTGCCACTTATGAGGAGTTACTTTGATGAGATTCCAAAGGTTTAAAGCTTTATAATCCATTGTCAGTTCTGCTTGCGAAATAAGAAGTTCTATTTTGTCAATTGATATCGGTGGCCACATGCACTAAGATAATGAAATTTTGAAATAAATTATCTCTCCCCGAATATATAGCTTCATTGAATCGTTAATTCGAATGATAACTTTCACCTCCCCATTCCAGCCATTCACCGAGTTTTCCTGAGCGCTGGTCTAAAGTCCATAGGCTAGGGGCCTATTGTGTTGTAGTTTTGAGTCAACAAATAAGAACAAAAAACTAACAATATAAAGTAAAGACATTATGAAAGCATTAGTAAAAACATTCGCAGCAGCAGCCCTAATCGCAGTATCAACTTTCGCTATGGCAGCTGAAGGACCTGGAGCAAAAGCAACAAAAGCAAACGTTAACCTTTCTACAGCAGACTTGGCACTTGCTCACTATGTTGCGATAACTACGGAGGGCGAATCAGCAGGCGTAGAGCAGTTATTCGCAGAAGATTTCAATCAAAAGATCCAAGCTACCAATGCGCAATCTAATAGCCGTAGTGAAGTGATTAATTCCTTGAAAAAACAAAAAGGAGAAAAGCTTAACTGTATAGTAAGCACCGACATCTTAGAAGAATCAGCTGACTATATGGTAGCCAAAGTGAGGTTGAAATTTGAGAACTTCACCAAGACTGACCTAGTTACCTTGGAGCGTGTGGGCAATAATTGGAAAGTATCCAAATCAATCAATTCGTATAAATAGAATTTTACAACTGGTGGTTTGCGGCAAATAAATGACAAACCACTAGTGAATCATATGTTTAAGTTTAGTTTAATAAGCCACGTCGGAAGATGTGGCTTTTTTAGTTTGGAAATTTGCATTTGAGCAACAAAAGATTATTGTTTTTGCATAATACCATATTTCTTGTTTTGATCATCTTTGGCGTTTGTTCCTGCGTAGCTATCTAAAATCCGCATGGTGGCCGCTTTTAGGGAACGTCCGAATTCCGTGGGATGATAACCTGGTCCAGTAAAAAATTCCACCTCATGATTGATTTTTGAATACCATACTCTTCCTACATCCTTGGGACCCAGGGTATCTGGTCTCGTTATTTTCACAAATCCCTCGAGTTTGTTTTTATCTAAGCCTATCACTTGATAAGGCTGTGTCTTACTCTGACAATCTACCTCAATATATTTTTCTCCATTCCAGCACATGCACTCTTCAGGCGTCAGAAAATGTACGGTAGTCAATATTGCCAATACCAAAAGTGCTACACCTGAAAACCTCAATACAAGTTTGTTTTTTTTGAAAAATGGTTGCGGATATTTAAATCTGTCAATATCATCCTTGTTTTGCCTCCGCTCATTTGAGTCATTTTGAATGTTCAGATCGTCAATTAATTCTTCAGCTTTTTCTTCTTCCGGTTTATCCTTAAGTTCTTTGTTTTCACCCGTCAATGTGGAAATCATTGGTGAACCCTCCGATGTTGGCTCTTTATCGTCGGTAGGGATTAAAGGGGTATCTAGTTTATCAGTCAGTGATGAGCTTTTTCTTTCATCTATTGGTGATGGATCCTTCACCCCATCTGATGTTGAGGTATCATAGCTGTATCGAAATGGCCTCGGTTGATAGTCCACGAGTATTGCGAGTAGCTTCACTACTCGGTCTTCAGGATCTTGCGTAATGTTAAGTGCAAATTTCTGCAATGCCTTTAATGACCCAGTATTGTATTTCGCTATTGCTTCTTCCAAGCTCTTTTCTTTTTTATATGGATCAAAGAACTTTTGTAAAATTTCGATATCCTCGGGAGGCAAACCTTCGGATAATCTAACTAAGCAATAATCTCTTAGCTTGGCGGGCGAAGGATTAACTAATAAATCATCCAGCTCATGGTTGTTTTTCTTTGCCTCATATAGGGCAAGAACCTCTTCTTTAAATTTGGCAAATGTCGTTGGCATGGCATCAAAATTAAGCTAATTCTACACCGGAATTTACGGAATCCCGTAAGTCAATACATTCTTTATACATCGGAATTCATAGAATCTTTAGCATTTTATCGGACCTTTCGGACCTATCGGAATCATTTGATAAAAAGGGTTTTAACGGCTATAACTTTGTTCTCGAAGTCAGATGATGGATCGATTAAAATATAAACAAAGATACTAATCTGATTTCACAATGAGAAGATCTCGCGGTAGTCTTTAGCCGGTTTGGGAAGCAGCTTCTGCCTCCCGCGATTGACACTCTTACTTCCCAAAAAATTCAGAAGGCCTTCTGAAAACATTTGTAGCAATCCCGTGCATGGTGCACGGGGACTACTCATTTTTTCAACTTTTTAAATTTTTTGAATCATGTGGAGTTTAATATTATATTTTCTATTTGGAATCGGTCAACCGTCTAATTCACAACCTGGCGCAGGAACGTCAACAGTACAAACGGCAGATGCACCTCCTGTGGATCCGGGGGATAACGGGGGGGAAACGAGCACGCCAATTCCACCTCGGCCACCAAAACCATAACAAATACACAAACGGGAGGTAGCATCTAGTTACCTCCCGTTTTAAATTTATATATTGCTTTGATGGCTAATTTTAATTATTTTCGAGAAAAATGAACCATCTTGAAGCCTCTTTATATATTCCTCTCCCTGTTATTTTTTTCCTCTTGTTACAAGAAAGAAATAGATAAACAACCTTCAGCGGAAAATCCATTTTATGATATTGCATACAATTATCTCGAACAAGGTGTTTCCGATAGTGCGTTTTTAAATTTTAGTCGGGCTAAAGATATTTTCCTTGAATCTAAAGACAGTATAAATACAGGCAATTGTTTAATTATCATGGCAATTTTGCAAAAGGATCTAGGAGATTATTTTGGAGCACAGGAGACCGCCTTACAGGCCTTGAATTTTTTGAATTTCGAAAACCCCAAACATCGTATATATTTAAGTTCCGATTATAATAATTTGGGAGCCAGCACTAATAAACTTGGTGACTATAGGAAAGCAATTCTATTCTATAAAAAAGCTATTCACTTTTCAGACGACTCATTGACAACATCAGTTTATAAAAATAATTTAGCAATGAGCTATATGAATGTTAAAGAATATGATAAAGCAATTGATATTTTAGATAGTGTATTAAATGAAGTGCATGCTTTGCCAACTGAGTATGCAAGATCTTTGTCGAATATAAGCTACGTCCGATGGCGTAGAAATTCAAATTATTCAGCAGTTTCAGGTCTTTTAACAGCCCTGAAGATTAGAGAGGAAAAAAAAGATTTATGGGGCCTGAATGCAAGTCTAGCTCATTTAGCAGACTATTATGAAAGGATTAATCCAGACTCTTCCTTATTCTATGCTCGAAAACAGCTAGCCATGGCGAGACGACTTAAGAGTGGAGATGATCAGATGAAAGGCCTCTCACGAATGATAAAGGTAGGCTCGTCAGACTCAATTACCTTTTATTTTAATCAATTTGAGACAATAAGCGACAGCATCCAGCAAGCCCGCGCCGCCGCCAAAAACCAGTTCGCCCTAATCCGCTACGAAGTTGAAAAAAATAAAGCCGATAACCTGCGGCTGGAAAAAGAAAATGCCGAAAAGCAGAACCGTCTTATACGACAACGCGCGATTACAGGTGCAAGTATTTTTTTACTCCTATTAGCTGTTGGTGGAGGAACGCTTTGGTACAAACGACGCAAGCAACGTCTAGAACTCGAAGCACAGAACCGCGTCAAAGAGACGCAGTTGCATCTTTCTAAAAAGATCCACGATGTCGTGGCCAATGGCATCTACCGGGTGATGTCGGAAATCGAACATGGCGATGAAGTGAATCGCGATGACGTACTCGATAAACTGGAAAATATGTACCACCAGTCGCGCGATATCTCGCACGATGTCGAACAGGAAACGATCACAGAGATACCTTATAACGAGCAACTGGCCAGCTTACTCAAATCCTTTGCTGCTGACCATCGGAAGATATTAATCGCCGGTAATGATGCCGAACAGTGGGACGATATTAGCAAACGTATTAAAGATGAAGTGAAGCATGTGCTTCAGGAGCTGATGGTCAATATGAAGAAACATAGTCAGGCCGAACAGGTCGTCATACGTTTTGACATAACAGACCAACAGCTTAACATATTCTATAAGGATAATGGTATAGGAATCCCACAAGAAAAACCGAAAGGAAAAGGGTTATCGAATACGGTTTCCCGTATTGAAAGCTTCGGTGGTGAAATTACCTTTGTGAATGAACCGGGAAAAGGGCTCAATATCACGACCACTATCCCATTATAAAAAGACAATAATGTATGTTTAAGAAAGTACTGATTGCCGAAGACCACGAGATAGCCAACATTTCTGTGCAGAAAACCCTGCACGACCTCGGTATTCACAATACCAAATACGTTTATTACTGTGACCATGCGTTGACCTGGATTAAAAATGCGATCCGCGATGGCGAACCATATGACCTACTCATTACGGATATCGAATTCGAAGATGATGATAGTCCGCAGGAGATAAAGGATGGCCTTTCACTGATCAAAGCTGTCAAGATTGTACAACCAGACATTAAGGTTATTGTCCTGACGGCCAAGGACCGTTCGTCCCTGATCAATGATATGTTCAAGAATAACGAGATTGATGGCCTTGTTCGCAAAGCGCGCCGCGATGGCCAACATCTGCGCGAGGCATTGCAAGCTGTTGATCAGAACCGCACGTACCAATCACCCGACAGTAAAAAATTTATTCAGGAGCAGAACTCGCACGAGTTTACGCAGTTTGACCTGCATATCATTAAACTCCTGTATGAAGGCGTGTCCCAAAAAGAAATGCCCGAATATCTCCAGCAGCGTGATATCCGCCCGTCGAGTCTGAGTAGTATCGAGAAAAGGCTCAACCTCATGAAAGATGTACTAGGTTTTATCAAAAATGAACAGCTTGTTGCACACTGCAAGGAATTAGGTTTTATATAAATAATCTTTGATATCGGATTACGGTTTTCCGTAAAGAATCTTGGGGGTATCGTGCTACTTTTGTGAAAGCAAGGTAAATAACGAGGTTGGGTTACTTGCCGAAAATACGATATCTGATGCATTCAAGATATTTAGTGCCATATTTTAACCAATAAGATGATGAGAAAGGGCTATCCACCGATAGCCCTTATTTGTTTTTATGATCATATATAACAGCCGACTTATAAGAGATCCAGCTAAATGCTCGATCATTTAATCAGCCTGATTGGAAAACGTATTGATTGTGTTTAACGAATAGTAAGCGATTCCATTATCCGGATATTCTTCCAAAATTTCTTCGTATAGCGCTTTTGCTTTTTCGGCTTGCCCGGTCTGCGAATAACAGAATGCAATATTACAGAGCGCCATTTCCCGATAGCTCATTTTTGAAGCGCTAAACATGGTAACTGCCCGATATTTATCTAACCATTTCTTTTTTGTAAAGAAATCGACACTCTGTTTAAAATATTCAATCGCACCGTTAAACTCATTTTGTTTGACTGCTTTCATTCCCTTTTTGTGGCTCTTTGGAATGAGCTGTTGCAATGCTGTTATTAAAATGAAAAAAAGAACTGAGGCGACGATCATGCCCTCAAGTTGGAATAAGAATAAGGAAGCTACCATCAGGACCATCCAGAACACAATAAGGATTAAAACAGCTGGCCAGGACACTGACCTTACAATAGGAACATTTGCACTCATATAGATTAATAAATTGCTGGTTGTAATTTTTCTAAAAGGTATCAAAATTTCTTAAAAAATCCTCTTTCAGTATGTCGATGACGTTAAGTTTTAAAGCGGTATTTATCGTATCGAAAAGGTCTGGCAAATACGGTTTCCCGTATTGAAAGTCTCGGCGGCGAAATTACCTTTGTCAATGAACTGGGGAAGGGACTTGATTATGATGCTCCAAATCCATAAATGGACGAAACCGATGCGACAACAATAGTATCCCTGCGTTCAATAAGGGATTTTGTGGTGGAAAGGCGGAGTATTTCCAAATGTTCGTTAATGGAAGAATCTTTTTCAACGAAACGGTCACTGCCGGGCAGATACATCTCAGGCTGAAAATAATCATAATATGAGACGAAAAACTCAACAGCATTCTCTGGAAAAAATTGCTTCATTTCATCATATAGCTGAGCAGTCAAGGTCTTGTTAAGTGCAAGAATCAAGGTCGGACGCTTTAGCTGGTGGATAATGTTTGCCATTGTAAAGGTCTTTCCTGAACCTGTGATACCTTTGAGTGTCTGGTGGGTAGCTCCAGATTCAATTCCCGAAACAAGTCTTGCGATAGCATCCGGCTGGTCTCCTGCGGGAATATACTATGAGTGTAATATAAAAAGGCCTTTTGACATAAGTTTCCTGTTAGTTGGTTGTAACACAAATATAATTAAAAAACTGATTCACAGTTTGCCGGTGTTCCGGGAAAATCAATGTTTCATTGATCCGTAAACTAAAGCTCTGGAATTTAATGTTTGACTACTAGACATAAAATAGTTTGGTAAGACCATAATGTGCGTCGGACTGTTATTGATCAGGCACAGTTATCTTTTTTCTGAGTTCAGCGACACCACTCCCTATACAATACAGTATTATTAAAATATAACCCGCTCTTTTACAGTGGTCAAGAAGGTCGCAAATGTATATTATATAATGTTATATGTATAATATCATGCGTCTCAGGCAACATACCTTTGTATTATCAAATCAGAAGATCTGATGATAAAATATCCTTACTACAGAAAATGGAAGAGAATAGTTCAATAAATAATTTAAATATAATCCTGGATGAAATTAAAGCGATTTCATCAGTGCTGAATCCGGTATCGCTACAGACACTGGAGGACAATTTAAAGAAAGCGGACCGTATATTTTTTGCAGGTGCCGGACGTACAGGCTTAGCACTGAAGATGGCTGCCATGAGATTTATGCATCTAGGCTTAAATGTATATGTTGTGGGTGAAACAACTACGCCCGCAATCTTAGAGAACGATCTTCTGCTGGTAGGCTCCGGTTCTGGAAGCACGCCGACACTTGTAATCGCCGCTGAAAAGGCAAAAAAACAACATGCAACTGTAATAGGCATTACAGCGGATTCGAATAGCAAAATTGCTAGCCTTTCAGACCATGTGGTGCTTGTTAATGCGGCGGTGAAGACGGACTTTGGAGAATCAGCGTCCCGTCAGTATGCTGGAAGTCTCTTTGAACAGTCTGTCCTTTGGGTCCTTGATGCTGTATTTATGACACTGTGGAGAGATTCAGGCCTGACAAAAGAGGAGCTCTGGCCGAAACATGCCAATCTTGAATAACGAGAAATACAATTAAATAAATATTAAAATTTTATATTATGACTAAGTTACAAGTAGCGATTGACTTATTGACTACAGAAGCAGCCCTTGATTTGGCTGCAAAAGTATCACCTTATGTGGATATCATCGAGCTGGGAACACCTTTAATCAAAGCTGAAGGTCTAAAAGTGATCACCGCAATGAAATCCGCGCATCCTGATAAATTGGTCTTTGCGGATCTGAAAACAGCTGATACAGGTGCATTAGAAGCAGAAATGGCATTCAATGCAGGTGCGGATCTGGTAACCGTAATGGGTGCTGTTGATGATTCCACGATCAAAGGTGCAGTAGAAGCTGCAAAAAAAGCCGGTAAACAAGTAGTAGTTGATACGATCGGCGTAAAAGACCGTGTACAACGTGCCAAAGAAGTTACAGCCTTTGGTGTGGCATTTGTTGAGTTGCATGCCGGCCTTGATGAACAGGCTCAGCCGGGTTATAACGTGCAAAAACTTATCGGTGAGGGCCGTGAGGCACAGGTTCCTTTTTCGATTGCCGGTGGTGTAAATCTTGACACGATTAAAGATGTCGTGGCTGCTGGTGCAGCAGTAGCTGTTGCCGGAGGAGCCATCTATGGTGCCCAGGATCCAGCTGCAGCAGCTAAAGCCCTGAAAGAAGCCATCACAGCATAAATCAGAAAGTCGGACTATCCTTCGAAGTCTTCTCTGTACTAACAGGGAAGACTTTATACTGCAAATCTAATCTGCTCAATTTTTAACTGTAGTGAAGAATGATATAAATAGAATATTTAAAGATTTAGAAAATGAAGACATATAATTTTGGTATAGTAGGCCTGGGTGTGATGGGCCGAAATTTATTGCTCAATATGGCGGATCATGGATTTGCTGTGGCCGGGCTGGATATGGATCAGGAGAAGGCCGGTTCATTGCAGAATGAAGCACAGAAAGACCATCAGATTTTTGCAACCGTTGATCCGGAATCCTTTGTTAAATCTCTGGAAAGCCCGAGAGCAATAATGCTCCTTGTTCCTGCGGGTTCTGCTGTTGACGGGGCAATAGGAACTTTACTTCCCTTGCTGGATGAGGGCGATATAATAATCGATGGGGGCAATACCTATTTTTCTGATACCGACAGGAGGTATCAGGAGCTTTCGTCAAAGGGAATCCACTTTTTTGGTATGGGAATCTCAGGTGGTGAGAGCGGGGCCAGAAGGGGGCCGAGTATGATGCCCGGAGGTGATAAGGTAGCTTATGAGCGATTACGCCCCATTTTTGAAGCAATTGCTGCAAAAGTTGATGATGCACCATGCGTTGAATTTTTGGGTAACGGCTCAGCGGGCAACTATGTGAAGATGGTTCATAACGGTATAGAATATGGAATTATGCAGCTTATTGCAGAGACCTATGATATAATGAAGAATGTCTATCATCTGGAGCATGAAGTGATACAGGAATCATTTGAACAGTGGAATAGGGAAGAACTGAATTCCTTTCTCATTGAAATTACCGGAGCTATTCTAAAGCGAAAAGAAGAGAATACTTTCCTGGTGGATCTGATTTCAGACTGGGCTAAATCCAAAGGGACAGGTAAATGGACATCTCAAAATGCAATGGATCTTCAGGTACCCGTGCCTGTGATCGACGCTGCTGTCAATATGCGGGACATGTCCAAATATAAATTGGAAAGGATTAAGGCATCGAAACTGCTGACCTGGCAAAATGCGTCAAAAGTTGATCCTGTTGATCTAGAACATCTGAAGGCCGGTCTTTATTTCGCCATTATTAGCACATACGCACAGGGGCTTGCCCAGCTTAGGATGGCATCTGATACCTATGGTTATGGACTGAATCTGGAGACCGTGTGTAAAATCTGGCGCGGGGGATGTATCATCCGTGCGACACTTCTGGAAGACTTCCGAAAGGCGTTCGCTTTACAGCCGGATCTTGCAAATATTCTGCTTGACAGGGAGATTGCTGCCAAGTTAAATGCATCACAGGCAGGTATCCGGTCCATCATTCGGGATGCCATTCAGAATGGTACACCTGTTTCGGCATGGATGAATGCACTGTCATATTTCGATGCTTACCGTGCAGAAAATTTGCCTACGAACCTTATTCAGGCACAACGGGATTTTTTTGGAGCGCATACTTATGAAAGAACTGATAAGGAAGGCGTATACCATACCCGTTGGGAATCTTAAAATTAAATAAAATGAAAAATAATGATAAAAAGCCAACCTCTATCGTAGTTTTTGGGGCAACAGGAGATTTGGCGAAAAGAAAATTATTTCCTGCATTTTTCAATCTGTTCCTGGAGGGTTGGTTTCCCGAGGAATTTGAAGTTCTTTCACTGGGAAGAACGGAACAGACACAGGAAGAATTCAGGAATTATATCCTTGAAAATATCAGGACATTTTCAAGAATCCAAAAATTCTCCCAGGAACAATGGAATAATTTCAGTGAGAAAATTAAATTTATCAGATTTGATATAACACAGGAGGAATCTTTTATCCGGTTGAAAAATGAACTTGATACCATTGATGTAAACTTGGGGATCAGATCCAACCGTCTGTTTTACCTTTCGGTAGCACCCAGTTTTATTGAAACGGTATCGAATAGCTTAAAAAATGCAGGTCTTACCGAGAATGTTGATCAGGACAGGATGATCATTGAAAAACCTTTTGGCTATGATAAGGCTTCGGCCGTAGCACTCAATAAGCTCCTTTCGCAGACTTTTAAGGAAGTGCAGATCTACCGAATCGATCATTACCTTGGAAAGGAGAATGTACAGAATATCCTGGCTTTCCGTTTTGGAAATACCATTTTTGAACCATTGTGGAATAATAATTATATCGATTCTGTACAGATTACCGTTGCGGAGACTGTCGGCGTTGAAGACCGGGGCGGATACTATGATGGGTCGGGTGCTCTCCGTGATATGATCCAGAACCATTTGATGCAGATTCTCTGCATGATTGCCATGGAAGCTCCCGCTGCATTTGAATCGTCAGAGATCAGGGACCGTAAAGTAGATGTGCTCAAAAGTGTCAGAAGGATGAATCTTGAGGATATCGGACATTATACGGTAAGAGCACAGTATATCGAGGGAGAGATTGACGGTAAAAAGAAACCTGGCTATTTGGAAGAACCCGGAGTGAATCCAAACTCAAATACCGAAACATATGTTGCGATGAAGTTTTACATTGACAATGAACGCTGGCGCGGGGTACCGTTCTATATGCGGACGGGCAAGCGCATGCAGGAAAAAAAATCTTCCATCGTGATCAGTTTCAAAGACGTCCCGTGCACGACATTTCGAGATGATCTGAATATTCTGTTCCCCAATAAACTGGTGATCAATATCCAGCCAGAAATGGACGTCAGGCTGTCGTTCATGACCAAAAAACCAGGTCTGGACATGAAGCTGAAACCGGCTGAAATGGTATTCGACTATTTTGAATGTTCATCGGAAACTCCTGAAGCTTATGAAACCTTACTCTTGGATGCTCTTGACGGGGATTCTACTCTTTTTATGCGTTCGGATCAGGTGGAGGAGGCCTGGGATGTTATCTCTAATATTCAGGCCGCCTGGGAAAGCGGAAATTCGCCAAAGATGGACACGTATGCTGCTGGAAGTGCGGGGCCTGCAGCTGCAGATGATTTATTGAAGAGACAGGGGCATCACTGGTTATCTACTTCTGCCGAAAAATTTAAAAAGGAACAAGATGCTTAATATATTTGCGACCACAGAAGAAATTTTCAAAGAAGCTGCAGCGGTTTTTATCAGTTCTGCAAATGAAGCGATTAGGCAGAAAGGATATTTTGCTGTTGCACTGACGGGCGGATCTTCACCGGAAGGCCTGTATAGGTTATTATCGGAAGATCAGTATAAAAACCAGATCGACTGGACCAAAGTACTGATCTTCTGGGGAGATGAAAGGTGGGTGCCACTTGACAATGACCTGAGCAATGCCAGGATGTCCTATGAGCAGCTCTTGGACAGAGTGCCTGTTCGGCCGGTCAATGTCTTTCCCATGTACCGGGACGGTATAACAGCAGAGGATTTTGCTGCTGTATATAATGTATTATTAAAAGAAATGCTGGGAAGTGATGGCAGAATGGATCTCATCCTTCTTGGAATGGGACAAGATGGGCATACTGCCTCGTTGTTTCCGGGAACCGAGGCGTTGGATGAAACAGAAAATTGGGTCACTGCGTATTATCTGGAACAGCAGCAGATGTACAGGATTACACTGACGGCCCCTTTTCTTAACAGGGCACGAAAACTACTCGTGATCTCTTTTGGAGAAACGAAGGCGGAAGCTCTCAAAGAGGTTATCGAGGGACCTTATAACCCCAGAATATACCCGGCACAATTGCTTGCGCCATCTCAGGGAGAATTATTATTTTTGGTAGACAAAAAAGCAGCAAAATATTTGCACGGCACTATTTAATATAAAAAATAAATATGATCACACATCATCTGAAAGATATTCAGCATAATTCTGAAAGGGCAATCACGCCCTTTCATATTTTTGAATTGGACAGGAATGCGCTGGAGGAATATAGGGAACCGCATACAAAAGACCATTTTTGTCTATTATTTGTTAAAAAAGGCAAAATGAAAATGCAGGTAGAGGACCGTCGGTACGATGTGACGGAAAATAACATCTGTGTTATATTTCCTGGACAGCTATCATCAAAAGAACAGATCAGCAGCAACTTTGAGGGCAAGATGATCCTGTTTGATGAAGTGCTGTTCTGTTCGGATATCCTTAAAAATGAGCTGAGTATTTACAATCACAACATTTCTGTCAAACTCAATCATATTGAACTGCCCGTAGCGGAGACCAAGGAAGTAGAGTTGCTGTTGGATCAGATAGAAAAACTATACCATGACCTAACATCGGTAAAGAAAGAACAGGCACGGTTTTACATCAAGATAACGTTACTTAAGCTGGTCGAGTTTGTCCACACGAAGTGGGACAAGAATAAACTGACCAATGAAAATACAAAACTCTATGGGAAATTTTTAGAATTACTGGAGCGGTATTACAAGACAGAACGTACAGTAAGCTGGTATGCGGAAAAATTGCTGATTTCACCCAAAAAATTAAATGAGATCACCAAGAAAACCGCGGGGCTGACCTCGATCGAAACCATCCACGCAAGGATCATGAATGAGATCAAGCAGCTGTTGCTGCTCTCCAGCTATTCCCATAAAGAAATTGCTTTCGAACTTGGCTTCAACTCACCCGCTGCACTTAATAAGTTTGTTAAGGCTAAGCTTGATGAAACACCCACGGACCTGCAGCAGCAATTGGCGCAAATGTATAAGACATAGGTATAAGTTGGTTGCGTGACCGCCGGAGAATTGAACGAGGTTTGTAACATAAATCTTAAACATATGTTACCAACGGTTAATTTAAAAGATACAGCGGCTTTTCAGAAGCTTACGGCACATTTCCAGATGATAAAAGATGTGCAGATCCGCAATTTGTTTATAGAAGATCCCCATCGCTTCTCCACGTTTTCAGTGCAATGGGGCGATGTACTGTTTGATTATTCAAAAAACAGAATTACTGGAGAGACGCTGAACCTTTTGCTGGAGCTGGCAAAAGAGGTGAAACTAGACCAGGCGATTGATAAAATGTTCGCTGGAGACAAGATCAATGCAACGGAGGGCAGGCCTGTTCTGCATACAGCACTGCGCCAGCCAAAAAATGCGGTAATTACTGTTGATGGAGTGAATATCATACCCCAGGTTCATGAAGTACTGGACCAGATGAAAAATTTCACACAGGATGTACTTTCGGGAAGCTGGACCGGATATACGGGAAAGGCGATAACTGATGTTGTCAATATCGGGATCGGTGGGTCAGATCTCGGCCCCGTCATGGTAACGGAGGCTTTAAAAGCATATAAAACGCCTCTGAATCTGCATTTTGTATCGAATGTCGATGGTACGCACATTTCTGAGGTCTTTAAGCATGTTAATCCTGAAACTACACTTTTTCTTATTGCTTCCAAAACATTTACCACCCAGGAAACGATGGCCAATGCCCATAGTGCGCGTTCTTGGCTGCTTGAGGCGGGGGCTGAAATAAAAGATATCGAAAAACATTTTGTTGCGCTGAGTACGAATGAAGCTGAGGTGGAAAAGTTCGGAATCAATACGCGTAATATGTTTGTGTTCTGGGACTGGGTAGGGGGCAGATATTCATTATGGTCCTCAATAGGACTATCCATCAGTCTTGGAATAGGATATGATAATTTCCAGGCGTTATTGGAGGGTGCCCATGAGGCCGACGAGCATTTTCAGCATGTTCCCTTTGAAAAGAACATTCCGGTAATCATGGCTCTTTTGGGGATCTGGTATATCAATTTTTATGGTGCTGAGACCTTGGGTATTTTTGCGTATGATCAATACCTGCACCGTTTTGCGGCCTATTTTCAACAGGGGGATATGGAGAGCAATGGTAAATATATCGACCGTAACGGTCATGTAGTTGATTATCAGACAGGACCTATAGTCTGGGGCGAACCTGGTACCAATGGACAACATGCGTTTTATCAGTTACTTCATCAGGGGACTAAGCTGATACCTTCGGATTTCATCGCGCCTGCTCAGAGTTTAAATCCGCTGGGAGAACATCATAAAATACTATTGTCCAATTTTTTTGCGCAGACCGAAGCACTGATGAACGGAAAGTCAGCGGAGGAAGTGATAACCGAATTGCAGGGATCAGGAAAATCGGCTGATGAAATCGAGCAGCAGCGTAAATACAAGTATTTCAGGGAAACCGTCCGACAAATTCATTTTTGCTGAAAAAGATAACGCCAAAATCATTGGGTAAACTGATCGCTCTTTATGAACATAAAATTTTTGTGCAAGGGGTCATCTGGAACATTTTCAGCTTTGATCAATGGGGTGTTGAACTTGGTAAACAATTAGCTAATGCTATCTTACCTGAACTTCAGGAGGATCACCAGGTTCAGGGCCACGACTCATCTACCAATGGGTTGATCAATCAATATAAGTCCTGGCGCTGATTCAGGATAGGTTTTACTCCGAGTATAAAAAGCAGAAGTAATAAACTTCTGCTTTTTATACTTGATACAGTACGCTATATGCTGTATGTCAGTGATTAAATGTATAAAAATGAATGTTGTGCTCAGTGTAAAGTATTTGATTTTGAATAGAATAACGGTTGTTTTCTGCCTTTTTGTTTTAATTTCAGTTGTTTATTCATAAGGGAGCAAATGTATATCATATAATATTCAATGTATAACATCAGCGTCTGTCATTGCAGTACTTTTGTATAAGAAATTTAAAATAAAATATGAGCAAATTATTTGTTGCCAGCGAAGTATTTCACGGAGCTGGAAGTTTATCAGAATTAAAGAACCTTTCAGGAAAGAAAGCGATCATTGTAACTGGTGGACAATCAATGAAAAGAAGTGGGACCTTAGATAGAGCACTTTCCTATTTAAACGAAGCAGGACTTGAAACTGCTGTTTTTGACGGTGTTGAAGAAGATCCGTCTTCGGAAACAAGTCTTAAGGGAGCTGCAGTGATGCGTGATTTTGAACCGGACTGGATTGTTGGTCTTGGGGGCTGTTCTGCAATCGATGCGGCAAAAATGATGTGGGTCTTCTATGAATATCCCGATGCCGATTTTGAGGCAATGACAAAACCTTTCACTGTTCCGACATTACGCCAGAAGGCTAAATTTGTAGCGATCCCTTCTACAAGTGGTACCGGAACAGAAACAACAGGTCTGGCGGTTATCACTGATAGAGAAAAAGGGGTGAAGTATCCGATCGTTTCTTACGAGCTAACTCCGGATATTGCAATTGTAGATGGAGAAATATGTGCTTCAATGCCGGCTCACATCACATCAAATACGGGGCTGGATGCTTTGACACATTGTGTGGAAGCCTATGTGTCGAATATTGAAGACAACTATGCAGATGTACTGGCAAAAGGAGGTCTGGAAATTGTTTTTCAGAATCTGGAAGAAGCGGTGAATAATCCGGGCAATATCAAGGCTCGTCAAAACATGCACGATGCTTCATTTATGGGAGGTTTAGCTTTTAATAATGCATGGTTGGGTATTGTACACTCATTATCGCATCAAGTTGGTGCCCTTTATGGTATTCCCCATGGTGCAGCCAACGCGATATTCCTTCCAAATGTGATCCGTTACAATCAGACAGCAACAAACAGATACCCTGATCTGGCCAAAATTGTTGGCAGGACATCAGCAGAGGAGCTGGCTCAGGAAATTGAGAAACTTAGAGCGTCCGTCAACAACATAGGTTCACTTAAAGCATTCGGTATTTCCCGTGAAGACTGGGAGAAAAATCTGGATTTCATCAGCAAAAATGCTTTAGAAGATCCATGTACAGGTTTCAATCCGCGTAAACCGACTTTACAGGACCTAAAAGATCTTTACAATGCTTCTTTTGAAGGCAATATCTATCAGAATTAGACCAGTTTGATGAAGAAAGTGGTTTACCCTTTAATTTAGGGTGGATCACTTTCCTCCGTTTGGTATTTTGGAACTATATTTATTAAATTGGAATCGGAAATTCTTATTTTGAATTCATATGTGTCCTAAATAAATTTTAGGATTCGATTTCTGTGGTACAAGCATAGCTTTTTTCATCATTTCGATATTGACCCCTATTTTTCAATCTGCGAAGATCTTTAGCTGTCCCTTTTTTCCTTTTATAGGCGGCCTGATAAAGGGATCATCTATCCATTGCCAGATGTTTATTTTCACGAAGATATTCATTCTGATGAATGCGACCAGATTGGACAGGTTCCAGTCATATTTGGCCTTTTTTTGTAAGTATTTTAACAGTAATATGCCAATGAGTGAAGTCCAGATCTGGATCATCACTGCATTTTCAGAAGTCCCTATGAATGTCGATACTTTTAAGCGCTGCTTTAGATGCTTGAAGAAGACTTCGATATGCCAGCGTTGTTTGTAGATGTTTGCAAGCAAAGAAGCCTTCCACTTCGTATTATTGGTCAAAAAGTGGTACTCATTGCCAGTGGTGCTGCGTAGACCGTTACTAATATCACGAACCGAATCTGCCGAGGAAAAATGACAGAAAAGCATACTGACTAGATGCGTCCAGCTGTTGATCCCTTCCTGATGTTTGTCACTTTTGTGCTTTGAAACCAAATCTTTGAATAATTCGCGGTCGATAAGAGATAAAATCTGACTAAAAACATTTAAATTTATCATGGCGGTGTGTTATAATTTTGCGATTTAAATATAGCAACTTTGCTATATCCAAACACCGCCACTTTTTAAACGTTTTGGACGCAAGTGTTTTGAATTGTATAGTAATAATAATGTTAAATAGAAAGTCCCATGATAATAAACCGCAGAGTTCCATTTAAATTTCTATTAAATGGAATTAAGGTACAATTGTTTACAGTTGCCCTTCTGGGGGTTACTTTTGGTCTATTACCATATTATGCGCCGGATATTTCCATTCACATAGCGACAACATTGGGTATTGCGATCTCGATTCTGTTATCGTATAAAATCAACCAGTTCTATAACCGGTGGTGGGAAGCCCATACCATCTGGGGAGCAATCGTAAATGACAGCCGTTCTCTGATCCTGCAGCTCCAGCTTTATGTGAAAACTGAAAACGTAGATGTGGCTAAAATTTCCCATTATCAGATTGGCTGGTGTAGAGCTTTAGAAAGAGCATTGAGGCGGCAGGATATTTGGCCTGTTCTAGAAGATTTGCTCAGCGGAGAGGAAATGAAAAAGCTCCGAGAACATTCAAATGTCCCCTTTGCGATCAGTCAATTACAGAATGGATGCTTGAAAAAACTTTATGATGAAAACCTGCTGAATGAATTTGCTCTGCTTCAGATTGAAAAAACATTAAATGATCTTGTAGCATCGATGGGAAGAGCAGAGCGGATTAAAAATACCGTTTTTTCACCGACATTTGGTCAGATATTGCATGCCGCCATCTATTTGTTTGCGGTTTTTCTAAGTCTGTCATCCTCGTTCCACTTAAACATTGTGCTGCAGGTTGTCATTCTTATTTCGGTTTCGATGATGTTTTTTTTCTTGGAAATGCTAGCGCATAGGCTTCAGGATCCTTTCAGCAACAGCCCTACGGATACGCTTATGACCGCACTTTCACGAACGATAGAGATCAATATCCGTCAACTATTCAATGAGAAGGAAATCCCAGATCCAATTGAGCCGCAGGGATTTTATCTTATGTAACCTTAAAGCATTGTTTTATGAAAATTTTTGGTAAAAATACAGAAGGCTCTAAAAAGAGAGACCTTTCAGATCAAAGTCCAAGCGAACAGAATTCCGAAGGTTTTGTACGTGTCAGGGGAGCCAAGGAACACAATCTCAAAGATGTTGATGTCGATATTCCCAGAAATAAGCTTGTCGTATTTACGGGGATATCGGGTTCGGGTAAATCTTCTCTTGCATTCGGTACGATCTATGCGGAAGCACAGCGAAGATATCTGGAGTCAGTGTCACCCTATGCAAGACGTTTATTTAATCAAATGAATGTTCCTGAGGTCAGTGCCATTCATGGACTGCCCCCGGCTGTTGCCCTGCAACAGAGCAGGGGAGGTACTACCGTCCGCTCTACAGTGGGAAGTGTAACGACTATTTCCAATTTATTGAGGATGTTATATTCCCGGGCAGGGGATTATCCGCCCAAACAGTCTATCATCTATGCAGAAGGATTTTCTCCCAATACGCCCGAAGGAGCATGTCCTGTATGCCATGGTATCGGACGCATTTACGATGTCACAGAAAAATCGATGGTACCGGATGATTCCCTGACAATACGTGAACGGGCAGTAGCTGCCTGGCCATCGGCTTGGCAAGGGCAAAATCTCCGGGAAATTTTGATGACTTTAGGATTTGATGTCGATAAGCCGTGGAAGGATCTGCCGAAAAAGGACCGGGACTGGATACTATTTACCGATGAAACACCTACAGTACCCGTGTATTCAGGGCTGTCTGCAGCGGAGGTAAACCGCGCAGTGAAAATGAAATTGCCGCCAAGCTATATGGGAACTTTTACCGGTGCCAAACGCTATGTTCTGCAAACATTTGCAAATACCAACAGTCCGATGATGAAGAGGCGGGTATCACAGTATATGCTGAATACGGAATGTTCGGAATGTCACGGAAAGAGATTAAAAAAAGAATCTTTGGCTGTAAAATTTGAGGGATTCGACATCGCTGATCTTTCCAATCAGTCGTTATCTCAGCTGATGGCCATTTTTACCCCATATGCGGAGGGTAGATTTTTATCTAATGATAAAGATAAACATCCTGAGAAAGCGATCGTTGCCCAAAATATTGCGGTAGATCTTGTTGCACGGCTAAAAATCATGATTGATCTCGGTCTGGGCTATCTTTCGCTGGAGCGGAGCACGCCAAGTATTTCTCCCGGCGAATTACAGCGGTTAAGGCTGGCGACACAGGTACATTCTAATCTGTTTGGCGTAATTTACGTTCTGGATGAACCGTCAGCGGGTCTTCATCCTGCAGATACAGAAGCCTTGTTGGCTGTTTTGATAAAATTGAAAGATGCGGGTAATTCAATGTTTATCGTAGAGCATGAGGTTGATATTATCCGACATTGTGACTGGGTTGTGGATGTTGGGCCACAGGCGGGAGCCAATGGCGGGGAAATATTATATAGCGGTCCTCTGGAAGGACTACAATCTGTAGAACGGTCAGTAACCCGTCATTATATTGATCCGGTTCCTGTTACCAAAGAGGTTGTCAGGACAGCTGAGCACTGGCTGCGAGCCAGTAATATCACCAGAAATAATATCCAAAACCTGGATGTGTCAATTCCCTTGGGCGTTCTCACCAGTATTACAGGTACTTCAGGGTCAGGTAAAAGCAGTCTGGTAAGTCAGGCGCTGGTAGACTTGATATCGGATTATTTGGGACAGGATATGGAGGAAAGCAGCGATGAACAGCCTGAACTATCACAGGAAACCAATATTCAGACTTCAGGTGTTATCACAAACGGCATGGAACACATCAAGCGGCTGGTAAGAGTTGACCAAAAGCCAATCGGCAGAACACCACGTTCAAATCTGGCAACCTATACGGGGCTGTTTGACAGGGTAAGGCAATTATTTGCTGAAACTGAGCTAGCTAAAAAAAGGAAATATGATGTGGGACGTTTTTCTTTTAATGTAGCCAAGGGACGATGTGCACACTGCAAAGGAGAAGGGTTTGTTATGGTAGAACTGTTATTCCTTCCCAGTGTTTATACACCATGTCCGACCTGTAAGGGAACCCGATATAATGACAAAACACTGGAAGTAAAGTATGACGATAAAAATATTGCCGAAGTTTTGGACATGACTGTGGATCAGGCCTGGGATTTTTTCAGCAGCGACAGGTCTTTAAGGCAAAGTCTTGAAGTCCTCAGACAGGTCGGTTTGGGTTATATACGTCTTGGACAGCCGGCCACAGAATTATCTGGGGGAGAAGCACAGCGTATCAAATTGGCATCGGAACTGCAGCGTACGCAAAAAGGGAAAACTTTATACGTTTTGGACGAACCGACGACAGGACTGCATCCGTCTGATGTGGAAAAGTTGATAGGTCAGCTGAATTTTTTGGTTGATGCCGGAAATACCGTGATTACGGTTGAACATGATATGCATGTTGTGGCCTCCAGTGACTGGGTGATAGATCTGGGACCCGGTGCGGGTAAAGATGGCGGAAAGATAATTGCTGAAGGAGCTCCCGCGGAAGTAGCTAAGAATAAGCAAAGCAAAACAGCTAAATATTTGGCTGCCTATGTTTAAAAAATGAAAATTAAAGGACGCGATGTCCGCTATTAACAAAATAAATATGTCGTATGAATACAGACTTAATTGGACTCATTGCAGGTGTCTTAACTTCATTTGCAATGATGCCCCAATTGATAAAGGTAATAAGATCCAGAAATGCGGATGACATTTCAATCTTAATACTTATTGTTTTACTTTCAGGTCTTTCCCTCTGGGTCTGGTATGGAATCATGAAAGAGGGTTGGCAGATCATCCTATCGAATTCCTTTGCCGTTCTGGTCAATTTATCCCTCCTGGCTTACTGTATTATTTCCAGAAAGGGATTTAACAGGTGCAGATCCGAAATGTATGGCATCCTGCTATCAAATCTGGCGGCTGCGAAAATTGGGATTAAGTAAATTTTATTTGGTCAATAGTAAATATAAAAAGACTTAAGTATGAAATCTTATCGGATAAATCACGTAAATTTAAGCGACGGTTCTAAATTGGATTCCAGACTGGAGCACCGGAGGACTTTTAATCTTCCGAATTGTGAGCTCAACATATTTGAAACATTTCATAAAAGTGACAATGTAATACTTTCATATAGTGGTGGATTGGTAGTTTCAAGTATGATGAGAGGAGAAAAAGTGATGTCCGAGGATGGGCAGGAGGCATTTGACTTTCTGCCCGGTCAAAGTGTGATCCTTCCTGACGGACTAACCATGAATGTAGGTTTTCCAGACGCAGATGAAAATCGTCCCGTTCAATGTATCACTCTTACATTGGACTGGGATACTGTTCACAAAAATCTTGACTATCTAAATGAGAGATATTCAAATCGTCAGGCACCTTTTGAATGGAAACTTGATTTTTCGCATCAGCATTCGAAAATAGCATGGAGCTTGTAACAAGTCTCAATAAACTTGTTAACCTTAGTATGGAGGAAGGTTTTGCAAAAGAGGCAATTGCGGACCTCTCTCTTAAAGTACTTCTATTAAGGCTTCTTCAGACCCAGAACCGTTTGTCAGTGAACAGCAATCAACCAATGCATGACAATAGAATTCAACCGGCGATCAATTACGTGCATAAGCACCTTACGGAAAAAATAACTGTTGAAAAATTGGCAAGAGAATGCTGTTTGAGCCAATCATCTTTTTATCAATATTTTAAAAATATACTGGACATAACTCCTTTGGAATGTGTTCTGCGTACGCGCATAGACCATGCAAAAAAATAATGGCTGACAGTTCCGTTACTGTGACTGAAGCCTGTTACGCATCAGGTTTATTAATGTGAATCATTTCATTAAAATTTTTAAAAGGCTTGAGGGGCTTTCTCCGGGCCAATATAGACACTGATTAACGCAAAGTGCGCGTTAAATAGGTATGTAATTGGTTAAGCTGAGAAATTTAAAAAAGGTGGGACATTTATTCGATGTCCCACCTTTACTTTTTATTTTCGCTCTACGTGAGTTTACGAACGGTTTTTTATCATGCCATGTGGATCGATAATTAACTTTTTGCTTGAACCATCCGAAAAGTCTTTATAGGCTTGTGGTGCTTCGTCAAGGCTGATAACCTGCGGGTTCATGATCGTTTTCATGGAGATACGGCCCCTTAGAATGGCCTGCATAATTTGATAATTGTAACGTCCAATTGGAGCCATTCCCGTTTGAATATGAAATGACTTAAGCCAACCTTTTCCCCAGTCGACAGTCAGTTTACCGTGCTTAGCATTCTCATCACGTCCTCCTGGGTCAGAAGGAGTATAGATACCTGGAGTCCCTATACCTCCGCTTACGCGAACAACATCGAAAAGATCATTGATAACTGCGTTGGGATTTTCTATTTTGTAGTCTTCATCACCATGTCCATGTGCCTCATAACCTACGGCATCCACACCGGCATCCACTTCTGGTACTCCGAGAATCTGTTCGATCTGTTCTGCTACACTGGCATCAAGGGTAAGATCAACAGTTTCCATTCCCGCCTGTTTGACAAGTTCCAACCGCTCCTTGTTCATATCTCCTACAATAACGCAGGAAGCTCCAAGAAGCTTTGCTGATTCTGCGGCGCAGCGTCCCACAGGTCCAGCACCAGCAATAATAAACGGTTGATCCTGTTGTCACACCAGCAGCGTGACGTAAGCTTTTTTGGGTTGATTTTTTAGATATCTAAAAAATTGAGGAAGAGAAGATTTTTTCTGAACAATTAAGGGAGGATTTTGCTGAGTTTTTGCAAAATCCTCCCTTAAATATAATGGTATTATCTTAGGCTATTTGGCAGCTAAAATGTCCAATTTTTCAATAGACGGAGGTGTTGCCAATAGGTCTGGTGCATTTTCCATTAATGCTTTTGCGATCTTACCGCCAAGGTGTGCCTCTCTACCTTCTTCGTTTGAAAAAGTATCGTAAATACCGAAGGTAGAAGCATCAATACGGAATGCATACCACGTAACGGTACCGGCTTCTTCAAGAGCAAGCGGTAATGCTCCTGTAATAAAATCTTCAACGTTTTTTTCTTGGCCGGCCTTTGCTTCCAACCGAACTAACAATCCTAATTTTTTCATTTTTTTTATTTTTTAGTTAAACAATTCTTTCATCAGACCAAATTAGAAAAACCAGCGCTGCTTCGTTTATTGGTTTGGTTCAATAAGTTATGAAAAGAGGTCAATTTGAGTGGATGTGGTTGGGGCTATACCCAAATTCATTTTTAAAGGCTGCACTAAAATTTGACAAGCTGCCATAGCCAAAGTCCATAAAAATTTCGGAAGGTGTGACTTGATTATTATGTAACAATTCTTTGGCCTTGTTAAGCCGTTTTTGCCGAAACCATTTCCCTGGAGATTCCTGGTATATACTTATAAATTTTCTCTTAAAAGTAGAGGCACTCATATTGCACAGAAAGGCTATTTCGTCAATATTCAAGTTCGTATAAAGGTTCTTTTCAATTACCATTTTAAATGATAATTCTCTTTCATTGATTAGTAAATAATGTAAGTAATCTAAAAATACCGTCCCATATTTATCCGCCAGATAAAGCATTATTTCTTCAAATTTCAGTTCCAAAATCTTTTGAGAGATAGATTGTTGCAAACCAAAAATTTGTTGGAGCGAATGAATATAATGGATGATAAAATTGTCTTTCTCTAAAAGGAAATAAGGTATATCCGTTATCTTTTTATCTGAGGCATTCTGACTGAAAGAATGGGAATGTTTCAATAAAAAATCGGTGATGTTTTTGTGAGAAAAGAAGAAGAGTAAACAACGGTATGAACTTACACCTACCAGTTCGGTAACCAAAACATTATTAGATGTGATAAGTAGCGATTGTGTTTCATTGATTGAAATGATATCATTAGAAAAGTGAATGTTTTTTTGACCATCCAATAAGAAACTGAATACATTTTTATCCAGGCCAATCTTGTTTCTAGAACCGTTCTTATACACTTCGTAATTGAAAATTTGCAAATCCGAAGTATGAGTTTCGTTATGTTCCCATAGATCTTCGGGAAGGTTTGTAATGTCCATCGTCAAAATTAAATTGATTTTTTACGGAGTGTTCTTTGGTTGTGTCATTAAGAAATTCGTTCCAAAAGCGATTTTAGCCATTTGAGTTTTTCTTGCTGTAAGGAGGGTACTTGATAACGCCTTACTACCTGACGAATAGATAAGCTCAAAAAGCTGTTGCTTTCTTTCATCCATCTTTTTCGGGAATATTTCCAAAAGTTTTTCCGAAACCTTTTCTGCAAAGCTATCTAAGCTTGTAAGGTCTTCTTTAGAAATATCCCAAAGATCTGCGGGAAGCCGAATCTCATCTTTTCCAAAATCTGTCCCTTTGTATCCGAGCAGGTATTCGGCACCGAGCAAGGTAAGACATACCATAAAAAGCTTTGTTTGCGTTTTGAAAATATACCGGCTTGCTTTTTTATCCAGATTAAATAATTCGGCTACCAATGGTTCCTGATCTGTACAACTAAACATAATGTCCACTCTTCCATCGGGAAAAATAATGACTTCTTTATCTTCATCGGTATGATTGGCACATAGCAGGAAACTCTCCACAAAACCGGAGAGCCGTTCGTCTGGAACAATTTTTATGTACTCAAAATCTTGCATCGTTTTTATGTGCATTTGACCTGGGAAGAAATATTGGATATTCTTAATCAATCCGTCAGATGAATTATATATGCAAAACTAACAAAATAAAAAAACAGTCTAAAATACACCACCACACTCGGCAAATGCTGAGTGTGGTGGTGTAAGATTTTACCATTAATGAAGTCGTATGGGCTGTTACAACTTATAGATTTCTTTTAATGCTTCTTTCAATGCCAAAGGTTTTCTTCCCAAAAGGTTTTCCAAATCGTTTGTTACCTCTTCAAACTGGTGGTTTTTCTGATCTTCGGCAAAACCGGCGGTTAGTAAAATGGCAAATTCGGGAACGTTAAACTGCTTTAGTTTTTCGGTAAACTCTGTTGGGTCGGCATTGGTGTAAGAAACCGATTTGCCTGATAATTCCGAAAGAGCCTGAGCTACATCGGTGTACGAATACAGTTCGCTGCCTGTAATTTCATAGGTTTTATTTTCGTGTCCGTCCTGCAACAAAACATTGGCAACAGCTTCTCCCATTTCCCTGCGGAGGGCAAACGGTGCTTTACCATCACCGGCAGGTAGGTAAATTCCGGCTTCAAAAACGTGCTCTCCCACATACATCGGTATCACATCGGTGTACAACGCATTGCGGAGAAACGTATAGACAAGGCCGCTTTCCTTGATGGCATCTTCTGTTTCGAAATGGCTTGCCATCAACCATTTGATAGCGGATGTGCTCAGATCTTTCAGCGAAACACCAGTGTAAATAATATGTTGTACACCCGCTTTTTTGGCAACTTCTACTACGGCTTTTTGCTGTTCGCCCCTGTTTTGAGCTACCGTTGAAATCAGTAAAAGTTTGTCTATTTCTGCAAAGGCTTTTTCCAGCGATGCTGGATCGTCAAAATCGCCAATGCGTACCTGTACACCCTTATCTTTCAATGCCTTTGCTTTTTCCTCGCTTCTCGCCAATGCAACAAAGTTCTCTGTTGAGGTATGTTTTAACAACTGGTCTATTACCGCTGTTCCCAAATGCCCTGTGGCTCCTGTTACTAAAATCATTTTTTCTATTTGTTTACTTTTTCTAATGTGACAAAGTTACCTATATTTGCTATATATTTTATATGACTATACTATTGTATAGTGCTATATAGATGTATAGTTCATATAAATAAAAGTAGTTGTTGACAGGAATTTTACGAACAAAATAATTGGAATGATAGATAGCAGGTATTCAGATAGTATGAAGTGTGACAGGGGTTTAATCATGGCACTGACAGACACGCTGAATGTGGTGAGCGGCAAATGGAAACTGGCGGTGGTATGCACCTTGCTCAGTGGTAAAAAACGTTTTACGGATATACAAAGGGCAATTACGGATATTACGCCCCGAATGGTTTCCAAGGAGCTGAAAGAGCTTGAAGTCAACGGCGTGGTCAGGAGAAATGTGATTAACTCCACACCGGTTTTGATCGAGTATGAATTGACACCTTCAGGTGAGCAGCTTTATGAGGTCATCCAAAAAATGGTGGAATGGGGCTTGCAACATCGGGAGATTACGCTTAATGGGATGGAGGAAAGAAAGGATGATGAAGTCATTATATCCGGGTAAACTGTTTTTTAAAACCGGTTACTTTCTATTCTGGGGTTTCAAATTCAGCACCACGATCTCGCTCTTTGTGCCTACACGCATCGGCGGGCCGTACATACCGATGCCCTGCGACACAAAAACGTTCGTGTTTCCGTATCGGTGCAGTCCTTTGTTGTATTCAAAATCCATTTGGGCTACCCAGGTCATGGGGAACAATTGTCCGCCGTGGGGATGTCCTGCCAGATACAGATCCACACCATGCTCGTCGGCATATCGGATACCGCTGGGACCGTGATGCAATACGACGGTTGGTCTGGAAGCATCCGGTTTCAGCTTGATAAGCATTTCCTGAACAGTAGAAGTAGCCGATAAGGTATTCCGGTCTGCTTTTTCACGGTTGGCAGGCATAAAATTCAGTCCTATAATCTGTAGCTCACCAAACGTGGTCATTTCATCTTCCAATACACGTACGCCCACTTTCCGCACTGTTGGGTGTCTGTACAATATCTATTGATGATCCGAACGTGGTACGAATCTGATACGAAGCAGACTTATCTCCCTATTCCCGCCATTCACCGAATTTTCCCGATCGTTAGTCTAAAGCCCATGGGCTAGAAGCCTATTATGTGGTAGTTTTGAGTCAACAAATAAGAACAACAGAACTAACACAATAAAAAAAGACATTATGAAAACTCTAGTAAAAACATTCGTAGCAGCAGCTTTAATCGCTGTATCAACTTTCACTATGGCAGCTGAAGGACCTGTAGCAAAAGCAACAAAAGCAAACGTTAACCTTTCCACCGCAGATTTCGCTTTAGCGCACTATGTTGCGGTCACTACGGATGGGGAATCAGCAGGTGTAGAGCAGTTATTTGCAGCTGATTTTAATCAAAAGATCCAAGTTACCAATGCACAAAGTAACAGCCGTAGCGAAGTGGTTAAATCCTTGAAAAAGCAAAAAGGGGAAAAGCTGAACTGCACAGTAAGCACAGACATCATTGAGGAATCGGCAGACTATACGGTGGCTAAAGTGACTTTGAAATTTGAGGATTTCACCAAGACAGATCTAGTTACTTTGGAGCGTGTGGGCAATGATTGGAAAGTATCCAAATCAATCAATTCTTATAAATAGAATTTTACAACTGGTGGTTTGCTGCAAATAAATGACAAACCACTAGTGAATCAAATGTTTAAATTTAGTTTAGAAGCTAGGTCGTGAGATCTGGCTTTTTTGTTTTGTCATGCAATGTGCGTTACTCGTTGATTGCCGATCATCAAACTTTAAATTCTGGCGCAATCATCACTTTTTCCTCTTTTACGTTATTGAGGAAATCGCTGTATTTTATAGGTAATTTTTTACGATGAAAATAAAAATAGAAGTCAAATGAACCGCCCACGATCCCATTTCCTGGTACGTATATAAATCTGTCAATACCTCTATCTACTTCCAGCTCATGGTCATGCGTATGCCAGTCTGTATAAGTCCAAAATTGATAACCCATTTTACCATTTTTAAACTTGACGATCTTAGATAAATATTCTCTTCGGTCTCTTAGATAATCGAAAGTAGGATAGTCGTAAGGGGTATTGCCGATAGTGTAAGCAGGAAATTCTTCATGCGGAAATCTCTTTTTAAAAATAGCTTCCATTTCAGTAATTTTAATAGGCTCTTGCTCAATATTTATTGTCCCAAATATATTCTGAAAAATGGAAGGCCTATTTCTGACGGCAAAAAATTGTATAAGACAATGTTTGGACGAATAGTATTTGTTGCCAATTTTCCGGATAATTTGATATTCGTCGAAATATTTAGTTTTTGCACCGTATGTTTTATCAAAATCAGCGTATGTATTGGCTCTTAATAGCCTTTTAAGGTATTGGTGGGGTATCGTATCATTTTTGATACTATCCAGATGAATTTCAGTCCAATCACGGTTCCCTTCCAAATCTGGAAGAACGGCAATAAGAATTAGATTAAGGTCTTTTTGCTGGTCCAATTTATTTCGATCTATAGCTATACCATCGATGAACGTCAGTGAAAATAGCTCAACGCTCTTCTTGATACCATACAAGTTATCTGTAGATAATTTGTAATTATCTAAGATACAGCCCTGTGGCTGATCAGGTAATAAGATATATTTGACGTTGGCTGATAAACTGAGCGAAACAATTAATAATGGCATCAAAAGCCATAATCTGAACCGTTTAATTATATGTTGTTTCATCTTTTCTTTCGCTATGGTTAATAACTCTATTTTTCTCCGCTTCGCTAAAATCATTTAATGAACCGACTTTGGTGAATAGCATTTTTAATGTGATGAGCGATCATTAAACTTTAAATTCTGGCGCAATCATCACTTTTTCCTCTTTCACATTATTCAGAAAGTCGCTATACTTTATGGGCAATTTCTTACGATGAAAATAAAAATAGAAGTCAAATGAACCGCCCACGATCCCTTTTCCAGGCACGTATACAAATCTGTCTATTCCTCTATCTACCTCCAACTCATGATCATGCGTATGCCAGTTGGTATAGGTCCAAAACTGGTAACCAATTTCGTTATTTTGGAACTTGATGGTTTTTGACAAATATTCTTTCCGATCTCTTAAATAATCAATAGCGCTACTGTAGGAATAAGGTGTGTCGCCGATCGTATATGGTGGAAAGTTAGTGCCGGGGTATCTCTTTTTAAAAATAGTTTCCATTTCTGTAATCTTGAGCGGTTCTTGCTCAATATTTATTGTCCCAAACACATGCTGAAAAATGGAAGGCCTATTTCTGACGGCAAAAAATTGAATTAAACAATGTTTAGACGCAAAGTATTTGTTGCCAATTTTCCGGATAATTTGATATTCGTCAAAATATTTAGTTTTTGGACCATAAGGGTCATCTAAACCTGAAAGAGTATTTATTCGGAATAATCTATTTAATACCGAAGTAGTAATAATGTCGTCTTTAATAGTATCGAGATTAATTTCTTTCCAATCTGTGCTCCCTAACAAATCGGGGAGGACAGCAATAAGTATTATATTGAGCTGCGTGTTGGCATTAATTTTATCTTTACTTATTGAGTCCGGTCCATTATGGAATGTGAGTGTAAATAACTCTACATTCTTTTCTATACCGTATAGTTTTTCTGTTGATAATTTGTACTGATCAATTGAATAGTTCTCCGGCTTATCCGGCATAACAAAATATTTTGGTCGGCTAAATAAACTAACATTGACAAATATAAATGACAATAAAAGTAATAATCTGAACAGTTTAATTACATGTTGTTCCATCTTTTCCTTCTCTATGTTAATAACAGTATTCTTCTCAGCTCCGCTAAAATCATTGACACCATCGGCCTTGGCGAATCGCGTTTTTTAATTGTTGTTAAAAGATAATAAAAATAATTTCACTTTCCTCGCCGTTCCATTCCCGCCATTCACCGAGTTTTCCCGATCGTTGGTCTAAAGCCGATAGGCTAGGAGCGTATTGTGTCGTAGTTTTGAGTCAACAAATAACAACAGATAAAAAACTAACACAATAAAATAAAGACATTATGAAAGCATTAGTAAAAACATTCGCAGCAGCAGCCCTAATCGCCGTATCAACTTTCGCTATGGCAGCTGAAGGACCAGGAGCAAAAGCAACAAAAGCAAACGTTAACCTTTCCACAGCAGACTTCGCTTTAGAACACTATGTAGCGGTAACTACAGCGGGAGAAACAGCAGGAGTAGAGCAGCTATTCGCTGAAGATTTCAATCAAAAGATCCAAGCTTCCAATGCACAAAGTAACAGCCGTAGCGAAGTGGTTAAATCCTTGAAAAAACAAAAAGGCGAAAAGCTAAACTGTACAGTAAGCACCGACATCTTAGAAGAATCAGCTGATTATATGGTAGCGAAAGTGACTCTAAAGTTTGAAAACTTCACCAAAACAGATTTAGTTACCTTGGAGCATGTGGGGAATGACTGGAAAGTATCCAAATCGATCAATTCGTATAAATAGTATTTAATAACTAGTTGTCTGCTCGGACAGATCGGTAGCAGACAACTAGTGAATCATATGTTTATTAAGGCCACGTCGGGAGATGTGGCTTTTTTATTTTGTCATGCAATGTGCGTTACTCGTTGATTGCCGATTAAGGTTTTAGTTCAAAAAAGTATGTTAGATGATTGGTATGAGATGAAGAATAAGCCGATAGTTTTAAAAGTGTTAGTCTGTTGATAGTGAGTGTTTTAGGTGTTTTTTTTGAGTAGGGGGAGTTCAAAGACGTTTCCAGTTGTTCGGAATTTCCGAACATCCACTCCGCACTGTTCAATTCTCGCTAAAACGAGACTCGTGATGTGAAATTTAAAATTAGTAATTCAAGACTGAATTCTCTACTTTTAAATGCTCCAGTTTTTTGGGGAGAGGTCAGTTTTTCCGAATCCAACTTACGGAATATGTGGTATTTTTACCAGACCTTTCCCGACTTGGACCGATTCTCTACGCAACGCGTAGAGAATCTCCAATCCGTTACGCACTGCGTAACGAATCTCAGCTGGACAATAATCCAGCGGATTTATTAAAGCCTCCTATATTACCTAGTTTCTGTATATGCCCGAAGATCTGACTGTAAATGACAGGAACTTCAAGTTAGGAAAAAGATTAGGGAAAGAAATAGTTGTAAGTGCTTGCTCGGAATTTCTGACATACCACTTAATTTGGCGCAATCGAAGGTAAATACTATACGATAGATTGTTTTGTTGTAACAAATATTTACTAAATTTGTTACAGATTAAATGGTTTTTAATGTCAGAAACATCTAGAAATAAGATAGAAACAAAGATTTTTAAGTCTTCTCGCGGCGAATTTTTTTTCGCAGATGATTTTAAGAATTATGGGACACCAGAGAATATCAGGTTGACACTTTTCCGCCTGGAGAATGATGGACTTATTGAAAGATTGGCTCATGGTATTTATATTAAACCTAAAAAGGACCCTTTATTGGGTACAATATATCCTAGTGTTGAAGAAATTGCAAAAGAAATTGCAAGGCGAGACAAAGCTCGTATTGCTCCGACAGGTGTATTAGCGTTGTATTTATTAGGGCTGACTACGCAGGTGCCGCTAAAAGCCGTTTATCTAACAGATGGTTCACAGCGGGATATTAAAATAGGTAAGCGTACAATCAAATTTAAACGTACTGTACCCAAAAGCTTTGCGATAAAAGATGATTTATTACAGTTGGTTGTTTCAGCTTTTAAAGAACAAGGTCAAGAGGGACTTTCTGAAGAATTCTTAAGCATGATCAAACATTCAGTCAAAAAGATAGAAAAACAAATTCTTGATTCTCAGTTGAAATATGCTCCAGTATGGATCCAGAAAGAAATAACTAAGCTTTACCAATCCTAAAATTATGTGGTTAAATCTTAAGACAGAACAAAAGAGGCTTGTATTGGATCAATTGAGCAATATAATGGGATTGCCAGCTTTTGTTATTGAAAAAGATTGGTGGGTGTGTATTGTTCTGAAGGCTGTTTTTGCAACAAGATATGCAGAGTCTATTATTTTTAAAGGCGGTACGTCTTTAAGCAAAGCGTATCAGTTGATAGACCGTTTTTCAGAAGATATCGATTTAATAATCGACCGACACCTACTGGGTTTCGACGAATTAGATTCAAAAACCCAGATTAAAAAACTGAGAAAGGCCTCCGGAGGTTTTATTATCAATGAGTTTAGAGAGGAATTGATTCTTCAATTGGAAAAATTGGGAGTTCCTAAGGATTTCTATGAAATTCGTTATAATACTTATGTTGACGATACTAGCGATCCTAATACGCTGGAAATTTATTACCAACCGATAGCGCCAGTCGGTCACGCATATATCAAGCAAAGAGTACTCTTGGAAATGGGGGCCAGATCGCTAACTGAACCGTTCGAGACACAACCGGTCCTATCTTTTATAGATGATAATTATAAAGATTCCGGGTTTGCTCAAGCAGCTTTTAATGTTAAAGTTGTAATCCCTACACGGACTTTTATAGAAAAGGTTCTCTTATTACATGAAGAGTTCTCTAAACCGATTGACAAAATCAGGACAGATAGGCTAACTAGGCATTTCTATGATATAGATAAGATTATGAATACTGATTTTGGAACAGAAGCCATTAAAGACGAAGAATTATTTAACACAATAGTCCTGCATCGAAAAACAGTCACATCACTTCGGGGGATTGACTATTCCAACCATCGAAAAGGGAGTTTAAGTATCCTTCCGCCTGAAGAGATAATAAAAGAGTGGGAGGCGGATTATAAAATCATGCGTGAAAATATGATAGTAGGAGAAAGTCTAACATGGGCGGATCTTCTTAAAAGCATCAAAGGAATTGAAGATAGCATGAACAATCACATGAAGAAATAAAGCGATTTAATTTGAAATATACCTTCTTTGAATAATAATAGAGTCAAAGTCCATAAGCATAGTAATTCTTGAAGATGGGCTATTTTTCATTGCAAGAACTATTTTAAGATAAATAAACAAATGGAAGCAGTCGAATTTGTTGAAAGTTTGAGAAATATTTATATCGATGCTAGTCTACTAAAAAAACAAGGCTTGTCAGACGAGTATATTGAGCATATAAAAAGAGCGTATATCGTTATGCCAAAAGAGCGAACAATTGTATCTCAATATTCAATTATTGAATTGGTAGAAAACTATGACTGTTCGCATTTAGAAATTGGAATGGTCACCTTTGAGGAAAAAACAGAAGAAATTAGCAATTTTATATACTTTGGAAAGGCTTATGGTCATGATTTAGCAATTGATACTACTACTGGGGCCATTGTTGTATTGGAATCTGGATATGACAATCTACTTTTTAAGTGCGCTCAAAATGATAAATCCTTTTTATCTTCCATCTTTAATGTCGCTCTTTATCTTGAAAGAAGGGCGGTTGAAGAAGATTTGTATGTGAATATAGAATTGAACATTCAAATGGCTGAAGAATTGGGGGACATTGCAGGAGGTAAACTATATTATGATTTTTACAAAATGATGTTAGGTGTATAAGACTAATTATAGTCCATTTAAAACACCTATTCATGGTGTTAGATCCTATCTGACAATAGCGAATTTTTCCACGGTACGATTGTTTTCAATTTAACCACTAATGCCCTTGATTAACCCTGATCAATAGTTTTCATAAAGTTGTTCCAATAAGAAAGGATATTTATTTTGCACAGCATCAATTGAAGCGATATTTCGAACGATAACTTTCACCTCCACATTCCCGCCATTCACCGAGTTTTCCCGATCGTTAGTCTAAAGCTGGTAGGCTAGAGGCCTATTGTGTCGTAGTTTTGAGTCAACAAATAAGAACAACAGAACTAACACAATAAAATAAAGACATTATGAACCATCATGAGTGTATTCAAAAAGCACTCATGATAGCTTTATAATCAAATAAAAAACAAATAATTTCGATAAAAAACGCTAGTAAAAACATTCGCAGCAGCAGCTTTAATCGCCGTATCAACATTCGCTATGGCAGCTGATGGACCTGGAGCAAAAGCAACAAAAGCAAACGTTAACCTTTCCACAGCAGACTTGGCACTTGATCACTATGTTGCGGTCACTACGGAGGGCGAATCAGCAGGAGTAGAGCAGTTGTTCGCAGCTGATTTCAATCAAAAGATCCAAGCTACCAATGCGCAGTCTAATAGCCGTAGTTCTGTAGTCAAACTATTGAAAAAGCAAAAAGGCGAAAAGCTGAACTGTACAGTAAGCACTGATATCATCGAGGAATCGGCAGACTATATGGTTGCTAAAGTGACTTTGAAATTTGAAAACTTCACCAAAACAGACTTAGTTACCTTGGAGCGTGTGGGCAATGACTGGAAAGTATCCAAATCGATCAATTCTTATAAATAGGAGCCATCCCTTACAAATATATATGTTGTGAAGCCATGTCGTGAGATGTGGCTTTTTTACGTCAAAAGGGCCTGATTCTCATCAGACCCTTTCTCTTAGCGTTTATTTGTACAGTAATTTTTATGTTTCCTATCGTTTCCTCTTTTTTGTTTCGTCATCCAATGTTTTTAAAGACTATTGGATTTTCACTGTACGACGCTAATTTTTATGTTGAACCTTTCTTTCAAAAGGTAGCTTGTAGCCGTTGTATTGTAAGAACAATAGTCATTTCTAAATAGTTTTATTGGAGTAAATTCAAAGTTTAAAAAAAATGAATAAATTAGATTTGAAAAGTTTTGATGCTCAAGACTTGAGTGTTAATGATGTGTCGACAATCGAGGGTGTATATAATTTTTCAGGCTTTCAATCTTGTGCTTTATCCTTCTGTAGTGGTTCGAGCATTTAATAAAGACTTTAATATCATTAAAAATATACAATTCAAAGCATCAGACAGTACATTGATTTTCATAAGATTGATTCCATGATCTTTTGAATTGGCAACTTTTTCCTATAAATATTTCATCTTATTACTTAAATCTAAACATTTATGTCCCAGTTTTAAGCTGTTGGATTTTTTTGGACACTTACAGTAGAAGTTATAACGAACGCTTAAATATATTTCTTTTTCTTGGTCTTCGATATTTCTTCTATATGATAAAGTTGTGTTGCAAAAAACACCCATAAAAAAGGAAACAGAAACATTAGTATAATACTCAAAAAAGATATTCTCTCTTTTGATTTAGCTATTTGAACGACCGCTACTATGTAACTGATAAACCACAATAAAGCAAGTGTTATTAAGAAATATTTCATTTTTTAAAGTTTTATTAATAAAAATAATCAAAAATTTAATTATATGCAAGTATAGGCAGCATTGGAAAGCAGGTAATTGGAGAAAAGAGTTAACGGTTTTTGTCATGAACGCTATATCACTTTTTTTATATAAGTTGTAATGTTTTTGTCTTTTTGGAGACTAACAAGTAAAGCAATAACAAATAAGACATCCTCGTAGGATATGAGTATCGAAAAAGACTTTATTACTTTAGCGACTTCTAATCAGGCTATCATACACCGCATCTGCTGTATGTACCTAGACAATAAAGCCGATAGGGAAGATTTATTTCAAGAAATCGTATTACAGGCATGGAAATCATTCAAAAGCTTCAGGGGGGATGCCAAGTTTCAGACATGGCTATATCGAGTCGGATTGAATACGGCGATCACATATATCAAACGAGGCAATAGGTATACGCTGTTAATTCTCACTAAAATACCCCCATATATTCTCACTAAAATGCCCCCACCTTAAGTTTTTAATTAAGGTTTAACTTGTCGGAGTATTAAAGTCCGACATTATGTATAAAGTGGCAATGTATAATACGATAAAAACACTGCTGTCCCACGGGAAATCCATACGGGAGATAGCCTCAGAACTTGGGATGTGCCGCAAGACCGTTTCCCGGATACAGAAAGCCCTTGAGCGTGGCTTAGAGGAACCTTTGCCCCAGGTAAGACCAAAGCTGCTGGATGATCATCTCGATGACATTCAGGTATATAAGGAAATGGGGCTGAGCGCGATACTTATCCGCCAGCGCCTGCATGAGCAGCACGGTTTAGATGTATCTTACCCCAGTGTTGCCAGAAGTATCGAGCGATTAAAGAAGCAGGAGGTTTTTGTGCCGCTGCACAGCGATCCGGGAGAAGAAGCACAGGTAGATTTCGGATATATGGGTACTTTCCGCAGGAATGGCCGCCCTGTTAAAGTATGGGTGTTTTCCATGGTTCTCTCCCATAGCCGCTACAGCTTTTATAAACTGGTGACCAGCCAGCGGGTGGACGAATTTCTGGACTGCCATATCAAAGCTTTCGAGTATTTTGGGGGTGTTCCGCGTACTGTCAAACTTGACAACCTGAAATCTGGGGTGATCACTCCGGATCTTTACGAACCGGAGCTCCAGCGCAGGTATGCTGAATTTCTTTCCTACTACAGCTGTGCAGGAATTGCGTGCAGGCCACGCCGTCCACAGGATAAGGGCAAAGTTGAATCATCTATCAAATATGTAAAAAACAATTTTTTAAAGGGCTTCGATGGCAATAGCTATGAAGATCTGCTGTGCGGTCTTAAGGTCTGGAACGAAGAGACATGCAATAAGCGCGTACACGGAACCACGCGCCGTATCCCGCTTGCCGTATTTGAGCAGTATGAAAAGCATGCACTGCTTGCATTGCCCCCGGTGCGATATGAGATCCTGGAGGTCGGATCCAGAAAAGTCACCCGGCTGGCACACGTGAGCTACCGCCATAATTACTATTCGGTGCCCGCTGCCTATGCGGGCAGGACCGTCAGGCTCGAAAGCAACGGTACCTGCCTAAAAATATTTGACGGCAGCACACGCATAGCACTCCATCAGGTAAGCGCACAGATGGGCATGTACGTTTCTCTGGAGGAACACCGTCCGGATTATAAAAAGAATATCAGCAGAGAAGAATATAAGCGGCTGATGGGAAGTATCGGACCTTCTGGAGTTGCTACCTTTGAGTGGAGACAGATTTGAAAAATAGATTTAAATTTGTTAACAGATGAAAAGAGTATTTGACGATTCCTTTAAGAAAATGGCAGTAGAGCTTTCTTACAGCAAAGGGTCGGTATTAGAAGCAGCAAAAGAACTGGACATGGATGCCAGTAGATTAAGTAAATGGCGCATGGATCCCAGATATAATGGTGGTACCGTATTGCCTAAAAACGACAAATTGAGTCCTGAAGAGCAAGAAATCAGGGAACTAAAGAGGAGATTACGGGATGCAGAATTAGAGAACGCTATCTTAAAAAAGGCGGTGGCCATCTTTTCCAAGGGAGACTGAGAAAATACGAGTTCATAGGTGGACATATAAACACCTTTCCAGTTGAAAAGATGTGCAATACAATTAAAGTTAGCAGCAGCGGATTTTATAAGTGGCTTATCAGGCCACAAAGTAACAGAGAAAAAAAGACAGCAGAATTATCTGCTCTGATACAACAGGAATATGAGAACAGCCGTCAGATATACGGAAGCCCCCGCATTACCCATGAACTGAAGAAAAAGAACAAGCTGGTATCCAGATCATATGTAGCTCGCTTAATGAAGAAATTGAATTTAAGAAGTAAAAAATACGAAGGAAATATAAGGTGACCACCGATTCCAGCCATAGTTATGCTATAGCTGAAAATCTCCTCGGTAGAGATTTTTCAGCGGGTGCATTATCCCAAAAATGGGTTGGTGATATTACCTATATAAAGACTGCTTCCGGGTGGACTTACCTTACTACGGTTATTGATCTGGCCGATCGGAAAGTTGTCGGATGGTCATTTAGTAATGACATGACTGCGGGGAATACCACTGTTAAGGCACTGGCAATGGCTATAAAAAACAGAGGGATAAAACCGGGACTGATATTTCATTCCGACAGGGGGATTCAATATGCATGTGATGAGTTTAAGCTTATGCTAAATAAAAACGGTATAAAACAGAGCATGAGCCGTAAAGGTAACTGCTGGGATAACGCTGTAGCTGAAAGCTTTTTCAAAACACTGAAAACAGAATGCATATACCAGCATAAATTTCCTAATAGGGAGCTTGCAAAGCTAGAGGTCTTCAGGTACATTGAAGGATTTTACCACGCCAAAAGGATACATTCTGCAATTGGATATAGAACGCCAAATGAAATGGAAATGTTCTACCGATCAAAACAGAAATTAGCAGCATAAAAAGTCTCCACTTTTAAGTTGCAATTCCACAACAGAACTAACACAATAAAATAAAGACATTATGAAAACTTTAGTAAAAACATTCACAGCAGCAGCTTTAATCGCAGTATCAACTTTCGCTATGGCAGCTGAAGGACCTGGAGCAAAAGCAACAAAAACTAACATTAACCTTTCTACAGCAGATTTCGCTTTAGAGCACTATGTTGCGGTAACTACGGAGGGAGAATCAGCAGGAGTAGAGCAGTTATTCGCAGAAGATTTCAACCAAAAGCTCCAAGCTGCCAGTGCGCAGTCTAACAGCCGTAGCGAAGTGGTTAAATCCTTGAAAAAACAAAAAGGCGAAAAGTTAAACTGCACAGTGAGCACCGATATTATCGAGGAATCGGCAGACTATATGGTGGCTAAAGTAACGTTGAAATTTGAAAACTTCACCAAAACAGATTTAGTTACCTTGGAGCGTGTGGCCAATGATTGGAACGTATCCAAATCGATCAATTCTTATAAATAAGAGCCATCTCAAATAAATATATATGTTGTAGAGCCACATCGAGAGATGTGGCTTTTTCCTTTCATTCCTAAACAACATTTCGGATATTTGGACAAAGGCCAGTTTTTAGTTAAAGGATTTTATCATGTCGGATATTCAGCAGTTAATAGGACAGATCAGAGCATTCAGAGATGCGAGAGATTGGGAACAGTTTCACAATTCTAAGGATCTCGCAGTTGCGTTGAGCATTGAAGCGTCTGAGCTTCTGGAGCTTTTTCTGTGGAAAGGAAATGAAGATGCCAATCCTGACAAGTTGAAATATGAGCTTGCCGATGTACTAATGTATGCGCTATTACTTGCCGATAAGCACGGACTTGATGTTAAGGAGATCGTGGAGGACAAGATGAAACTCAACAATGAAAAATATCCTGTAGAAAAAGCCAAGGGAACTGCTAAAAAGTATAATGAACTGTAATTAATAACGCATGTCAGAATTGGATATTAAAGAAGTTCATATTGTTCCCGTCGGTAGCACAGAAGAGGTTAAGGATACAGATAGCAAACTAGATTTTTATAACAGCGCACTTGTTTATCTGCTCAACGATAAAAGGTCAATCTATATCGGTGAATCTATCGATATCAAGAACCGCTTTTCGAGCCATAATAGACACGACAGCAAGAAAGATCTATTAATCCGACATGCGATCTATTCGCATTTGTTCAACAAATCCGTTACCCTGCATCTAGAAGCATTCCTGATCAACCTTTTCTCAGCAGAAAAAGGTCTGAAACTGATCAACCTTGGCAATAACGGACACTACTATCACCAGAAGAAAGAATATGAGGTATTGTTTCCACAGATCTGGAAACAACTTGAAGAACTTAAAATAGCGCGTACGTCTACCAGTCTGCTATCATCGACAGCCTTCAATCACGTTTTTCTTCAATCTTGTTAAAAAATCTGAAACTTAAGTTCCGAAGAGAAAATACCAGGCTTGATATTATATGTAACTTCCGTGACAAAATTTCCAGCTCCATCCCTAAACTATTTACAACAACCTCTCCGCGATCTCCGCCTCGCCAACCACTACACCGCCTTTCAGGTACATCATCCGCTCACCACTTTTATAATCCGTGATTATGTCAAAGTGACCATTACAGGTTCTCATGCGTGAAAGCAATGCTTTCCTACCTGCCCTAAAGCCTTTATGTTTAGTTACGTCAAATACATATTTAGAGCAGCTATGCCTAAATATACACTTACGTCTTCTTTCTGGTGGGATGATCAACCAATACAACCGGATCGCGGTCAATAGGAGAGACTTCATGGCCTTGAAAATACCACCATCTGTCTTGCCGTCGTATATCCAGGTTTATTATTAAAGCAACCATTTTCGGCATGTACATAAGTTGTGACGCTTTCTAGTCTTACATAGTTCCATCCTCCTGATGCACCCTGATTAATCAGGTTTTCTAATTGTTCTGCTACTTGATCCGATGTGCCTGTCCTTGGGTCTATCGATGCTACAAAAGGTACTACTTTGTATTCCATAATATCAGTATTTGATTGGGTTAATGATTTAATTAAAGCTATGTAATAAAATATTGAAAATCAATGTGTTTTGAGTTTTATTGCAATCCATTTTACAATATTGTCAATTTTAAGAATAAAAAATTACAGATTATTACGGCTTCCCGTAAAAGTTATGCCTGTGCACCAGGTGGCTAGCTACTGTATTAAAGAACATGTCAAGATAAGGAATGCTTTTGCATTTTATCTGACCTCTGGAGACTGGCTTTTACGAACCAAGATCAGTATTTTTAATACACTGAGTTTTGCCAATGAGCAGTTTTACGATCCTATCAAAGGCACTTTGCAGTTTGATGTGTCCGATCTGGTGCTGATTAAGCCCAGCGGGCGAAATCAGGTCCGCTTGCAAAGGCTGAAAAACAAATTGAATAAGCAAGAGATCGATGGCACCAAAAGATCGATTTTGGCCATTGGCGATGCTCCGGTTGTCTTAGGTGACTGGCAACAATCGGTGTATTTTTTGTAGAGCGGAGGATCTCGGCGAGTCAATTCAGATAACATGATATCAATATGAGTTTTTTACATCCATTTCTCTAAAATCAGGAATAACGGTATTATGCTTGTTTTTCGAAAAGGCATACTTGTTTATATATTTCTTTATTATCGGCGAAAAACGCCGATANNTATCGGCGTTTTTCGCCGATAAATTTAAATAGTTTAAACATGAAGATGTATTCTCAGAGAAGGAAAGATGTGTTAAAATTAGTGCCGGAGGGAGCTTTGGTTACCAGATCTTGGCTACAGCAGAATGATCTCACAGGCCATGCGATCGATAATTTATTGAAGAGTCGACTATTGGAAACTGTGAAAAATGGAGTATATAAACGTGAAGGGGCAGAAGTGGAATGGGGGGATATTGTCTATTTCCTGCAGAAACAGCTAGATACAGATCTAACCATTGGAGGCCTATCGGCTTTAGAACTTCAGAAACTGACCCATTATCTCCCGATGTCTAATCAACGCTTGATTCATTTATATGGCCGGGATAATCTTCCCATATGGATAAATAACCTTACAACAGGGATCAAATTTCTTAAGCATAGTTCTGGCTATTTATTTGGTAATAGTTTTGAAGATGAAAGGCCGCTAGCATTACTTGAGTTTACTAGAGCTTTCAGTTGGAAAAATACAAAGGAAGGCTTACGTATATCCATTCCTGAAAGAGCTATTTTGGAAGTGATGAATCAAGTTCCCCAAAATATATCATTTGAACATGCGGATGAATTAATGCAAGGATTAAATACGCTTTCTCCTAGGACACTCCAAAGATTATTGGAACTGTGCACAAATATCAAAGTTCGCAGGCTTTTCTTTTACCTTGCCGAGCGTCAAAATCATACCTGGTTTACAAAACTTCAATCTGAGAAAATAGATTTTGGATCTGGTAATCGTGTGATCGTCACAGGTGGGAAACTAAATAAGAAATATAAAATAACTGTTCCTGATTTTTATGAGTAAGAAAGAAGAATATGCCGAGCAGGTCCGTTTATTGATCCGATTGTTACCTATAATCGATAAAGAAGACTGTTTTGCACTTAAAGGCGGTACGGCTATTAATTTGTTTTATATAGAGATTTGCCAAGGCTTTCCGTAGACATCGATTTGTTGTATCTGCCAATGGAGGATCGCGACGCCTCTCTTGAAAATATCAGACCTGCATTAGCGAGAATAACAGATTCCATAAAGAAATCGATTGCAGGTGCCCAAGTTCAAAATACAACACTACAACAGGATAATTCTTTACGAATAATAGTTTCACTTAATGATGTTCGTGTTAAAATAGAACTATCTCCTGTTATACGTGGAAGCCTTTTCCCAGCTGTCAGAATGGAAGTGCGACCGCAGGTTGAAAAAGAATTTGGTTATGCTGAAATGCTAGTTGCATCACACCCAGATCTGTATGCTGGTAAACTTTGCGCTGCCCTAGATCGTCAACATCCCCGTGATTTGTTTGATGTAAAACAGTTATACGAAAATGAAGGATTAACGGAAGAATTACGAAAAACATTTCTTGTATTTTTAATAAGTCATTTTCGACCGATGGCAGAACTGCTTAATCCAAACCGAAAAGATATCTCAGGTATATATGAAATGGAGTTTGCGCAAATGGCAGAAATTGAAGTTTCTTTACAGGAGCTACTTTCTGTACGGAAGAAACTGATTGCAGATATCAACAAGGAGATGACTGATAGTGAACGTAAATTTTTACTCTCTGTCAAAAATAAGACACCTGATTGGGCACTCTTAGGATTGGACGCAGCTTTAGTCTCGGAACTTCCTTCAGTGAAATGGAGATTAATCAATTTAAATAAAATGTCAGAGAATAAACACGTGACCGCTTACAAAAATCTAAAAGCTGTCCTATATCCTTAAAGTCAAGCTGAATAGGAGAGATATGGCTTTTTTACGTCAAAAGGGCCTGATTCTCATCAGACCCTTTCTCTTAGCGTTTACTTGTACAGTAATTTTTATGTTTCCTATCGTTTCCTCTTTTTTGTTTCGTCATCCAATGTTTTTAAAGACAATTGGATTTCACCGTACGACGCCAATTTTTATGTTGAACCTTTCTTTCGAAAGGCAGCTTGTAGCCGTTTTGTATGGTAAGAACAATACTCCATTTGAAATAGTTTTATAAGATTGACCTGTTTTGTCTTGCTAACTATCTTGTTTTCTTTTAATTATTGTTGTAGTTTTGGTGTCTCACATCGAACTGTTTTGCCGTAATGAGATAAAACGAGGCGAAAAATGAAAAACAACTATAGTTCACTCGAAAATTTAACTTTACAAAAGTTAATACGGGCTGGAGATCAAGAAGCATTTAGGATAATCTATGAAAGGTATTGGGACAAAATATTTGTGATTTGTAATAACCGGCTCCCACAGAAAGATATTGCGGAAGATCTTTTACAGGATATTTTTATTTCACTTTGGAATAATCCCAAACTCGAAGAGGTTCAAAATCTTGAAGCTTATTTATTTCAGGCAGCCAAGTTTTCTATAATTAAATATCTAAATAGATCTTCAAGAATCGATTTTGTTGATCCTAATTCCTATGGATTATTGGATCGTGTGGGAGAGCTTGGCCTGGACGATGCATTATACACCAAAGAACTTCAGCAACTTATTTTCCAAGAGGTAGAGCGCCTGCCGGAGAAAACAAAGATTATCTTTAATTATTCCCGTATAGATAATTTGGACAGTAGAGAAATCGCTGAAAAACTAAATATCTCCCATCGAACTGTTGAAAATCAAATCAGCAAAAGCCTAAAACATTTAAGGATTTTTATAAATAATTTAAAATCTTTGTTATTTTTTTAATTTTTTAGCGTGCGTTGCTCAGCACTTATGGTACTTCTATATAGACCACAAGTGTTAATCATATGAAGACGCAACAAGAAATTAAAGAAATCATTTCCCGTATTAACCAGGGAATAGCCTCTGAGGAAGATATTCTACAATTCCAGCTTTGGTACAATAGTTTTGACGATAGTGAAACAATACTCGATAGTAATCTCTCGACTGTCGAATTTAAAGATAAAAACTGGGCAGAGATTAACCGACGTATTGCTCCCGCCAAAATATCCAGGTTGCAATGGGTATGGCGAGTTGCAGCTGCACTACTGCTGCTCTCTGCAGCTGCAGTCTGGATCTGGTCAATTCAGCAAAAGGAAAATAATAATGAAGTTTTTAGATCGGCGGCATGGATCACAGATACTTCAGGCCAAACTGAAGAAATTAATAGCAGTTTACATGATTTTTTAGATTCGACAAGATATGTAGATCTCAAAGAACATCATAATTTAAGAACCTTGGCAACAGCTGCAGGAGAGTTTACCAAAGTTATTCTCCCCGATGGCACTAAAGTGTCTTTGAATGCCGGATCGAAGATCGTCTTGTCCCCAGATTATGGCAAGGCGGCGCAAAGGACAATTTCATTGGAAGGGGAGGCTTACTTTGAAGTAGTAACAATACCTGGACGCAGTTTTGTCGTAAAAACAGCAGATCAGCAGATCAGAGTTCTCGGTACAAAATTCAATGTCAGAGCTTATCCTAGTTTTGATAAAACAATTACCACACTACACGAGGGGAAAATTGAGCTAAGCAATGGGAACCAAAATGTCATATTGCAACCCAATAATATAGCTGTCAACAAAGATGGAGCTTTGTCTCTTCAACGGATGGCGAAGCTAGAGAAAGAGGCATGGCGTAAACTAGATTTTGAATTTGATAATGAATCCATTAAGACTGTACTTCATCAACTTAGCCAGTGGTATGGTTTTGAGCTCTCTTATCAGTCTTCTGTTCCTAATCAGTATATCTCTGGTAAAATAATAAATGGCACAAAAACCTCAGATGTGCTTGAGATTATGAAAAACTTAACGAATGGGAATTTTCAGATGAAAGGTAAGGTCCTCTATGTGAATTTCGCAAATAATTAACCTTAATACAATGAATGAAAAATTATTTAAACGAAGCCCGGCTTTTTTAAATCCGGAATTGCTTTCGGTTAAACTAACCACCTTAATGACAATTGGGCTATTGTCTTGTAGCATACAGCAAAGTTTCGCACAGCGAATTCATATTGATACAACTAAAAAGCCACTTAAAACAGTGCTAAAGCAGATAGAAGAGCAGTCAGGTTATTCTTTTGTTTATGACGCAGGTATTGTAGAAAATACTGCTATGATTCAGATTTCACTTGATGAAGACGGAATTCAAGCTGCATTGTCGAAATTATCCAAAGAGCTTAATGTTGAATATAAGATTGTTAATAAAACTATTACGTTAACTCGGATCAAAGAAAAGGAGGGAACAATCTTGTTGAAAGGACGTGTGTCCATCGATGATCAGGATGGTAAATCTCCTTCATATCAAGCTGGTGTCAGTGTCGCGATCAAAGGAACTAATAAAGTTACCAGTACTAATAATATCGGCGAATTTAGTTTGGAAGTACCTATGGAGGCGACTATTGTGGTCAGTTACATCGGTTATAAATCCAGAGAAATTCCTGCTAAAGATATCAGAAAAAACCTAGCTATCGTGCTCCAAAAAAGTATGGATTATCTAGATGAAGTAATTGTAACAGCATATGGTACCAAAGAAGCGAGAGAGAACCAAACAGGATCGGCTTTTACAATTACAAGAAAGGACCTGGATAATAGGCCTGCGCTCCGATTAGATGCTTTACTGGAAGGTGTCGTTCCTGGGGTCGAATTTAATTCACAAGATGGGGGTACAAATAGTTCTGCAAGATCACGCTATAGCACTAGAATACGTGGCGAAGCATCTACCGTTGGCGGTATAACATCAAATGAGCCGTTATGGGTCGTGGATGGTGTGCCTTTGTATACTGGCGGAACGACTAATTCAATTCCTGGGATGCAAAATTCGATCAGTCCATTGACATATATAAATCCGAATGATATTGAAAGTGTCACCGTACTTAAGGATGCCAGTGCAACGACAATTTATGGCGCAAATGGATCCAATGGTGTTATCCTGATAACAACCAAACGAGGAAAAGGAGCCCCAAAACTTTCTTATTCATTTCGGACAGGGATAAATAGACGGCCGTCAAGTCATCTCAACCAACTGAATGGTCGCCAATATTTAAACTTGGTGAAAGACATGGGTATGGTTGATCAGTTGGGGAAAATTGATACCACACAGGATACGCGTTGGGCAGATGTTTATAATCGTACTGGTTTTACTAATCTCCACAGCTTAGGACTGTCGGGTTCAACAGATGCTGTTCATTATTTCCTCTCAGCCAATATCTATGATGAAAAACAGACGATTATCGGTAATTCTACAAAACGTTATGATGTGCGTTCAAACGTAAGCGGGAATGTCGGCAAACGCTTGGTTTTGAACAGCACACTTGCTGCTTCTTATTCTAAAGATGATATGTTCAATCCGGGCAATGCTTATTTTCAGTACAGCCCATTGATTAGCCCATTTGGTCCAAATGGTGAGTATATTGAGCGCGATCCAAATGGCGGGCTTTTGCAGGGTATGCCGGGTTTGATCGATCAAAATGAACAAAAACAAGCAACCGCACATGTTTTGGGAACCTTAGGATTTACTTATCAATTATGGGATGGATTAGTCTTTACAAACCTCAATGGTGCAGATTTTACCAGCGCCAATGAAGATCAGTACTTTTCGATGTATAATTATACGGGCTCTTCCAGCAACGGTGAGGCCTACCGAGGACAATCACAGGTTTTAAACTTAATCAGTACAAATACCCTAGCATTTAAACGTACTATTTTTAAAGGTGACTTTGATGTTGTACTGGGAACCGAAGCACGAAAAGAAGAACGTAGATCTGTTTCTGCCACGGGAACTAATTTTCCAAATGATTATATCCGAGAAGTCGGCTTTGTATCCACAGATAATCGTCTTGGGACAACGAGTCGCGATAAACAAACGTTACTTTCCTATTTTGGGCGTGCCGGCTACGTATATGATAAACGTTATGCAATAAACTATACCTATCGAAAAGATGGCAGTTCCAATTTTGGTAAAGATGTAAAATGGGGAACCTTTAGTTCTGTCGGTGCGGCCTGGACTGTTAGTAATGAAGATTTTTGGCCCAAAAATAAGATCTTAGATTTCTTGAAATTTAAGGTGTCCTATGGGAATAATGGTAACTCTCGATTTAATTCAGCTTATGCTAGTGGCATTTATAAATACGATTCCAATTATAGCTATGGAGGGAATTCTGGAACGACGATGTCGAGAGGTGTGAATGATGGACTGAAATGGGAAACAACAAAAATGCTCAATACAGGGATAGATTTTAGATTGTTTGGTCGGTTTAATGTGGCTGCCGAATACTATCGAAATGTTACCCACGATATGATTGATGATGCCTACGTATCTATGGTTACTGGATTTAGACGTACTTATCAGAACGTCGGCAAAATGCAAAATACAGGTTTAGAGCTGAGTGTTAATGGAGCAATACTACAAAAGGAAAACTTTAACTGGAATGCCACTTTTATTTTATCGTCAAATAGAAATAAAGTGTTGCAGTTAAATGAAGATATTGACCGTGTTTCGGGCAATACGATCATGAGAAAAGGATATAATTCCCGCTCTTACTATCTTGTGCGTTGGGCAGGTGTGGATCCTTCTACAGGAGACCCGATGTGGTATGATTTGGACGGCAATGTGACTAAAGTGTATAATACAGAAAATCGTGTACTTGTTGGGAATTCAACACCGCAATATTATGGAGGACTAACGAATTATATTAATTACAAAAACTGGAATTTTTCAATTTTCTTCAAATATTCAAAAGGGGGCTATTATTTTGATCAGGCAACTAGAAATAATGGATTGGATGGTCTTAATATTTTGAGTGGCAATCAATCCATTGATATGCTGAATTCTTGGTATTTTCCGGGCCAACTGGCTACTTCTCCACGACTTTCAAATACAACAACCTCATCTATTATGAACTCCACCCGTTTTTTATTGGACAAAACATATCTTAAGTTAGATAATATCAGTTTGGGATATACTTTTAATAGCGGTCTAATTCGCAAATTAAAATTAGATCATATTTCAGTTACCGCTATGGCAAGTAATATTGCGATGTGGACTCCATATTCATCTAAAAAAGGATCAATAAAAAATTATGAATCCTTAGCTAAACAGTTTGGCGTAACAAGTGGAAGCGTAGTTGACAATACCTATGCAAATATGCTTTCAGAATCTAGTCGCGTGCTTAATTATTCATTGGGTATCAATATTGGTTTTTAATCAGAATTTAATATGAAATTATTTAAATATACAGTAATTGCATTATCATTGACGCTTGCGAGTTGCGGTAAATCATTTTTGGAGGTTGAACCCATAGGGCAACTCGGCAAAGAGCAACTATTTTCTGATCTGAATGGTATGCGGGATGCACTTGTCGGTAGTTATAACCTGACCTCACGTTTTTTTCAGTCACAATATGGGATATATGGCGATTTAAGAGGCGATGATGTACAGCGCATCACAAATGGTACGCAAAATTATATGTTAACGGACTATAACTATACTTTTGATGAAGAAGATGGAACTGGTGGGACTTTAGCCATTTGGTCAACAGGCTATGAGGCGATTAATAATATCAATAATATTATTAACTCTGCTGAAACGGTACGTAAGTCACTAAATGGCAGGTCTGACGATTTTAATAGCTATATGGGGCAGAGCCATGTTTTGCGCGGACTACTATTTTTTGCGTTGGCAAATGTTTATGCACAGCATTATACGTATACAGCGGATGGAAGTCATCCGGGAATTCCTATTCCTACAGTAACACCATTACCGAGTGAGCGCGTGCCTAGGGCAAGTATGAAAGATACCTATGCGCAAATCATAGCTGATTTAGAACAAGGAATTACCTTTTTGGAAAATTCCACAGCAAAGACTAAGATATATGCTTCAGCAGATGCCTCAAGGGCTCTTTTGTCCAGGATATATCTATACATGGGACGTTATGAAGATGTGATTAAGTACTCATCGTTAATCCTGAACGATGGAAAGTACAAATTGGTGAATGCCGAAGATTATAAAAATATGTTCATTTCGGATAGTCAGTTTTCAGATTTTAACAGTATTAAATCTGAAGTGATCTGGCAACTAAATCTGAATATTAGATCTTCAAATTTTATGTCAAGTTTCTATTCCGATAGAGTTGCGTTTTTAGCCTATCCTTCGGATAATTTTTTAGATTTATTAGCCACAGATGACATCCGTAAATCAATGTTTGAACTACAGTCAAGCCCAGAGAGGTATATGTCTCTTAAGAATGGGAAGTATTCAACAACAAGTGATCTGAATTGGCCGGTCAACTTTAAAGTGATCCGTTCTGCCGAACTCTATTTAAATAGAGCGGAAGCATATTTTCATACCCAACAATACAATTTAGCTATTGAAGACTTAAAAACCATTAGAGCGAGGGCGCTAGGTAAAAATACTGCAGACATTATTGTCGAATATAGTACTCCGAATGAATTATTGGAATTAATAAAATTGGAAAGACGCAAGGAATTGGCTTTTGAAGGCCAACGTATCTACGATATCATGCGTTATAGAGAATCATTGGATCGTGGGGCTGGATGTAACTCGGCAAACTGTTTGATAAAATATCCAAATGATTTGTTTATTCTTCCTATTCCCAAATCAGAATTAGATGCCAATAAATCCATTACTCCCAATCCCACTGTAAATAAATAAAAATGAAAAATATCCTATTTTTAATGAGTTTCATCTCCCTGCTATTTTTAGCTTGTAATAAAGAATTGGAAACTCCATATGATCATCCTTTTTTCTATATCCACCAAAATAACGTTTCGGAAATAACGGTGCAGGCCAACAGAAATGAGTCGGTTGACTATAAAGTTTATTTCAGTACAAAAACACAGTTTGAAGCCATAGAATTGGATTATGAAGTGGTAGCAGGCGAAGGGCTTAAAGCTGGCGTAGATTTCGAAGTTGTTAATACAGGTTCGTCGCTTCTGTTTAAGCCAGGTGTCGTAGAAATGCCTATAAAAATACGCTGGATTAATCATCCGATAGAAGAAGGTAAAGACAATACGTTGACTATTCGTCTGCTCAGAAGTGATAAGAATATTACACTTGGGCTACCCGGCCCTGATCATAAACAATCTAGTCTGAAAATTACTAAAATATAGAACATATGGATATTCTGAAAAAAACAATAGGGATATTTAGTGTTCTTCTTGTATCATTCATACAGCTGAAAGCTCAGGACCTTAAACAGGATCCAAAACTGGTGCGCGGAAAATTAAAAAACGGTTTTCAGTATTTTATTTATCCTAATAATACGAATAATCAGCAGACTGCTATACAGCTTTTTGTCAATGCCGGCAGTCTACAGGAGGAGGACGACCAGTTGGGATTAGCGCATTTTGTAGAACACATGGCTTTTAATGGCAGCAAGCACTACCCCAAAAATGAAGTGATCACCTACTTGGAGTCTTTGGGCGTAAAATTCGGAGCTGATTTAAATGCACACACCTCCTATGATGAAACGGTTTATAAAATTACGATCGATAGCAAGTCGAAGGAAAACTTAGAGAAAGCTCTTGATATCGTTAGTGACTGGGCATTCAATCTTAGTTTCGATTCTTTGGAAATCGAAAAGGAACGCGGCATCATTATAGAAGAATGGCGGACCAAGGAAGGCCTTTCTGCCCGCCTAAGCGATCAGACCCTACCTTTGATTTTTTCTCATTCCCGTTACGGCATCCGTAAACCGATTGGTACGCTGGATATTTTGCGTAATTTTCGTCGACCGACACTGGTAGATTTTTATCAAAAATGGTATAGGCCAAACTTAATGGGGTTGGCTGTCGTAACAAACCAAGATCCAAAAGCAGTTGAAAAGATGATCAAAAAGCTTTTTGGAAAAGCTAAAAATAGAAAACCAGAGGCAAAGCGCATTTCATACAGCCTCGCAAATCATACAGATACACTTTTTAATATCTATACCGATAAAGAGGCCAATAGTATTGACTTTAGTTATATTGGGATTTTGCCAGCCAGCAAAGCTGTTAAGACCGAAGCCGATTTTTTTGAAAATTTAAAACGTAGTACAGTAAATGCACTTTTAAAGAAAAGATTTGATCGAATTGCCCAGTTAGACGACAGTTACAAAAGTGCTTCCATGTCGGTCTCTGATCTTTTATTGAACAATGGACTTTCTGTTGGTGGAGCTACCTTGTACGAGGGGCAGATCAAATCTGGAATTTCTAAATATTTGAAAGAACGCGAACGTATTTTGCGCTACGGATTTACCTCTTCGGAACTGTCTGATTATAGAGAGCAATACAAAAGACAGCTTCAACGCGCGCCAGAGAACAAAGAACTGAATGCCAATATGATGTTGAGCCAATTAAAAGATGTCTTTTTTACTGGCCAAATATTAATGGATAAGGAAGCCCGTAATGGGCAGATATTACGTGATCTAGATCGACTCGATTCTTTAAATCTCCTGCATCATCTCCAAGGTTATTTTAAGCCAGGAAATACAGCTGTGATGCTAACCGCTCCTGAACGCCTCATGGCAGAGGTGCCCAACGAAAGTGTTTTGCGCCAGTTGTTCGCAGAGTCCGCCCAGGCAGATTTGAAGAAATGGACAGATCATATTGAAATACCCCAGCAATTGTTGAGCGATCTGCCTATATCCGGTAAAGTGATACAAAAGAAACTGATCAACGAGGTCGGTGTGACCGAATGGCAACTTTCCAATGGCGCCAGATTTTTTCTGAAGAAAAATGATAGTAGAAAAAATCATATTCAACTAACAGCCTTTAGAAAAGGCGGTTTTATTGCTATGGACAGCTCCGATTATGTCAACGCTGTGTATGCCAAAAATATAATTGGAGCCAGTGGTGCGGGGGCATTTACGCGGGCGGCATTAACAAAATTTTTAAATGGAAACTCAGCGTCGGCCACGTTTATGATAGCGCCAAATCGAGAGGGACTGTCGGCTTCAGCTAATCAAAAGGATATCAAGTCTATGTTTGAGCTGATTTACCTCAAATGGACTCAGCCTCGTGTCGATGAGAAAATTTTTGGAAGCATCAAAAAGCAAGGGTTAGATGCCGCCAGGAATAAAAAATTCAATGTGATGGATGCCTATAATCAAGCGATCAATAAAGCTATAGGGGCGGACGATTTGGATGAAAATACACTTTCGGTCGAACGCATTGAAAAGGATCTACAGATCGATCGTATTGTACCAGTATTCAAAGAACGTTTCCATTCAGCTAAAGATTTTGATTTTGTGCTAGTCGGTGATTTTGATATAGATAGTATTCAAGCTTTTGTAGAACAGTATATAGCGGCACTTCCCACAGGATATTACCGCAGTGAGCAGCGGATCCCAGCTTATAAACAACGCCAAGATCAAGAAATTGTCCAATATGCAGGTCAGGCCGAAAAGGCCACGGTTAACTTGTTCTATCAGACCACTTCTACACATTATGATTACCCTGAGATACTAAAAAATGAACTTTTGGAAAATGTGCTCAAGGTTAAACTCCGAAAGAATTTGAGAGAAGAGCAGTCAGGCGTATATGGCGTAGGCGTTAGTGTCAGTGCAACTTCTGAACCGACCGATTTGATGCGTACACGTATTAATTTTACCTGCGAACCTTCAAGAGCAGAGTTTTTGATCGGACAAGTTCAGATTGAGCTTGATAAAATCATAAAAGATCCGTCTTACTTTGTTGAAGAACTCAATAATGCTAAAGTGCAAATGCACCAGGTATACGACAAACAATTTGGAAAAGATACATTTTGGAGTGCAGAACTGCGCAACCATATTTATTATGGCTTTGGAACCTGGTCATTTTTTACCAGTTATAAGCAAATGCTTGATCAGATAAAAGCTGCAGACATTGCAGATTATGCTAAACAGAAGCTCAATAAAGCCTACAAAGTAAAAGCGGTATTATTACCCGAAAATTTAAAGAAATAATTCATACAGATGAAATGGTCAGCGACATATCAGACAAGTCTGATAAAGATAAGACCTAAGCTTCATCATCATAAAAATATAGGGATGAAAAAACACTATTGTTTAATATTGATCACAATGATCTTTAGTCAGTTTCTTCTCGGATGCAAACAGGATGCATTACTTGCAGATAATGTACAGTTGCAATCCTTTTCTTTTGACCCAGCAAGCAATCCGGGCCTTAAAGATGCAGTATATGGTACCATCGAAGGACAGCATATTTCTATTCGTGTGCCCAACTCTGTCGATATTACAAAAGCAGTACCTTCCTTTAAAGGTACGTCGGAGAAAATGGTTGCATACGTTGGGAAAAATATTCAAGAATCTGGGGTTACGGCCGTCGATCTTTCCAAAGCAACGGTCTACCGTTTTGTGACACCAAACGGAATGTCGGAATATAGCGTTTCGGCACAAAAGTCGGGATCTATTCTTTCCTTTGGTTTCTATGCAGCTGATAATCCAGATTATTTGTTTCGCGATTATCCCGCTACAATAAGCAAACTTGATATCAAAGTAGATCTACCTGTAGATGCCAATATCACCAAGTTGGTTGCCCGATATACTGTCAACGAAGGCACAGTACTGAAGTCCAATGGTGCAGATTTCAAAAGCAAGGAAACCATTTTAGATTATTCCAATCCCCAAACCCTGACATTGCAGGATTTGGAAAGCGGGACATCTGAAAATTTTGTTGTTCAGGTAGGCAGGCTGACAGCACCTGTGTGGACAGCGATGCAGCTTCCAGACTTTTTACAAATCAACAATGTTGCGGAGGCAGGGCTTGAAATTAATCCAATAAATAATCAGCCGTATGTATCCGTTCAATTTTCCGGCAGTACAGATGATTTACGAAAAGGGCTTATTACCGCGTTCAATAGTGAAAGCAAACAGTGGGAGACTTTAGGGAATGAATCTGGCTTTACGCCAACAAGAGCCGATTACATTTCGTTAGATTTTTCGAAACAAGGGATTCCATATGTTGCATTTAGAGATTATACGGCAGGAGCTAATGCACAATATGCATCATTAATGAAGTATGAGAATAATACCTGGTCATTTGTAGGCGAGCAGCAGGGATCTTTCAACAGGGTGAATTATTTAACGTTAAAGTTGGATGACAATAATGTGCCTTATCTAGGATATGTGTTCTCACGTGCGTCTTCTCCTTACCCTAGCCGTGGTACATATGTTGAATCGTTACGTAATGGAAAGTGGACGGGGCAGTCCTTTGCACAGTCAACTACAGGCTGGTTTTCAAAAATGTTTAAAGGACGGGATAATAAATTGTATTATGCCGTCATGGATTTAACAAACGGTACAGCAAGCCGTAAACCTTCTGTATATAGGTTTGAAAATGGTGCATGGAATTTGGTCGGGAATGTTAATGTAGGACCTGCAGAGTCAAATTCAGGAGGTATCAATATTGATCTTGACGTAAAAGAAGACGGTCAAATTTATATGGTTTACCAGTCCAATTCACCGGCTTATAAAACATTTGTTATGCATTGGAATGGGAGCAGTTGGAAACAGTTGGGTGACGGTATCAGCCAAACGACCAGTAGCTCCGCAAACCGCGACAATGTGGCGATCCGTATACACCCCGACGGTCGGATTTTCTTGGCATACGGAGACGCAATCAATGGAATAAAGGTCTGCACCTACAATGAAGCTACAGGAAACTGGAATACTGCAGTGCAGGTTTCACCAGAAAATGGAAATAAATTTGTGATGCAGATAAGTGATCAAGGAATACCTTATTTGATCACAGTGATAAACAGCAAAGCTGCCCTTTTCAAATACGATATTCCCGGATTATAACATAGTTCAGGTCACGGTCGGATGTATAAAATTATCTGACCGTGACTTAGCTATCAGCAATGAACAATATGATTAAAAAAATAAGCATTATCTGGATCTTGGGATTACTTTTTGTAATAAAGGTCACAGCCCAAGTAGCAGTAGCTAAGAAAGTCTTGATTGAAGGACATGCTTTTGAAGACAAAAATAACAATGGCCTTTTGGATAAAGGAGAGAAAAGGCTTTCTAAAATTCGGGTATCAAATGGTATTGATGTGATAAGCACCGATAAAACCGGAGCATATAGCTTTGAAGCTAAGATTGGTCAATCCATTTTTTCTATCACTCCATCTGAATATGTATGGGCAAAGGAAAATAAAATAGGAAATGCAAATGCATATTACCTCAATCCTAATCATACTATTCCCGATACTTTGGTGTTTGATATACCATTAAGAAAGAGGAAAAATATCCCTCTCGAATTCAATATTGCCGCCATTGGAGATGTGCAGGTGAGCGATCAGGAGGAATTGGAATTTGCGGCCAAAAGTATATTTTCCGAACTTATAGAAAGGAAGGATATTGATTTTAATCTTGTTCTGGGAGATTTAGTCAACAATAATATGGAGATTTTGCCTGAGGTGGGGAAAATGATCGATGCGCTGCCGATGTCATCCTACACAATGGTCGGCAACCATGATCGGAACGTTGTCAATCCGGATTATATGAACGACCGTTTCAATGCTGTTTTTGGAGCTGATAATTATGCTTTCAATTATGGTAATGTACATTTTATCGTGTTAAACAATGTGTTTGCTACAGGCAAAAATTCTTATGAAGGAAGATTAGCTGATGAGCAGTTGACATTTTTGAAAAATGATCTTTCCTATATTCCAAAAGATGCTTTAGTAGTGCTTAGTCAGCATATTCCTATGGCTTTTACACGAAATAGGACGGAGGTACTTCAACTGTTGGCTGATTATAAAAATGTATTGATTTTGTCTGGACATACCCATCAGGTGGATCGTTATTTCTTTAAAAATAAAGCGATACAGGAATTGGGTGCTGGTGCAACCTGTGGTAACTGGTGGCGTGGTGAGAAGGATGCCAAAGGAGTTCCGGATGCCAGGATGCTGTGCGGTAGCCCAAGGGGGTATTTTGTGATCAATATTAAAAACAATAGCTATTCGTTTCAGTTCAAAGCCGTAGATCAGGATGCTAAAAAACAAATGCATATTGCTGTTAGAGCGGGCGTATTGCTAGCAAATGTTTTTGGAGCGGCAGACAGTACGAATGTCATGGTACAGATAAATGATGGAGAATGGGTCAGGATGCGGAAAAGTAAAAGTGTAGATCCCTTTGTATCCGATATCATCGAAAAAAATAATCAAAAAATCTATCCCACTTTAGGTAGCACGGCGAATCCTTTACGAAAGCGGGCCTCTGGTCATCTTTGGGAATTTCCGTTGCAAAACGTAAATGGTGATAGCATAAAAGTGATCCGGATTAAAGCGGAGGATAACTATGGCTTTTTAGTTCAAAATGAATTTACCGAGTTTTTTTCGCAGTAGTTATACAAATTATTCTTGCTATATGTCCATAGCTTATCTAAAAGGGTAGGTTTGACCGTAGAAGACACTATAGTTTTCATATGTTTTAAGTTTAGTTTAGAAGCCACGTCGTGAGATGTGGCTTTTTTTGGATAGCTTATTTACCTAATGCCTTGACGATAGCCACGCCCACGGCCTTGGCTGATTGAGGTTTCTGGCCGGTGATCAATCTGCCGTCAATAGTAACATGCGACTGCCATGGTTCGGATTTTTCATAAATCCCACCTATTGCCTTTAGCTTATCCTCTAGTAAAAAGGGGACGACATTGCTGAGCTTTACAAGCTCTTCCTCCTCATTGCTAAAGCCATTGACTTTTTTCCCTTTTATCAAATATTCGCCGGTGCTCAGTTTGATGTTGGTTAAGCCTGCAGGTCCATGACATACAGCTGCGACAAGCCCATTTGCCTCGTATATCTGTATATCTTGCTGGCAATCTTTGCGATTGATGAATCGAAAGGAAGATCCCACATCGCACCATTTCCTCCGGCATAAAAGATAGCTTTATATTCTTCAGGTTTTACCTGAGAAGGTTTGAGTGAATGGGTGATTTTACTGTGATAGTATTTATCCTCCCAGAATTTTTTGTTAACGGGATCATTTAGGTCAAATCCAACCACAGGTGGATTTTCACCCTGTGGGCTAACGAAATCAATCTCATATCCGGCAGCTGTTAAAACCTCCCATGGATGCGAGACTTCCCCGAGATAATAACCTGTTTTTTCGCCTGTATTGCCTTTTGTATCGTGACTAGTCACTACAAATAGAATTTTTGGTTTTTGGTTTGTTGCATAGCAATGCGTTACTATTAGGATTAATAAAGCGGAAAATATTCCTATTTGCCTAAAGAGTCGTTTTGCTTTCATATCGATTTGATTTTCTTCTTGTTGGAACAAATTTCTTGATTTTGACCTCCCTATTCCCGCCATTCACCGAGTTTTCCCGATTGTTGGTCTAAAGTCAATAGGCTGGGGGCCTAATGTGTTGTAGTTTTGAGTCAACAAATAAGAACAACAGAACTAACACAATAAAAAAAAGACATTATGAAAACGCTAGTAAAAACATTCGCAGCAGCAGCTTTAATCGCAGTATCTACTTTCGCTATGGCAGCTGAAGGATCTGGAGCAAAAGCAACAAAAGCTAACATTAACCTTTCTACAGCAGACTTCGCTTTAGAGCACTATGTTGCGGTAATGACTGCAGGCGAATCAGCAGGCGTAGAGCAGTTATTCGCTGATGATTTTAATCAAAAGATCCAAGCTACAAATGCGCAGTCTAACAGCCGTAGCGAAGTGGTTAAACTATTGAAAAAACAAAAAGGCGAAAAGCTAAACTGTGCAGTAAGCACAGACATCATCGAGGAATCGGCAGACTATATGGTCGCTAAAGTGACTTTGAAATTTGAGACCTTCACAAAAACAGATTTAGTTACCTTGGAGCGTGTGGGCAATGACTGGAAAGTATCCAAATCAATCAATTCGTATTAATAGTATCTAATAACTAGTGGTTTGTCAGTTCAGGCAGACTACAAACCACTAGTGAATCATATGTTTAAGTTTAGTTTAAAGGCCAGGTGTAATCGGTAAATCAGAATGGTTCTTCGCCAATTTTGATGCAATTATCCAGTTTTTTTTGGAAGATAAGCTCTGTAAAGAACTATTTTCTCCTATCTTTTTTTATAGCACCACGATAGTATCGTTTTACTTCTTTTGCAACATTCCATACTTTAGTAACACTACATTTGCTGTTAGCGTTTAATTTATTAACAATCAACTTGCACTGTTACATTGGTGGTGTAATAGTGCAAATTGATTGTTATTGTATGATCAATAAGATTAGAGGGGGAAACGGTATTGCCTGCCTAACAATTAAAAGTATGTCTGTTTAGGGCTATATCTTATGGAAGATCATATATTTTCGCTATTCACAGAGTTTTTCCAACCGTTAATGAAAAATACGTTGAATCTTGGTAAGTTAAAGTTAAAACGTTATCTTGCGGCACTATTTATGGGAGCCAATTATTACTTTAATGTTGATCTGAAAGATTGATTAATTAAGTGTGATAACCTAAAATAATATAAAACTTTATCTCAAATAGGTCTATCAATAAAGAACATGGTAACATTGCAAACAATTGAAGAAATTCATAGATTATTTCCTACTATGGGGAGCAGTCCGGCTTTAGTGACCTGCGATGATTTTCGTGATTGGGTATGTAAATATGACAGGTCACCACTTAATCTTTTCAATGAACTTATAGCAGCAAAGTTTGCCCAAATTTGGGAATTAATGACCCCCGAAGTATGCTTTATTCAAGTGAAACAAGATCATGTCCCACTTCAAAAATTTCCTCAATTACAATATGACTTTTTTAATAAGGAATGTTTTGGTTCATTATATCTAGAAGATTCCAAAGAGATTGACCTTACTACAGTCTCGCTCTTTAAACAAAAAGGTTTTATGGATAAACTTGGCAATAAAGAAGATTTTTTAAAAATAGCATTATTCGATATTTGGCTAGCCAATGAGGATAGAAATCATAATAATTTTAATTTATTGTTGCATGCGTCATCTGAAAAACTTAACTTTCTGTACGCCATTGACCATGTCAATATTTTTAATAGTAGTTTTCTCGATTATGGAATAGCTGAATTAACAGAGGATGATTCCATCATAAAGACCGAGTTGGCTAAAATTCTTTTTGGAGGAAAACGCAAGTTACCAGCGATCGTAGAAAATCTTGTGCAAAATTTTTACCTTTGTACCTCAGAATGTAAAGAGAGGTTGGATGAGATAATAGCTTTAGTGCCGGATTCTTGGAATTTAAATACGGAAGACCTAAGAAAGAGGATTCGTAAGAATGTATTTACAGAGGATTGGAACGAAACTTGCGTCAATTATTTTAGAATGTTTATTCAATCTTTTATCGTCAATTAAATGAAAACAATATATTCAATATTATCCATTACACTGAATACGGCCTTGGAAGAAAGGATAAGTATCGGTACGTTAATGTCTAATGGTACAGAAAGTATGTTTAAGTTTTCTTCTGAAAAATTATTGGCCATTAAGAGTTTGCTTAGTTCTGAGAAGTATAATTTGGTTAAAAACTATTTGAAATCCTTAGAGAACGATATTCACCATATTAGTCTGGAGAAGATAAACACTATTTCTCAAAAGAATGTTGAATGGACTCAGTTTGGTTATCTTAGTTACTTGTCAAATTATGCGAGCAATCTAGTCCAATTTTCAGAGCCTAAAATTATCGATATAGAATTTACACAAAATAACTTTAAACGACTATTTGAAAAGTATATTTTCACTTATGCACAAGATGCTGAGTATTCTACATCTCAAATGATAGTTGAACAAGTGAAGGAGAATCTTTATCCAAAAATAAATACTCGCGTTAATTTAGATATCACGTTGGACTCGAGTAATTTTGAAAATTTGTTTGCACCTATTGAAGTGAATTTTCTTGGTATAAATGGTATGCCAGTAGCGGGGCAGACTATAGACTTCTCCAAGAAGCATTATTTTCTTGAAAATGACGTTACTCGATTTGTTGCATTGACTAAGGTGATTGAGTTAGCAGAAAACAAAAGAGGACAGTTTTATATTCTAGGCCGCGAACCTGAAAATAGTGATGTGAAAAACCATCAGCTATGGGAACAGATTCGTGATTCCGATATTTTGGAATTTGTTGATGCAGATGAAACCGGTATTGTCGAAGAATACATGGAGTCGCATGATGTGCGCCCCTATTTTAAAAAATAATATTCGAATTTCTGTTTATTTAAATCTTATGATTTCAGGAGCTCGTTTTCAATTTCGAGAAATATTGAAATCATAAGATTTACAACTTTTAATTATTTAGGATCCCGTTATCCCATTAGCGAAAGTATCCACAAAGCCAACAATCTTATTTAAGATCCGATCGCCAATTTCTTTGAACTTTAGGACGCTAGGCCTTCCGTCAGCACGAAGAGAAAGAACTTCTTTACGAAGTGGAGGATAACGTAGTGAGTGGAGCTCAATTAGAATAATTAAGTAGAAAGAATAGATGAATTTAGGAGAAGAATTAGGAGAAAGATCAAGCATGAACGCTTTTTTAAATACGTTAACGTCATTTTTAATCGAAATGTTAGGAGTAAGATAAGTAGAAAGAATGGTAATAAGTTCATTAAAAAGAGGAGTTTTTTGGTGATAATTTATCTGATCCTTGTCACAAATATTTACAAAATTTGTGACAATTGTAGCTGTTTTTTAAAGGTATAATATTTTGTATTTTAGATTTTTATGTTTGGTTTTGGTTCTCTATTTTACGCATAGTGTTTCGCTGAACAGTGCCTTTAACTTTAATAATATCCATCAGAGCATATAAGTAGAAAGTTTATGCAATTTTAGGAGAAGAATTAGGAGAAGAGATTAAAGGAATAGAGTTGCTATAATGCTCGTACAATAGGCTGTGAGATGTTTTACAAGGAAAAATGTAAATATTTTAGGGAAAGAACTAGGGAAAGATTGGAGAAGAAGAAGTAGAAAGAAAGTAGAAAAATTAGTAGAAAGATAGTAGTATCGCCTTGTTTATAGATCTTGAATGCACTTGAGTTGATCGTTTAGTTCAATCACACCTTTCCCTACAACAGCTCATACAACGAAGCGTTGATAAACTGGATCGCCTTAGTTTTCCTCTTACCATAGCCTGCATGGTTATGACCAAAGACATGTTATCTCGGTGGTCGCTCCAACACGAACTCACGGATTTCGTCGCTGCACTAGGCATTATTTGCTAAAAACTGCTAATTAGGGATGAGTTTAAATAACTTTTACAGGGGTTGTGTTCGTACCTGCTTCGTATAGCCTTCGAATCAGGACATGTAGGGTTCGATTGTTGACCAGTATCTGAACAGTTTTTCCCTGTACAGAGACTGGACAAGGTCTGTTGGGTGTCTGTACAATATCTATTGATGATCCGAACGTGGTACGAATCTGATACGAAGGAGACTTACCTCCCTATTCCTGCCATTCACCGAGTTTTCCAGAGCGTTAGTCTAAAGCCCGTAGGCTAGGGGCGTATTGTGTTGTAGTTTTGAGTCAACAAATAAGAACAGATAAAAAAACTAACACAATAAAATAAAGAAATTATGAGAACTCTAGTAAAAACATTCACAGCAGCAGCTTTAATCGCCGTATCAACATTTGCTATGGCAGCTGAAGGACCTGGCGCAAAAGCAGCAAAAGCAAACGTTAATCTTTCCACAGCAGACTTGGCACTCGATCACTATGTGGCGGTAATGACAGAGGGAGAATCAGCAGGTGTAGAGCAATTGTTCGCCGAAGATTTTAACCAAAAAATCCAAGCTTCCAATGCACAGAATCACAGCCGTAACGCTATTGTTAAATCCTTGAAAAAACAAAAAGGTGAAAAGCTAAACTGTACGGTAAGCACCGAAATCCTTGAGGAGTCGGCGGATTATATGGTAGCCAAAGTGACGTTGACGTTTGAAAACTTTACCAAAACAGACCTAGTGACTCTTGTACGTGAAGGTAATGACTGGAAAGTATCTAAATCGATCAATTCGTATAAATAAGAGCCATCTCAAATAAATATATAAATGTTGTAGAGCCATGTCGAGAGATGTGGCTTATTTTCTAGCTATTTCATGATCGATCATCTCTCATGGCTTATGCTAATAGCATCATTTGCGTAATTGGGTTTGCGTTATCCTGTAGAGGCTGACAACAATAATAGCTGCAGCGACCGTCAGCACATGATGTGTTCCCCTGATAGAATAATGTATAAATCCACCGAGCCCCTGCAACATTAACACAAATTCATTCAAAAAGATTCCAACAAGTAAGCCATAAACGCCATAGTGAATGCCTTTTTCGATTTTTAACATACAAATCTGAAAAGCATACCCAATTAAAAAGAGTGATATTACCACCAAAAGGACGAGGTGAAGATAAGCAATAACAATTGGTCGAAATCCATAAGCTTGTTGGCTCAGAGCAGGTATGACCGATATGCCTTGCAATATCAGTTTGAGAAAAATGGCAAACAGGACACATAACCAAATTTTAGATGTATCGGGGCTTAAGCGGAGTGAAATATTGCTTCGGACCAGTCGGACGACTCGTTGTGCTAATGTTCCCCACAGGACAAATTGAAATCCGACTGTAATGACTATAATAATATATAGCCACAGGGGTAAACCCTTCCACCATAGAACAGATAAGAAATAGGTTGGTATAACAGTCATGACATACACGAGCGAAAAACGCGGACTTATTGGTATTTTACCAGTACGTTTATACAGCCAACTGGCAAACAGAGCAATACAGCCAAAGAAAAACCAGCCATTATACTGAAAATGAAGATAAAAATAGACTGATGCAAGCTGTTTTAATGGATCCAGTTGGTGGCTCACTTTGAGATATGCCAGAAAATAGGTCCCTAGTGAACTAAATATATTGAAAAATAGTGCCGACTTAATTAAGATCGAAATGGCCGGAGGAAGCGTCGATGATTTAAGATCCCGCACTAATTGAAAGCAGAACCAATAAGAGACAAGTATCGATAAAAAGGATAATATAATCGAACATAGGCTATAGCCAGCAACTGAAAAGGAAATAAGCATGCCTATCGAAACCGTCCAATTAGCCCATAGGATATGCTGATATTTCCTGCACAAAATCTGATTGGTTTTTATTCCCAGAACGGTCATTATGAGAAAAATCATAAGAGCTTGGGATACCCAGGCGGAAAAAGCAAAATGCGAATGCGCATGCATGAGGTTTTTCTGGTCGATCCAAGGAATGGGAAATAAAAATTTTAAGCGCATAATCAACCCGAAAATACCTACAATAAGTAAATTGAATAGGGTGATGACGATCCATTTCCTGATACTTAAATAGCTACTGATTTTATTCATACATTGATTTCTTTCCGATAGCTGAAACATCGTTGTTTCAAGCTTCAATCAATAATACCATCGGCCGGAACAAAAACTTTTCCGCGGATAATGTTCAATTTATCTTCCTTGTCCATTTGCTTCATTGTCCGGATGATTGTTTCTACTCTTAACCCGGTCATATTAGCCAATTGTTGGCGCGTAAGCATAAGTCGGTTGCATTCCTGACAAACGAGTCTCTTGCTTTCATTTAACTTTTGGATCAGATTGGAGAGGATCTCCTCCGGTGAACGATTGTAAATTAATTTGATCATAAAGAGTTTAAAGTGTAGTTCGCGCGCCATCTTTTGTGATACCAAACGATGTAGGTTGCCATATTCATGTATGATTTCGATGAATTTTTTCGAACTGATCTTCAGTAATGTACATGAACTGTCGGTAATTGCCGTCACTGTATAAACGCCATTGTCCAATATCGCTACTTCTCCAAAGCCCTCATTGGCACAGATAACATTGTGGAGGACCTCCCTACCGTCTGATAAGAAATTAGAAAGACGAACTCGCCCACTTAACAACTGATAATAAAATGTGGCCATGCTATCCTCATGAAAAAGTATTTCGCCAATATCGGCATGTAGGCTGCTCGCTCCCTTTTCGAGAAGTATTGCGGTTGGAATCATCGTTCTATATAAGTTAGTTTTTACTACACAGCGTAAAGATATAGTAGTGTCACAAAATAGATCTTGATGTTGATCACGGGAATGAGTGATGAAAATCAATATGGTGTTAATGTGCTTATATATAGTGTTTTATTGTTTTTGATTGATGGTTTGTTCTCACCGGAATCATTTTATGATTTGCCTCATAAAATGGCTACACGCTTCGATAATACCTTTGGATTAAGTAAAACACAATCAAGTTTGAACACAAAACCAAAATAAGATGAGAAAGCTAATTGTATGTTGTTTGATGGGATTATTTATCTATTCCTGTTCCTCAAACAATGGCGAGAAAAAGACCGTTGCCAACAGTGTTAATGAATCTGGGGCTTCGGCAAATGACGCCAGTGGATATGATCCTCACCGCGGTGAGGGAAAATTTGACAAAGTGGAAATCGCTGACCATTTGGATGCACCAATGGCCGCAGCCGGAAAATTGATTGTTGACCTGAAATGTGCTTCCTGCCACAAGCTAACCGACGAGAAACTAGTCGGGCCAGGATGGAAAGGTGTGACACAACGGAGAAAACCACAGTGGATCATGAATTTTATCACTAATCCTGATCCGATGATCGATAAGGATCCGGAATTACAGGCGCAACTTGAACTATGCATGGTCCGGATGCCTAACCAAAATCTAACGGACGAGGAAGCCCGAAAGGTATTGGAGTTTATGCGACAAAATGATGGTGTAAAATAATAAAAGCTGAATAAGAATCAACAAAGCTGCATAGGTATTAACCTTAAAATAAGAATAGAATGACTTTAACAAAATACATATTGACGAGCCTAATGGCGAGCGCGATGTTATCGACTTTCCATGCCTGTAAACCCAAAGGAGCGGGAGCCGCCGTGAGTGGTGATGCCGCTGAGAAGGTATATGTTGCCCCAGGGAAATACGATGAATTCTACAATTTCGTATCCGGGGGATTTAGTGGGCAGCTCTCCGTTTATGGACTTCCATCCGGCAGATTATTGCGTGTAATACCCGTTTTTTCACTAGATCCCGAAAAGGGCTGGGGTTTTAGTGAAGAAACTAAACCGATGCTCGAAACGTCCCATGGCAATGTACCTTGGGATGATTTACACCACGTGCAGCTTTCGAAAACCGATGGAAACTACGACGGCCGCTGGGTATTTGTCAATGCCAACAATACCCCCCGTATTGCCCGGGTGGATCTGACAACTTTTCGTACGGCTGAAGTACTCGAACTCCCCAACAGCGGTGGAAACCACTCTTCGCCGTACATTACTGAAAATACCGAATATGTTGTTGCAGGAACGCGATTTTCGGTTCCGCTGGACGGTGAGTCGGGCGATGTACCTATCAATACCTTTAAAAAGAATTTTCGCGGAACATTGAGCTTTGTCAGCGTCAATAAGGATAATGGCAACATGGAATTAGCTTTTCAGATTGAGACACCCGGTGTAAACTATGACCTGAGCCGAGCCGGTAAAGGGACTTCTCATGGTTGGTTCTTCTTCTCCACCTACAATACCGAACAGGCAAATACATTGCTGGAGGTCAATGCATCCAAAAATGACAAAGACTTTATATTGGCCGTCAACTGGAAAAAAGCCGAAGAGTATTTGAAAGCCGGAAAAGGGAAAAAGGTTACCGGGTTGAAGTATGCCCATAACACTTACGACGAGAAATCACATACCGCAAAAACATCTTTTAATACAGAAACGATCGTATTGAAGGCAGAGGAGCTGGAGGGGCTATGCTACTATATCCCTTGCCCAAAATCTCCGCACGGTGTCGACGTTGATCCTACAGGCGAATATATTGTAGGGTCGGGTAAACTGGCTGCGGTCATACCTGTATTCTCGTTCGCTAAGATGCAGAAAGCAATCCAGGAAAAACAATTCGAAGGAAAATTCGGTGGTATCCCAATTATCAAATACGAATCTGCGCTGTACGGCGAAGTCCAAAAACCTGGCTTGGGCCCACTGCATACAGAATTTGATGGCAGAGGAAATGCAATCACGTCATTCTTTGTGTCTTCCGAATTGGTGAAATGGAATATTAAGGATTTAAAGGTGCTCGACCGTACACCAACATTTTACTCAACAGGCCATTTAATGATACCTGGTGGAGATACCAAAAATCCAGAAGGCAAATATGTCATCGCCTATAATAAGATTACGAAAGACCGCTTTCTCCCTACAGGACCGGAGTTGGCTCAGAGTGCCCAATTGTTTGATATCTCGGGAGACAAAATGCAATTGTTGTTAGACTTTCCGACCATTGGTGAACCACATTATGCGCAAGCTATCAAAGCGGAGAAAGTGAAAGACAAAAGTGTGAAGATTTTTAAAATTGAAGAAAATACCAGCCCATTTGTTGCCAAAGGAGACAAAGATGCACGCGTTGAACGTAAAGGTAACCAGGTACATGTATACCTGACATCCATCCGTTCACACTTCACTCCGGACAATATCGAGGGTGTACAACTAGGCGATGAAGTCTATTTCCATGTGACCAATATTGAGCAGGACTGGGATATGCCGCATGGCTTTGCTGTCAAAGGCGCAAAGAATGGAGAATTGCTCATTATGCCGGGAGAGACACAGACATTGAAATGGGTTCCAGATAGAGTAGGTGTATTCCCGTTCTACTGTACGGATTTTTGTAGCGCGTTACACCAAGAGATGCAGGGGTATATCCGTATCTCAAAAAAAGGAAACAATGTTCCGTTGATTTATAGTCTGGGAACCAATCAACCGCAAGAGAAGACCAATTAATATAACCTACAATGATGAAAACTACAAGTCACCTGTCAGCAGTACATCGGATTCTTTTGATCCTGAGTGGCCTGGCCCTGGTAGCGGTCATCTTCCTACCCATCTGGCGTATTGAGCTCGACGCAGCACAATACCCAGAAGGGCTAGAACTACAGATCTATAGCAACAAGTTGGCCGGACAAGTTGATATTATCAATGGACTGAACCACTATATCGGGATGAAAACGCTACATGCGGAAGATTTCATAGAATTTAAGGTCTTGCCCTATATCATCTTATTTTTTGCGCTTGCTTTTTTGCTTACCGGTTTCGTGCAGAATAGAAAACTGCTATATGGCTTATTCTTTTGTTTTCTGCTTTTTGGAGTCGCAGCCCTGGTTGACTTTTATATCTGGGAATACAACTATGGGCATCAGCTCGATCCATCTGCACCGATAAAAGTTCCCGGAATGTCTTATCAGCCACCACTGATCGGATACAAACAGCTTTTAAATTTTGGCGCCTATTCTATACCTGATATCGGGGGATGGATCTTTATACTCTGTGGAATTATCTTGGCCTTTTGTACAGTGCGGGAGTGGCAAAATAATAAAACCCTAAAACTAAAATCATATGAGAAACTATAAATTATTTGCGTTGATCTGTAGTAGTATATTGCTGGTTCTATGTAGTTTGCAGGCCTGTCAGGGCAACAATAAACCCAAGCCTATTAAATACGGTAGCGAGCAATGTGCCCACTGTAAGATGACAATAACGGACGCGCGTTTTGGTACGCAGCTGCAGACAAAAAAGGGACGGGTCTTTAATTTTGATGACGTACAATGTATGATCGCCTTTGTCAAAGGGAACTCGGTCAAAAAAGAAGAGATTGCCGTTTATTACCTGCCGGATTATGTTAGCCATAAGCTCGTACCGGCTGAAGGTGCATATTATCTCAAAAGTGAAGCCTTGAAAAGCCCAATGCGAGGCAATGTTGCTGTATTTGAAAAACGGGTGGAACTGGATAAGGTCAAAGCAGAGATCGGTGGCACGGTGATGACCTGGAATGATCTGTGGAAATAAATGAATAACAATGAAGAATCTAGCTTTAGCGTTGTACTGTGCAATGGCTTGTCTTTGGCTCGTAAACGTGCCTGTATCGGCGACAACCATCCAGGTAGGAAAGGGGCAGTCGGTCAGAACAATAAAGGCTGGCTTAGCACAAGCGAAATCAGGTGATACCGTTTTAGTAGCGGCGGGTGTGTATAAGGAGGGGAATATTGTTATTGATAAGGCAATTTTCCTGAAAGGCCTGGGAAAACCTGTGCTGGACGGCGAGAAAAAATATGAACCGCTCTCGATCAAATCACCGCAGGTTACTGTTCAAGGCTTTTTAATACAGCATTCGGGACATTCTTCCATGAATGATATTGCCGGTATTAAAATTTACAATACAGCGCATATCAAAATTTTTGACAATGAGCTCGTGGACAATTTTTTCGGGATTTATGCGCAGAATGCTACAAACGTTGAAATACGGGGCAATATCCTCAAAGCTTTTGGTACAGCGGAGCAGCTGATTGGTAATGGTATTCATGCTTGGAAATCAGATAGTTTAAGTGTTGAAAATAATGAAGTGTCTGGACATAGGGACGGTATTTATCTTGAGTTTGTGACCCATACTCGAGTACAGGGCAATCTTTCTGAAAAAAATCTGCGCTATGGTCTCCATTTTATGTTTTCCCATGAGAACAGTTACATCTCAAACACCTTTCGCAGCAATGGTGCAGGTGTAGCTGTTATGTATACCAAGCATGTCCATATGGAAAACAATAATTTCGAAGAGAATTGGGGCGATGCCGCCTATGGATTGTTGCTCAAAGATATTTCCGATAGTCAGATCATCAACAATCAGTTTAGCCGCAATACCACGGGTATTTTTATGGAAGGATCGAATCGTATCCATATTGAACATAACAATTTTAAGAGCAACGGATGGGGGCTCAAGATTCAGTCGAGCTGTATGGACAATGTGCTTAAAGACAATAATTTTCTTCAGAATACCTTTGATGTTGCCACCAATGGTACCCTTACACTCAACAGCTTTGTGCATAACTATTGGGACAAATACGAGGGATACGATCTGGACAAAGACGGATTTGGGGATATCCCTTTTCGTCCCGTAAGCCTATTCTCGATGATGGTTGAGCGCTATCCTTCGGCGATGTTACTTTTTCGAAGTTTTATGGCCATGTTGTTCGACCGGACTGAAAAGCTATTACCAAGTCTGACACCCGAGGGGCTTAAAGACGATAAGCCTCGCATGAAATCAATAAAAGTATGATTAGTATCCAGCAGTTAACGAAAAGCTTTGGAAAATTCAATGCATTAAAGGGCATTGATCTGACCTTGAATGGCGGCGAATGCGTTGCCTTAATTGGCCCCAATGGCAGTGGTAAGACTACTTTGATCAAGTCTGTCCTAGGTATGGTCATGCCGAGTGCCGGACGGATCACTTTTGAAGGACAGGACATTGGACAGCAATGGGCTTATCGGAACCATATCGGCTATATGCCGCAGATCGGTCAATATCCTGAGAATATGTCCATCAAACAGGTCCTGGATATGATCAAAGATATCCGTAAACAGCCCCAGACGGATTCGGATCTTTATCAGGCTTTTGGCGTGGACAAGCTGTTGGAAAAACGGATGGCAACGCTTTCCGGTGGCACAAGACAAAAAGTAAGTGCCTGTATCGCATTTATGTTTGACCCCAAAGTACTCATCCTGGATGAACCTACAGCAGGACTGGATCCTCTGTCTACCGAAATTCTCAAGGATAAAATCAAAAAAGAAATCGGACGCGGTAAACTGATCATCATCAGTTCCCATGTGCTTAGTGATCTCGATGAATTTGTATCGCAGATTGTCTTTCTGCAGGAAGGAGAGCTGAAGTTTCATAAGAGTTTGCAGCAATTGAAAGAAGATACATGTACTGAAAAGCTATCTAAAGCAATCGCTTATTTGATGCAGAACCGCGACCTGTCTAATTAGAGAAAAGATGAATAAAATTATACGCTACGTTTTTGTGGATCTCTTGCGCAACAAGACCATTTTATGCTACACCATATTACTCTTTGTACTTTCCATGACGGTCTATAGCATGGAGGACAACTATGAAAAGGGATTACTCAGTCTACTGAATATTGTGTTGTTTGTAGTTCCGCTGATGAGTATCATTTTTTCAGGCATCTATATCTACCAGAGTTCCGAGTTTATCAATTGCCTTGTCAGTCAGCCTTTGCAACGGCAAAGCATTTGGGGCAGCCTGTATGTGGGTCTGGCAGGTGCACTTAGTTTAGCTTTTTTTATTGGCGTTGGCATACCAACTTTTATCTATGCATTTAGCTCTTCGGGAATTACTTTGGTCGGTTGCGGACTGTTACTTTCTTTGATTTTCGTTTCGATCGCGATGTGGACATCTGTATTGATCAGAGATAAGTCGAAGGGGATAGGATTGGCAATTTTGCTTTGGCTTTATTTCACGCTGCTTTTTGACGCACTGGTGCTTTTCATCCTATTTCAGTTTGCGGATTATCCCATCGAACATGGAATGGTTGCACTGTCCATGCTCAATCCCATCGATATCTGTCGCATCCTTATTTTATTACAGGTCGATCTATCCGCGATGATGGGCTATACAGGGGCGATATTTCGGGATTTCTTCGGTAATACATTCGGCATTGCGATCACCCTGTTGGTCATGTTGCTCTGGTGCCTCATTCCTCTAGGGCTATCTATTCGCTATTTTAAGAAAAAGGATTTATAATAATTTATTGACCATTTAATACTATTATCATGATTAAATCACCGTTATTGGAGGTTTTCAATATAGAACCTCGACTTAAACACCCGACCATATTTGATCACTTCGATGCCCTGGATTCGGGCGAGTCATTTATTATCAAAAACGATCATGATCCTAAACCGCTCTATTATCAGTTGCTGGGTGAACGTGGAAAGGATCTCATTTGGAATTATCTTGAATCGGGGCCCGAATACTGGCAGGTTCGCCTTGGCAAACCGCTCGAAAGCGAAACACTGGAAACCGTTGGCCATATTGCTGCCAAGGATATCCGCAAGGCCGAAGTTTTAAAACAGCTTGGGGTAGATTTTTGTTGCGGTGGTAAGCAGACGCTTAAGGAGGCCGCTCATAGTGTTGGTCTCGATGAAATTGAATTGCGCAGACGGTTAAACCAATCCGAAGAGCTTCCTATAGCCGGCCCACCGCTAAATTTTAAAGATTGGGATATCGATTTTTTAAGTGATTATATTAAGAATGTTCATCATCGGTATGTCCGGGAAAAAGGACCGATTATTCAGGAACTTGCACATAAAGTGGCCGATGTGCATGCACAGCAGCATCCCGAGCTGGTCAACTTGTCCCAAGAACTCGATGCCTTTCTTGATGACCTTTACCATCATTTGGATAAAGAGGAGAAGCAGCTCTTTCCGGCAACCAAGAATGAACAAGAATTGACCAGCAAACAGGTAGATCAGCTCATTCAATTTTTGATTTCCGAACACGAAGATTCAGGAAAGGAACTTCAGCAGTTGCGCAAAATTACCCAAAATTACACATTGCCAGCCAATGCCTGCAATTCCTACACGTCATTATTTTCACAGATCGAATCTTTCGAATCCGATCTTTTGCAGCATATCCACCTGGAGAATAATATTTTATTTCCAAAGTTGCTCGCGAGCTACGGTGTTCAAATGAATTAAAAACTAGAAAAGTCATGCGGATAAACCAGCATACCAAGATTTCAGAACTGATCAGCTATAATGACTTAAGCATTGAAGCCATTGCAGCTATTGCCAAACCCTTGCGTAAGATCCGGATCCCGGTGTTGCGTCGGATACTGGCCCCTCGGGTCTCCATAGGCGAAGCAGCAAAAATTGGCGGATGTTCGGTTGCAGATTTTCGTGCTGCGCTGGTACCGCTCGGCTTTATTTGGATGTCAGATGGAGCTGAGAAAGTCAATGATCCATTCGATGCAGCAGAGCGGCCAAGTTGGATGGATGATGCAGCAGTGACGGTTGTATTCGATGTGAGACCCCTATTGGAAATGGGGCAAGATCCATTAAAAGATATTTTTCAGTTGTATCGCTCACTCGTCGCAGGAGGGATTCTTTGCATCAGCAATTCATTTGTCCCCATTCCATTAATTAGGCGTATGGAGGAGCGTGGAGTGCCAAGCTATAGCCACGAATGGGCGGAGGGCGAATTCAGAAGTTACTTTTATAAAAAAGATACAGTGCTGTCCGTTCAGCCTGCTGAGGGCGATCATATTTCATTTGTGCCGAAACGACTTTTTGAGCAGAAATTAGCGCGACTTTCCGCGCTTCAACTTGTTACATTGGATGTCAGGACATTGCCTATGCCGCAGCCCATGGAATCAATTCTTGAGGCCCTTGCTCAACTGAAAGCCGATGAGGTTGTCTATGTAAAACATCGGAAGGTTCCGCTCCATTTACTAGAAGAACTGGATCATTTTTCTTATCGGATTTTCATCCATGAACAACATCCTGGAGATGTCCATCTGTTAATTTACCCCGTTAAATAAAATGGCACATATTGCTATTCATAAGAGCCCAGGAGCGTATGCTGTATTGCCGTTTTTTATCACTGCGGGCATTTTTTTTCTACTGTTCAGCTTCCTCTTGGTTTTTAGCGGGGGGCAGCTCTTTGGGCACCATTTTCAACCAAAAGTGCTGGCAATCGTCCATAGCCTAGCACTAGGTTGGGGCACGATGGTGATTTATGGAGCGGCGTATCAGCTGGTGCCGGTTATTTTTGAACGTTCACTTCGCTCTTCCAAATTGGCATTTTTCAGTTATATCCTATTGACATCGGGAACCTGTGTGTTGATTTATAGTTTCTGGTATTTCAAGATCGGTTTACTCATGTGCGTTGGAGGGCTATTGATTACGCTCAGCTCCTACCTGTACTTCTACTTGCTGTGGATGACGACTAAAGATGTGGAGCATCTATTTGAACTACGCCTTTATTTTACGTTCTCGGCCTTCTGGCTTTGTTTTACAACCACCTTAGGCCTTTTGCTTGCCATTAATTTAGCCCATGGTTTTCTAACAAAAAGTCACCTCGATATCCTAAAGCTACACGCCCACGTCGGTATTGTTGGTTGGTTTTTGCAGTTGATCCTGGGAGCGGGAGCGAAGATGCTGCCGATGTTTCTCTTGGGACAATCCACCAAAACAAAGTGGCTTTATGTTTCGGTCATTTTGATAAACCTTGGATTGGTACTTTTTTTATTGGACGGATACAGCCATCCTGTGGGATTAAGATCTCTTACCTTTGGAGCAATAGTGCTATTGGGAGTAGTTTGCTGGGCCGTTTTTGTCGTGGATTGTTTTGTGCACCGGGCTCGTAAGGTACTGGATATTCCGATGAAACATAGTTTCATTTCCTTTTTGAGTTTATTGTTCGCGTTTCTCACCTTACCTATGGTTGTCCGGCAGGAGTCTGGTAATTGGGTGAATTTATATGCCGTATGGGTGTTTTTTGGATGGATAACGGGTATTATTTTAGGGATGACCTATAAGACCCTGCCTCTTATGATCTGGAATTGGCGCTATAAAGATCTCAATGGCATCAAAAAAATACCTTTGCCCAAGGAACTTTATAGTCAGCGATTACTTTCTATACAATATTATCTTTACCTAGTGGCGCTTGTCGTCATGGCGGTTGCTGTAGCCGGTCAATTCAGGTGGGCATTATACTGTGCAGCCTGGCTTTGGGCAGCACTTGCTGCTGTTTATGTTGTCAATGTCGGAAAAGTAGTTTTTCATCAAAGAAAAAGTAAATAAACTACGCACCTCGCCTATATATTTAATGAAAGATACCATGAAAATTGATCTAACAAAACCGGAGGCTTCCGATCAGTTAAAAGCTGTTCAGGTATTGATGCTTGTGATGGATCCCGAATTGGGGATCAACATCGTAGATATGGGCTTAATTTATGATATTAATTTAACCGATCCCAGTCGTATTGTTGTTACCATGACGTTATCTTCATCCTATTGCCCGATGGGCGACTCTATCGTTCATGGCGTTGAAAAAACATTGCAACAGCAATTTCCACAGCGGGCAATAATTATCGAGCTCGTTTGGGATCCTATTTGGACTCCCGATCGGATCAGCGAAGAGGGAAAGAGCCTATTGGAACGAGAATGATTTCTTGAAGAATAAATTCACCTCCCTATTTCCGCTATTCGCCGAGTTTTCCCGATCGTTAGTCTAAAGCCTTTAGGCTAAGGGCCTATTGTGTTGTAGTTTTGAGTCAACAAATAAGAACAAAAGTACTAACACAATAAAAAAAAACATTATGAAAACGCTAGTAAAAACATTCGCAGCAGCAGCTTTAATCGCCGTATCTACATTTGCTATGGCAGCTGAAGGACCTGGAGCAAAAGCAACAAAAGAAAACGTTAACCTTTCCACAGCTGACTTCGCTTTAGAGCACTATGTTGCGGTCACTACGGAGGGAGAATCAGCAGGCGTAGAGCAGTTATTTGCAGCTGATTTTAATCAAAAGATTCAAGCTTCCAATGCGCAGTCTAACAGCCGTAGCGAAGTGGTTAAATCCTTGAAAAAACAAAAGGGCGAAAAGCTGAACTGTACAGTAAGCACAGATATCATCGAGGAATCGGCAGACTATATGGTGGCTAAAGTAACGTTGAAATTTGAAAACTTCACCAAGACTGACCTGGTTACCTTGGAGCGTGTAGGTAATGATTGGAAAGTATCTAAATCAATCAATTCGTATAAATAAGAGCCATCTCAAATAAATATATATATGTTGTAGAGCCATGTCGGGAGATGTGGCTTTTTCATGATCTATTTAAAATAGCGAGTTGCCTCGGGGATAGCCAGCTAGTGGAGCTCAATTAGAATAATTAAGTAGAAAGAATAGATGAATCTAGGAGAAGAATTAGGAGAAGAGATTAAAGGAATAGAGTTGTTATAACGCTCGTACAATGGGCTGTGAGCTATTTCAGAAGGAAAAATGTAAATATTTTAGGGAAAGATTAGGAGAAGAAGAAGTAGAAAGAAAGTAGAAGAATTAGTAGAAAGATAGTAGTATCGCCTCGTTTATAGATCTTGAATGCACTTGAGTTGATCGTGTAGTTTAATCACACCTTTCCCTACAACAGCTCATACAACGAAGCGTTGATAAACTGGATAGCCTTAGTTTTCCTCTTACCATAACCTGCATGGTTATGACCAAAAACGTGGTATCTCGGTGATCGTCCAACACAAACCCACGGATTTCGTCGCTGCACTAGGCATTATTTGCTAAAAACTGCTAATTAGGGATAAGTTTAAATAACTTCAATAGGGGTTGTGTTCGTACCTGCTTCGTATAGCCTTCGGATCAGGACATCTAGGGTTCGATTGTTGACCAGTATCTGACCAGTTTTTCCCTGTACAGAGACTGGACAAGGTCTGCTGGGTGTCTGTACAATATCTATTGATGATCCGAACGTGGTACGAATGTGATATGAGGCAGACTTACCTCCCTCTTCCCGCCACTCACCGAGTTTTCCCGATCGTTGGTCTAAAGCCCGTAGGCTAGGGGCCTAATGTGTTGTAGTTTTGAGTCAACAAATAAGAACAACAGAACTAACATTATAAAATAAAGATATTATGAACCATCATGAGTGTATTCAAAGGACACTCATGATAGCTTTATCATCAAATAAAAAACAAATAATTTCGATAAAAAACGCTAATAAAAACATTTGCAGCAGCAGCCTTAATCGCCATATCAACATTCGCTATTGCAGCTGAAGGACCAGGAGCAAAAGCAACAAAAGCTAACGTTAACCTTTCCACAGCAGACTTTGCTTTAGAGCACTACGTTGCGGTAACGACAGAGGGAGAATCAGCAGGAGTAGAGCAGTTATTCTCAGCTGATTTCAATCAAAAGATCCAAACTACCAATGCGTTATCTAACAGCGGTAGCGAAGTGGTTAAATCCTTGAAAAAACAAAAAGGAGAGAGGCTAAACTGTACATTAAGCACAGATATCATCGAGGAATCGACAGACTATATGGTCGCTAAAGTGACTTTGAAATTTGAAAACTTCATCAAGACTGACCTCGTTACCTTGGAGCGTGTGGGCAATGACTGGAAAGTATCCAAATCGATCAATTCGTATAAGTAATATCCAATAACTAGTGGTTTGTCAGTAATAAAAGACAAACCACTAGTGAATCATATGTTTAAGTTTAGTTTAGAAGCCATATCGTGAGATGTGGCTTTTTACGTCAAAAGGGCCTGATTCTCATCAGACCCTTTCTCTTAGCGTTTATTTGTACAGCAATTTTTATGTTTCCTATCGTTTCCTCTTTTTTGTTTCGTCATCCAATGTTTTTAAAGACTATTGGATTTTCACTGTGCGACGCCAATTTTTATGTTGAACCTTTCTTTCGAAAGGCAGCTTGTAGCCGTTTTGTATTGTTAGAACAATAGCCAATTTGAAATAGTTTTATCGGAGTGATTTTTTTTTATAAATTGGCTTGGCTTATTTAAACTGTATGAAGATCCCTATTATTAGGGACCAGGCTATTCAATTAAATATTTTAAATAATCAGTTATGATAAAAGAAACATCACGAATATTCTCTTCATTCTTATTAGGAATTATAATATGTTTCTATTGTACTTCCACGAGTATAGCTCAAACTAGTCGTAACAATGATCCAGCCTTTTGGACTGATGATATACAGTTTGATATTGCCACCAACCAGACATTTTTTAAATCCTATGATTCAATAAATTCAATTGTTATAGGATATAAGGATTTAAAACCTTATTACATTTTATTAAATTTTAAGAATGATTCGTTAGGCACCAAGACTGAGCACTTTGACCTGACATTTGAAGGAGATTTATGGCTTCTAAAAAAAGCATACCCTTCGATTGAAGTATTGGATTTACAATCGGACGAGTTTAATAGCAATGCCAGTTTAAGAATAGAAAAGATTCAGAGGATAAAATCCATTACTATAGAAAGAAAAAAACTTCATCTATCATTATTTAGTGCTACCATTTCTTCGGGTACAAGAGATTATCTTACAGAAAACGTATGGGCGTTTGCTGCCAGGTATGTTGGAGGAACGAAAGAACTTGAAAAAAATCTAAGTTCAATTAGTCGTCCTGAGCTGTCAAAAAATGATGTAGATAGTGTTTTTCTATTTAAAGTAAAAATATCAAAAGAAGGCGACTTAGAGGAAGTAGAGCCAGTATATGGTAATAAATCTTCGTATTCTAAAGCGCTTCAAAAGAAATTGTCTGAAAAAAATACGAACTATTTTGGCGACGGTACCTCAAAATGGAAAGCTGCGATTCGGGGTAATGTCAGTAGGCCTTTGAATTCAATTTTAAAAATTTATGTTAAAAGAAGCCAAAATGGACAAATAACAATAAAAACTCCGACAGTGCTTAGAAACTGGACTGGTAACTAAGTCCAATAGTACGTCCGCAGAAAGTTTGTGGTACTGTTTGGTTTTGGACCTGTTTGATATTTAACTGTTCAAAAAAGATTACAGTTGTTCGTTTCACGATCAGTCTTTCGCAGGAGCTTGATTTTGGTGTTTAAGAATATCCATCAGCGCACATTAGCAGAAAGATCAAGCATTAATAAACTGAACAGCCTTGACCTTGATCTTACCATTTTATCCTTGTGACAGCTTAAAAAGAATGCTATTTTACAATGTTAATAACATTTATTGCTAATCAGTTAAAAAAAATGTTAATTTGTAGGTTAAGCCATAGAGATTTTAGATAAATAGATAGATGACTCATACTGCTCATAATAAATTAGTTAGTTTTATTTGGTCCATTGCCGATGACTGTCTTCGCGACGTATATGTCCGGGGTAAGTATCGTGATATTATTTTGCCTTTTGTCGTATTACGTCGTATCGATTCTTTGCTCGAAACGACAAAAGATGCGGTACTTGAAGAAGTACGGTATCAGCGCGAGGATGCAGGCCAGATCGAACTCGATCCCGATGGTCTTAGACATGCATCCAAGTATGTGTTTTATAACACATCACCGTGGACAATGGAGAAACTCAAAGGCACAGCGACCAATTCGCAACAAAAATTGGTGGCTAATTTTGAAGAGTATCTGCTTGGTTTTTCTGCCAATGTGCAAGAGATTATCGAGAAGTTTAATCTTCGTGCGCAAATACGTCATATGGCAGCCAAAGATGTATTGTTGGATGTCCTGGAAAAGTTTACTTCTCCTTATATCAACCTGACACCGCTAACAAAGAACGATCCCGAGGGACGTCTGTTGCCGGCGTTGTCCAACCTGGGAATGGGTTATGTATTCGAAGAGCTGATCCGCAAATTCAACGAAGAGAATAACGAAGAGGCCGGAGAGCACTTTACACCACGTGAAGTCATTCAGTTAATGACCCACTTGGTCTTCGAACCTTTAAAAGATCATCTACCCAATATTATTACCATCTATGACCCTGCCTGTGGAAGTGGGGGGATGCTTACCGAAAGTGAAAACTATCTTGTCGAAGATGACGCCTTTAAATACAAAGGGGATGTCTACTTGTATGGTAAGGAGATTAATGATGAGACTTATGCCATCTGTAAGTCCGATATGATGATTAAGGGCAAGGATCCAGAGAATATTCGTGTCGGTTCTACATTATCGACCAATGAGTTTTCAGATATGAAGTTCGACTTCATGTTGTCCAATCCACCTTATGGTAAATCTTGGGCTTCAGAGCAGAAGTACATCAAAGATGGTAAGGATGTTATCGATACCCGTTTTCAGATCAAACTTAAAGACTATTGGGGCAACTGGGAAACGGTAGATGCCACGCCACGTAGTTCCGATGGACAGCTCCTGTTCCTGATGGAAATGGTGGACAAGATGAAAGCACCTACTTCCAATAAGATAGGTAGCCGTATTGCATCTGTGCACAATGGCTCATCACTTTTTACAGGTGATGCAGGTTCTGGTGAAAGCAACATCCGTCGGTATATTATCGAGAACGATCTATTGGATGCGATTGTTCAAATGCCTAATAACTTGTTCTATAACACTGGTATAACCACTTATATATGGTTATTGAACAATAATAAGCCAGCTGCACGAAAAGGTCATGTACAATTGCTTGATGCAAATAAGCTGTTTCAAAAATTACGTAAAAACCTTGGGAGTAAGAACTCCGAATTTTCTCCAGCACAGATAGGTGAGATCGTTAAAAATTACCTTGAGAACCAATCCGACAGCGTGGAGAATGATCTGCTGCAAGTCAAACGCTTTAAGAATGCAGACTTCGGCTACTACAAAGTCAATATCGAACGTCCAAAAAGACTCAAGTCGCAGTTTACAGCAATTGCTTTGAACGAATTACGATTTGATAAAGCCCTCAAAGTTCCGATGCAGGCCTTGTACGAAACTTATGGCGACCTTGTCTATACAGACCTTACTAGCAAAAGCGAAGAGATTAACCATCGTGCTGAGAAAGAAGACTGGGGACTCAACAAAAAGCAGTTAGCTAAGCTGATCGAATCAGCTACATGGAATAAACCAAAAGCGCTATATGACGCCGCGCTTGGGCTGTGGTCGCATATTGGCGATGATGAGTTTAAGGATTTCAATGCTTTTTCAACTTTGGTGGAAGATACCTGCAAAAAGCATAAGATTACTCTTGCTGCTACAGAGAAGAAAGCAATCTTATCGGCGATAAGCATTTATGATGCCAAAGCAGAGAAAGTAATCAAAAAGATCGAGAAGATCACGGGCGATAAAAAAGCGCAATTGCTTAATCACTTAGGTTGCTCCGAGGAGCAGTTGCCATTGTTTGGGTATTATCCAACAGCTAAAGCTGGAGAGTTTACCGTATACGAGACGGAGAGTGATTTGCGCGACAGTGAGCAGATTCCATTGGATGAAACCATCATCAGCTATTTTGAGCGTGAGGTCCTTCCGCATGTTGAGGAGGCTTGGATCAATCTGGATTCTGTCAAAATCGGTTATGAGATCTCTTTCAATAAATATTTTTATAAGCATACACCATTACGCTCTATCGAAGAAGTCAAGGCAGACCTCTTGGCTTTAGAAGAGCAGGCAGATGGTTTGTTGCAAGATATTTTAAATTTTTAGGTTATGGAGCCACAAAGTAATCTACTTATTTATCAGAGTGAAGATGGCGTTACACGTATCGAGACACGATTAGAGGGCGAAACGGTATGGTTGACATTGGAACAGATGAGCGAGCTGTTCCAAAAATCTAAGTCCACAATCAATGAGCACGTGCTTAATATCTTCAAGGAAGAGGAACTGTTTGAGGATGAGGTAAAGAGGAAAATCGGAATTTCCGATTTTTCTACCAAGCCTACTAATTATTACAATCTCGATGTCATTATCTCCGTAGGTTACCGTGTCAAGAGTCATCAGGGCACCAAGTTCCGTCAGTGGGCAACGGCACGCTTACGGGAGTATATCGTCAAAGGCTTTACGATGAATGATGAGTTGCTGAAGCAAGCTGGAGGGGGCAATTACTTTGACGAGTTATTGGTTCGTATCCGTGATATACGCTCATCCGAAAAAATCTTTTGGCGCAAAGTGTTGGATATCTATGCGACGAGTATTGATTACGACCCTAAGACGGAGGTCTCACAGCACTTTTTCAAAACTGTACAGAACAAGATGCATTTTGCTACGCATGGAAATACAGCCGCTGAGATTATTTACAAACGCATTGATGCCGATAAACCGAATCTTGGACTAACGAACTTCAAAGGCGAACAACCAAGCAAACAAGAAATACAGGTTGCTAAAAATTATTTGACAGAGGAGGAACTTAATATTCTCAATCGTACGGTAACAGCCTATTTGGAGTTAGCCGAATTGCAGGCACTCAATCGTAAGCCGATGTATATGCAGGACTGGATAACACGACTAGATGATTTTCTACGCATGGTAGGAAATGAAGTTCTGCAGCATGCCGGAGCAGTAAGTCATGATCAAGCAGTGAAAAAGGCGGAGCTTGAATATGCCAAGTACGAGGAGAAGACTAAGAACGAACTATCCAAAGTAGAAAAGGATTTTGTCGCCTTTATTGATACAACCGCCAAAAGTCTAGAACGTAAAAAGAAGAAGTAACATGCAGCGATACGAAAAATATAAAGATAGTGGGATAGAATGGTTGGGTGAGATTCCGGAGCACTGGGAGTTAAGTAGACTTAAACATCTTTTTAAAGAAAAAAAGAAAGTATTAAATTTTTCCCTACCAGCAGGTTCAATAAGTTTTGGAGAGGTTGTTTTCAAGGACGACGAAAAGATTCCTGAATCTACTAAAGCAACGTATCAGGAAGTTTTGAAAGGAGATTATCTCATCAATCCATTAAATCTAAATTATGATTTAATAAGTTTAAGAATTGCCTTGTCAGCTATTGATGTGGTTGTGAGTTCCGGTTATATTGTGATACAAGATGTAATCCAATTAAATAAGAATTATTATAAATGGCTTTTGCATCAATATGATGTTTCATATATGAAATTATTGGGATCGGGAGTTCGACAGACTATCAGTTTTAATAATATTGCCAATAGTGAACTACCCTATCCAAATTTGGATGAACAAGAAGTTATAGCCAATTTCCTAAATGAGAAATGTGAGAAAATTGATGCAGCAATCAACCTGAAAGAACTACAAATCGAAAAGCTGAAGGAATTAAGGCAAATAATTATTCATGACGCTGTCACCAAAGGGATTTCACATTTTAAAGGAGAGATTGTGCCGACGAAATATTCTGGAATAGATTGGATTGGAGAGATACCAAAACATTGGGAGGTGAAAAGATTGAAAAACGTTTTAAATAATAAATTGAAATATGGGGCAAATGAAAGCGGGATTGAGTATGACAAGAATTTACCAAGATATATCAGAATTTCAGATTTTGATTACGGAGGAAATTTACGTGAATCTAAAAAGCTCTCACTACCGGTTAATGTTGCGGCAGATTATTATTTAAAAGATGGAGATCTTCTTTTTGCTAGAAGTGGGGCTACAGTAGGTAAAGCTTATCAATTCAAATTGGGATTAAGTGATGATAAACATTATTGTTTTGCAGGTTATCTAATCAAAGCGGAGCCCAATATTAAACAGGTTTTAAGTGATTTTCTTTATTTGTACACACAATCAGGAGCATTTATGAATTGGAAAGATTCAATTTTTAATAAAGCGACAATAGAAAATATTGGTGCAGCCAAATACTCAGAGTTGTATATGCCAGTTCCTCCAGTAAGTGAACAAGAAGAAATAATATCTTATCTAGAAGAGCAAACCTCAAAAATAGATAAAGCGATTGGTCAAAGGCAAGAACAGATTGTTAAACTCAAAGAATACAAGCAAAGTCTAATTAACGAAGCAGTAACGGGGAAAATAAAAATTATCGCTTAGATTTTATAGGCCAATTATAAATCATAAATTATGAGGGGTAAAATACAGCTAGATATTACATTACAAGATCGCTTTGATTCGATGTATGAAAATATACTTTCACCAAGGCGCCGGTATACATCTTATATTATTTCATCTTTTCTTCAAGAGGAGAAATTCATGTTATATGAACGTTTTAAAGCGAAATTAGGAAATCTTGTTGTTGCTCCCAAGCCAGATTCGCCGAAAGCGTTATTCGAGTTTTTACAACGACATAATAAAGACCTCATCATTTTTGAGGATGAAATTTTAAACGGTAGAATAGAATATATTGATGTATTATCAGGAGCTATATGTAGTTCGCCTGATTCGAATAAACCTCGAAAAGTTCAATATTTTTTAGATAACTTCATATTCAAAGGTTCTATAATTATATCTAGCATTAGAACTAAGGAAGAATTATTACGAGAGTCTAAATTAAAAGACATTTTGAGAGACTGTATCATTATTTAACTACCCACGCCAATATAAAAAATAACTATAATGGAAGTTAAAGCCGAAGTAAAAAGTATTACTAAACTAAAAGATTATTTTTTTATTGTACCTGATTATCAACGTGAATATGTGTGGAAATCTGATAATCAAGTTGAACAATTTTTGCTTGATATACAGAATGAATATGAGGCCTTCTCATCTAGCCCCAAGAGCTATTTCATAGGATCTATTATTGTTGTCGAGAATAAACTTAAATATGATGTGATTGACGGACAACAGAGATTGACGACGATTATGTTGTCGTTATGTGCTTTTCGGGACATTTTGCAAGAACAAGAGTTGGATAGCAAACAATCAAAATATCTTAAAACCGTTGAGGAACTATTGACAGACTTTGATATTGAGTCTGATGTCGATCATATGCGTCTCGAACTCCAATATGAGGAAAGTAGCGGATATTTAGAAAAGCTGATCCATAAAAAACCATATACAGATATTAAAACATCATCTGTAGTACGTATGGAAGAAGCTTACCAAAAGTTAAAAACAAGTTTTGAACTGCTTTTGGCGGAAAACAAAGATAGCCTTTTAGATTTTTTGAAATATTTTTTAACAAAAGTTGAGCTTGTTATCATTGAATCTGAAAATCTTAGCAGTGCTTTAAAGATTTTTGAAACAATTAATCAACGTGGTGCTGGGTTGAATGCGATGGACTTGGTAAAGAATCTTTTATTCGCTAAAGCAAAAGAGGCAGACTTCCAGAAAATTAAAGGCATATGGAAGGAGATTATGCTGAATCTCCAAATTTGTAAGGAAGATTCCTCACCTCTACGTTTTTTACGTTATTTCATTATATCTAGATATCACAATGGTGTCATAAGAGAAGACGATCTTTATAGATGGTTTATTTCAAAAGAAGGAGTTGAAGCTCTTGGTTACGAAATAGATCCACTACGGTTAGCTACCGAACTGAAAGCGATGTCAAAGCGATATTCCGATTTAGTAATCGCAACTGAACTCGTTAAAGATGGAGGGCAATATCCGAAAGTAACCAGCATTGGCTATATCAATAAGTATAAATCCAGACAACATTTAATCCTTTTATTGGCCTTAGATTTACAGGCTGACTCACAAGTGATAGAGTATTTAGCCGAGCAATTGGAAAGCTTTTTTTTCTATTCCAATACTTTAGGTATTCAAGCAAAAAATAACGAAGGGCTTTTCACTAAATGGGCTGTAAAATTACGTGGTAAAAAAGACATAAATCAAGTGTCCGAAATTATTGAGTCAGATTTGATTCCATATATAAAAGAAAAGGTAGCTGAATTTAAAAATAGATTTAAAACTATTCCTCATTATCATTATGGACCATTATATAGGGAGCGTTACATATTGGGAAGAATAGAAAATACTGTAAGAAGAAAATGTAATTTGCCCTTACAAGGTTACAATTATATTAACGGATTACAGATAGAGCATATATTGCCACAGACACCTAAAAATCAAATTTTTCCGATAGAATTTGTTGATATACATGATTACAACAATTATGTATATAGATTGGGTAATACCACATTACTTGAGGGAATGATTAATCAAGCTGTAAATAACTATAATGATTTACAAGGTGACTGGTTTGAAAAGAAAAAAATTGAATATAAAATTCGGACTTAATATCGACTAAACTTCTTGATGATTCCTTCACAATTGGTCTTCATACAGCCTTAAACCGTTTTAAAGCAGACTATAATTTTGGATTTACAAACTGGGACAAGGAGAGCATTGAAAAGAGACAAAATATCTTTTTAAGTTTAGTTTTTGAAACTTGGAAGTTAAATGGGAAAAATATTGATTCACTGATTTAACATTTGAAACCTTTTTATTGCTAAAGAAATCTAAAAACTTACCGAATGACCTCAAAATATAATGAACAAGCTTTAGAGTCCCTTATTGAAATGGCGCTTACAGGATCATCCTTGGAAGATCTGAAAGAGCAGGGGGCAACCATTGCCGATGCCAATGATAAATATGGGCAATATCTCTCCGGAAAAGGGTACTATCTAGGCGATGCACTTGATTTTGACAAGACCTACGCTTTGGATACACACCGTTTCTGGAATTTTCTTCAGGCTACGCAAGCAAAAGAACTTGCCAAGCTGCAAGTTTATGGGGATTGGAAACTAAAGATCTTGGAACGTTATGATCGGATGGTCAAGAAGTATGGCGTATTGCGTGTGCTCAAGAAAGGACTGGATGTGGATAATGCACATTTTACTCTTTTTTATGAAGCCCCTAGTGCCAGCGGTGCACAGACTGTGTGGGATAATTTTGAGCATAATCAATTTGCGGTAACCAGACAAGTACGTTACTCTAATCTCAATCCGGGAGAGGAGATAGACATGGTCATTACAGTCAACGGCATACCATTCTGTACGATTGAGCTAAAAAATACTTGGACGGGCCAGACTGCTGCGGTACAAGGAATACATCAGTATAAACATACACGTGATAGTAACCAACCCTTATTGCAATTTGGACGTTGTCTCGTACATTTTGCTGTTGATACGGACGAGGTGTATATGACCACTAAACTCCAAGGAAAAGATACCTTCTTCCTACCATTCAACAAAGGGGATAATATGGGCAAGGGAAATCCTGTCAATCCTAATGGACACCGTACAGCCTATCTTTGGGAAGAAACATTTAGCAAAGAAAGTTGGGCTAGTATTATCCAGCATTTTATGCTGTTAGAAGGTAAAGATGGTGATCCGCTTAATAAGAAGTTTTACATCTTACCAAGGTACCATCAATTGGATGTGGTGCAGCGACTTATAGCTGAAGTACGTAAGCAAGGAGTTGGAAGTACCTATTTGGTGCAACATTCTGCGGGGTCGGGTAAATCTAATTCCATTACCTGGACAGCTTTTCAGCTTATCGAAGTAGAAGATGAGCATGGAATGCCACTTTTTGATTCTGTTATTGTTGTTACCGATCGGCGAGTACTGGATAGGCAATTGCGTGATAACATTAAGAGCTTCTCCGAGGTGAAAAATATTATTGGTGCAGCATTTTCTTCCAGTGATCTAAGATTAGCTCTCGAAAGCGCAAAGCGTATCGTCATTACCACCATTCAAAAATTCCCACATATCCTAGAGGACATCGATGACATGAGCGATAAACGCTTTGCCATTATCATCGATGAAGCGCATAGTAGCCAAGGTGGCTCAGCAGCGGACAAGATGAACCAGGTGTTGGGTAAGCTGGATACGAACGAAGAGGGAGAGGTCGATGCACAGGATTTAATCTTGCGTGCAATGGAAGCTCGTAAGATGCGTCAAAATGCTTCTTATTTTGCTTTTACTGCAACACCAAAGAATGCTACGCTAGAGCGTTTTGGTACCAAGCAAGCCGACGGATCTTTTAAACCGTTTCATCTGTATTCAATGAAGCAGGCGATCGAGGAAGGGTTTATTTTAGATGTATTGACGAACTATACTACTTTTCGTAGCTACTACCAATTACAAAAATCTGTTGAGGAAAATCCTGAATTCAATACCAGCAAGGCGCAGAAACGCTTGAAAGCTTTTGTAGAGCGTGATCCTCGTACCATACAGGCCAAAGCACGCATTATGCTACAGCATTTTTTGCAGCAGGTTTATTATAAAAAGTTGCTCAAAGGAAAAGCCAAAGCAATGGTGGTCACGCAGAGTATCGAATCGGCTATACGCTACTATCAGGCATTAAAGCTTATACTAACTGAATACGACAATCCCTTTAAAATTGTTATTGCATTTTCAGGTAAAAAGCTTGTGGATGGTATTGAATATACCGAAGCATCTTTGAATGGATTTCCAGATTCGGAGACCAAAGACCAATTTGATTTAGATGAAAATCGTATCCTTGTGGTCGCCAATAAATACCTGACGGGATTTGATCAGCCTAAGCTGACCACAATGTATGTGGATAAGAAATTGCAAGGAGTATTATGTGTGCAAGCTCTGTCCAGACTTAATCGTTCGGCCAATAAATACGGAAAGAAAACAGAAAATCTTTTTGTATTAGATTTTTTCAATGAGAGCGCTGACATCAAAGCCGCATTTGATCCATTTTATACCGCTACATCCCTAAGTGGTGCTACCGATGTAAATGTATTGCATGATCTTAAAGATAGCCTTGATGATTCCGGTATATACGAGTGGCACGAAGTTGAGGTTTTTAATACTAAATTTTTTCAAAGCGTACCAGCAGATCAATTGAGCCCTATTATTGACCAAGCTGCATTACGATTTAATAATACTCTGGATTTAAATGAAGAGCAAAAGGCGGATCTCAAAATCAAGGCTAAGCATTTTGTCAAAGTGTATGGGCAAGTGGCTGCGGTGATCAGTTTTGAAAATATGTTTTGGGAAAAGCTATTCTGGTTCCTAAAATTCCTTATTCCTAAGATGATTGTAAAGCGCAAAGAAGATGAACTGTTGGATGAGTTATTGGATGCAGTAGATTTGTCAACATATGGTATTGAGCGTGTACGCCTCAATGAATCGCTACTACTTGACAAGGATGAAAGCACGTTAGATCCTGCTAATGCTAATCCGCGAGGTGCGCATGGCGATGATGAGACTGATGCGTTGGATAAAATAATTCGAGATTTCAATGATCGCTGGTTTGCTGATTGGGAAGCAACGCCAGAGGATAAGCGTCAGGTATATGAGACATTTACGCAACGTATTGCAGACCACCCAGATTATCAACAGAAGTATGTCGATAATCTTGATCCTTATACGCGAGAACTTGCCTACAAGAAGATATTTGATGATGTAGCTTTGTCTATGCGTAAGTTTCAAATGGAATTTGCTAAACGTCTAATGGATGATCAGTTTAAACAGGAGTTTAGAAATAGTACACAACGTTATTTGGAGAGGTAATTTCCTTTTAATGAATGTTTAATTCTATCATCTTTAATAAATATTAAAAATAAAGTTGTCAGTGGTTTATTAGGAATATATCTTCTATTAAACGATAGATTTAGAGTGTTTTAACTATTAAAAATATGAAATTTTCACAAAAGATAGGCAAAACAAAGGTAAGAAGTGCTATTCAAATTGAGGCAATAGACGAAATATTGACGAATAAGTTATGGAATATTTTGACGCAATACTACAATAGCTTGTCACCGTATTCAAATGCTAATTTGGGTTCCGCTAGAACTTATTTTTCTCAGTTAATCTGGACTGATTTTTTTCACCAACGTGTTGACAGAGTAACAAATTACGGAGGAACAAAAATTCACATATTTGAAGAGGGAAAGTTTTATTTTAAGCCAGTATATGATTACGTAGAAGTTTGGTTCTTTAATTGTGAATGGTATGAGAAATTCGATTTTATTGAATTTATATTAGAACAAGCAATTCAGTGTTCTGGATTGGGAGAGAAAATAAATATTGCCTTGGAAAACGAGATGTCTGCTTATCGAGTTGTTGATAATAGTATTGTCGAAATAACTTCTGAGATTGAAATTTCGGAAATAGAAAGCGCTCTTGGTAACGAGAATGATCCTATAAATGTTCATTTAACGACAGCACTTGAATATCTATCAAATAGAGATAAACCAGATTATAGAAATTCTATAAAGGAGTCGATTTCTGCGGTTGAATCTATCTGTCAAAAAATTACCGGGGATGATAAAGCAACAGTAGGAAAAGCATTAGCAAAAATCGAAAAACAATATTCATTACATGTTTCATTAAAATCTTCATTTAGCACATTGTATGGCTATACAAGCGATGCTTCAGGTATCCGTCATGCCCTAATAGACCAAGCAAAAGAAATTTCTTTTGAAGAAGCAAAATTTATGTTGGTTGTTTGTTGTGCTTTTGTTAATTATCTAAAGAATTTAACGATTAAAAACTAACGGCCTAATTGGTATTTGTAAAATTTAATAAATAGTTATCATGAGCGGGATAATGGAATACGAGGAAGAGCTTTATAGTTATGGGCTCAATTCCGGACCTGATAAAAATGTATGTATTGATCATTTTTCTGATGCAGGTATTAAGAGTTCATTGAACCGCTTCATCCACCCCCTCTTTGTTATTCCATAATAGACAAATGTTTTATCATAATTGATTTGCAGAGCATGAAGATAAACCATATAAGTGCCTTGTAATGTCGCGGCGCCTTTCAGTACATATCTTAAAGGAATTTCAATTCTTTGTGGAATGTTTAACGTAGGGGAATGCAAATTAATATGCAATGCCGGTGGCAGATTATCGTTGTCTCTGGACTTCATAACAGCAGCAGTTGTTAAGGGGTTTCCAGACACATCATATTTGTCAAAACTAACAATGATTTGAGGCCCAAATGTTTTCAAAGTGGATTCAAAGCCTTCATGTTGGTTCTGGTTTACGATAGAGTTGATTAGGTTATTTTGGTCATTTAACTTTATTAGCAGTTGGTCAATGACCTCCATATCCTTAATGTCTAGCGTTAATCCTTTTCAAAGATATCGGAAGTTTGAATCGCTTAAAAATTGTTGGTTTTTTTCGTCATTCATTATTTGTAAATCGTAATTGGTGATCGTACTTTACATATAGTGCTCACTCCATGTAATAAATGTGTCCCTGTAAATGAGCGTAATTCAAAATTTATTTTTGAATTTAGTGATTTTTGTCCAAACTTCTCTGCTGCTTATAAACTAATAGTCGCAAAGTTATTCTTAATTCAGATCAACATAAATTTTATGTATCTTGGTAGGACTTATTTATTTTAGCCATGGCAGATCCGAATAGCATTCTTGCAAAGAAAATATTTGATAAGCTTTCCGAGGGAGGTTTATTATCTTCTGATATAGAAGAAGCGACTTTCACGACTTTACTTAAAACTGGTAAAATCCAGTTAAAAGACTGGGATAATTCTTTGGTAGCACCTGACAAACAAAATTCCAATGAAACTGCAGACGCTACAGATTAATGCTTTTCGGGGTGCAACAAAACCCTTGACTATTGAGTTCGATAGTCAGAAGCCTATTACAATGGTTTTTGGAGAGAATGGAAATGGGAAAAGCAGTATTTCTGACGCATTGATATGCCTTTGTACTGATTCCATTGGTTCATTAGCAGATAAATCTTCTGTAGACAAGAAATTTCTACGTGCATTGAACAGTGCAACGGAAGACGTTTCAATTTCCTTACAAACGACCACTGGCAACTTCACAGCACAGCTTAATCAAAACGGAACAACATTTACAAAAACTCCTGCTGATGGATTGCCCCAAGTAAGACAAATGAGACGCAAGCAGGTAACTAAACTGCTGGATGCTGAACCAAGCGAAAGATACACAGAGTTGCAAGAATATATTGATGTTGGCGAAATTCTAAAATGTGAAACGGCACTTCGGGCACTTGAAAAAGAATTAAAGGGCACTCTTAAAAGCCAGAGTGCTGTAGCAAATGAATCTGAAAGAGTGCTGTCTACAGTTTGGGAGAAAGAAAGTAAACCTGGGGTAGGTTGGGAGCAATGGTCTGAGAAAGAAACGTCAAGGGATATTAATGAACTAAATCTGAAACTGACAGCTCTTAACGGGTTTCTTGAAAATTGGAGGAGTGCTTACAACGGCATAGAGATGTATAGGGCTGCCATATCAAGAGAGCGAGCCACATCTAAATCACTCATCACGGCTCAGGAAAACTTAGAAAAATTTGTTAACGATAACCCTGACAATAATATTTCCCTGATGCAGCTACTTACTGAAGCACAGAAATATATTAAGCCTGTCCTGGATCTTAAGCATTGTCCTGTTTGTGGAAAAGATGCCGTCAGAGAAGAATTGGTTCAGCGGATTGATGAGCAAGTGAAAAACATGAAGCGGTTGAATGAACTCAATCAAGCGTTAATCAATGCTCGACACATTCATCAATCAGCCAAAACAAATCTGAATGAGGCCGAGATTATGTGCTTTGGTCTTTTCAATACTTTCTGTATAGGACAACTGGAAACAGTAAAAAAATATATTCCTGAATCCACAGAGTTGTTTTCAGGTTTTATTCCACTAACAGACCAAATGGATCAGACGGCTTATCTTAAAGAGCATTTGCCCGCGTTTCAGGTTACGAACACCACTTTGGGTATTGATCAAAAAGAAATTGATGGGCAGGTTAAGCAACATAACAGCATTTCAACGCAGTACAATAGTCTTATAAAAGCAAGAAATTCGGTAGAAATAATCCAAACAAAATTAGAAACTACACAAAAGGCTCTTGCTCTTATTGAATCAACAAGAAAGGAATTTATTAATGAAGAGTTGAATTCGATATCCGGTACAGTAGAAGCTCTCTATATGAAGATTCACCCGGCTGAATCAATCGGTAGAGTCGAAATGTCATTGAACCTCAATTTCAAACATTCTATTGATATACACGCACGTTTTCAGGATTTGGATAAAATTACACCACAATCTCTATACAGTGAATCCCACCTTGATACGCTGGGACTCTGCATATTTCTGGCTTTAGCAAAAAAATATCATGAACCAAATACAATTTTAATATTGGATGACGTCATGATGTCTGTGGATCATAGTCACCTGGAAAGGGTAATCGAAGTGCTTCACGAGGATTTAGGTGAGTTTGCGCATATATTTATAACGACACACTATCGCCCATGGAGAGAACTATATCGTCACGGTCGCGCTCCGGCCAGCAGAATACAATTTGTTGAATTGATGCCGTGGACTATAGAACGTGGAATTAGGTTTTACAATGGTAAAGTTAACCTGGAAGAACTTAGGCAGCATCTAAATTCAGAACAAATAGATAGACAAAAGCTCTGTAGTCTTTCCGGTGTGATCCTTGAAAGCATTTTTGATTTCCTTGCCGTGAAATACCAATGCAAGATGGCACGTAAACCCAAGAACGAATACGTTCTTCGTGAACTAACAGACTGTCTCGACTCGAAGTTGCAAAAAGCATTGGTCGTACAACAAATTGCCGTGGATGAAACTGGAAAAATAATTGATAATCAAATAGAAAAAGAAACGCAACTCCAACCGATAATTCAAAATCTTAAAGGCTTGGCGATTATCAGAAATTGGGTTGGAGCACATTTTAATCCTGATGGGTTCAATATTTCTGATGCCGAGGTTTGTCAGTTTGCAGAACTTACACTCGAATTTGGAGAGTTACTAACTTGTCCCATGGAAGGTGGATTTCCAATAAAATCAACATCTGGAATGTATCACGCTACAAGGTCCGGTAGAATTAGAATGCTACCTTTTACTCAACCACAATAATAAAAAGGAAAATATTAATAATACAGCAAACACTATGAACTCAACAGAACTGGAAAATAGACAAGTACCAAAACGCGAAATATGCCGAATAAAGTCAGATTTTGTTATGGGACTAACAGTGGAACAAATTAATACTAGCTGTTAAAAAGAACCGATGAGTACACAGTCCTACTATTAGGAACCTTAGATTAATCATACTTTAAATTATAGATGGCAGTTAAAAGTTTTGATCACACAACCCTAAAAAATATAGCAGAAGTAGTATCTGTTATACTTTCTCATACTGAAATAACTCAAGAATTACAACTTGCAGGAATTAAGGAATCTAATCAGGGAACAAATAAGAAGGATAGGTTATTTTACGCAATGAAGGATCGTCAGCAGCAAGACGCCTGTGGAAACAACATCCTAGCCTTTGTAAAAAAAGTTATAGATCCTCGAAGGTATATCAATAACGAAATAGAATTTGAACAGCACCGATGTAACCTTAATTCAAAACTCCTATTTGAAGGAATAGAGATGAATAAATACGGTGAATTTGCAACTGTTGACAAAGCAAGGACTATTACTGAAGCAAGGGAACGATCACAGAAAATAAAACAAAAGATACATGGTATTGGGGTTCATCCTGACGCATTAAAATTCTGCGAAGTGGAATATTTGCAAGAAAATTATTTTCATGCAATTCTCGAAATAACAAAAAGCGTTGCTGACAAGATGAGACAAAAAACTAATTATGTGAGTGATGGCAGTGATTTGGTAGATGAATGCTTTGCTCTCGGAAAGGAAAAGAAACCCATGTTGGCTTTTAATTTGCTAAATACCCCCAGCGAAGAAAGTGAACATAAAGGATTCGCTAATTTAATGAAGGGTTTTTTCTCTATGTATCGAAATCCTAAAACCCATAATCCCAAAATCAATGAAGAAATCCAACTTTCAGAGATGATGGAAGTCTTGGTTATTTCTAGTATTATTCATCGTAAACTTGATGCTTCGTATGTAACAGGATATAAATAGTACAAGAAATTTCAATTAGTGTTTGTTTTAAATAGGTTGGGGAGTAATGTGTCACATTATAAATCTAATATTGTATTTTTTACTAAATCAATTCCCCCTTCTTCTTAATTGGATACTTAGCTATATATTTTTTCATTAACTCACCTGGTTGTTTCCCTGTAGCTTTTTCAATGAGTAAAAATTCATATGGTTCAGGTGCACTGGTATTGTAATATAGGTCGATTAGCCTTTGTTTTTCTATGCCTGTTTTGCACATAATAATATCAAAGGTATAATCACCTTCAACTTCGTCTCGCATGAATGTGCCAAAGTTGGTTCTTTCTTCGAGCTTATAATCGGTTACTAATTCAAGGTTTCTTTTTGTATAAACGGTGTCACGGACATTTTCTACCGTGTCACCTGATAGTACAGCAATTTTATAGAAAGAGTGGAGGGAAACACTTTTCTTTTTTTTATTAATTATCTTGCTGATATCGCCCCCTGATACGTCGGTTAATTTAGCAAAAGCTTCATTTGATAAACCTAGAATGATTTTTCTCGATAAAACGTAATCTCCAAAATTATCTACTTCAATTGCTAGTAATTCATTTTCCTCCATATATAATATATATTTTATATTTCCATTTAAAATCATTTTGTTAAATGGAATTATGTTCTTATATTTGTTTAGCGATTTGAAAATCATGGCATTTTGCCTTGACTAACGATGTTCTTCTCGAACCCAAAAAAGAGCTAAATTTTTACCGAGAGAACCGTGTTGATCGCTCCGTGCACTGATATGCGATAAAAGTTTTATACTTTTGACATATGAGGTGGCATGTGAGCGGCTTCACGTCAACTTTGGTAGTCTTCTGAAAATCTCTTGTAGATTGTAAGAAGACGACAGGATTAGCTCTCCTGGGGTTCAAAGTGTGGGGCCGTTCCTTGCTTACCGATTAAGGTAGCGAGGTAACTTATCTCTTAGCTTAAGTTCATCGTTCATCATAACTAAATAAGAATTATGAGAACGACACCAGTTAAAATTCTAGCTCACCAGTGCCAGATCAAGGATCGACTCAGTCGGTGTTCCGCCAAACAGTATTTCAAAAATTTAATCCGAGCGCCGGATTAGACACAATTATAATACACAGTACGCAAAAGGAGAGGGGTCAATAAAAATAGCTTAGTATGGCTTATTCACACGAATAGCCAAATTCCCCTTAAGCGTATCTGCCACCGACCCTTACATCAATATATAATAGAGACTGAAAGGCAATGAAGATGGCTTGTACTAAATAATTGTTCGTACCATAAATTTAGGCAAACTTTTTAATGCTGGCAACTTTCTATCCAAATTATTGTCGTAACACAACAAAGGGTCGGTTCTTCCTATCATTGTGGATGTCCGTGACGAACATATATATAACCAGTAACAAAAAGAGTAAAACGGCATTCTGAGGTTTAGTTAATAAATTTTTTAACAGTGTGATGTATTGGGTCTTTTGACTCGATAAGAGATTTTTTTGATCCTTTTTTCAAATGGCCTTATACATTCACACGCCCTCAAAAGCCAAAAAAATGAAAGAGCTTTTAAAGAAACTGGTCGCCTTTGACCTGGCGATGTACGAGATCCATCATCTGGAGTATGATCCAGTAGCATGTATTAAAGATTTTTGGACTAGATACGATATGGACAGTTGTCGCAATCATCTAGTAGAATTGCTTACGATTTATTTCGATCGAGAAAGGGGAGTTAGTCCTACTATCAGTACGGCGGACGTACAAAACTTCTCCGTCGCATTATTCCGGATGCTAATGGCCTACTTTCTGATTCACTACAAAAAGATTAATCTGTCAGAGGTAGAAATTTCATTTCTTCGAAGCAACAGATTCATCGCTTGTGAACTCGAAAGTAGCAAGGAAATCTACGATTTTTTTTATCAGCTTTCTCAAAACCACTAACAAACTAAATTATGAATATCCTGAAATTTTTAGCCTTATTAAAGGGTTATATAACCTATATATTTCAAGTACCTGTGAAGCACTACTTAAGCACAGATATAGTACTAATTACGCAAAATTTGCGTAAGAAAATTAGACAAGGAAAAATGTACTTTAAAGATACTTCGATCCTGTTAAAAAAGCGCTGTAAGATTAGCGCTCAGAACCTAATAAAAAATGTAAATTCTTCGGGCAGCCTTCGGGTTTTGTTTGAGGATCGTTCGACACTGCGTCGTACCAGCGTCGCCTCTTCTTCGGGAAGGCTTCGACTGTTGTTCGACTGCGCTTCGGGTACGAGTCGAAGCGTACTCGAAGCCCTGCCGAAGCCGAGTCGAAACGCTCCCGAGCCTGTCTCGACCATGTCCCGAAGAAGTCTCGAAGCAGAGCCGAAGGCCAGTCGACGAGGGGGAAAGGCATCACCTTCTTCGGACTTTTGCCTGACCAACTTCGCTCCAGCTTCTGCCTTTCATGCAGTAGGACTTGAGTTTTCATCGGGATTTCATCGGGCCACACCGATCAAAACCCGATGCAGACTCGATGAAAATCCGATGAAATGTAAAAATTCGGCAGGAATTAATCTGGTAATGGTCGACTATAGCTTGGCACAAGAAACACACAAGCTTGACTATAGCGCGACCCTAGGTTCACCCTTGCTAAGCCCTTGTTATACACAAGGACAACTAAACGATTGCACAAGGCCCACACAACAAAAGCGAGCTTTCCAAAAGGTGGGAGATTTTAAATTGACGTATGGAGTAAAATCTGAACGATCTGTTTTAAGGTTCTTTAAGTCGATCTCTAAGGCTTTTGTGTTTCGAGTCAATACTTTGCTTGGATTACTAGGTCCAGTTGTTCAGCGGGCTTTAAAATGCTTTTTATTCGTCGCAGATTATAAGCGTGCCTATCGCATGATTTTGACATGCTTGTTTTTATGTTTAGTTTCTATGTTTAGTTTACCAGCTCAGACGCCCCGCAAGGACAGCGGGGCCGATGGGCTATCCAGTCTCGTTGCGCTAAAACCAGGCGATAAGATCCCGGATGCGGTATGGGACCAGCCGCTCGAACTGAACTATTTTAATGGGAAAAAGAAAACAATCAAGTTCGCTGATTTGAAAGGGAAACTGATCCTGTTGGATTTTTGGGCGACTTGGTGCCCCTCGTGTATTGAGGGATTTCCACATCTAGAAGATGTGTTGGCGATTAATAAAAATGAGATTGCCGTGCTGCTTGTCAATAGCACACAGACAAAGGATACACAAAAACGTGTACAAGATCTAAAGAAAAAATATCAAGCGGCATATGGCTTTCAGACTTCCCTTCCTTATCTATTTGGCGACACCATTTTCCAGCAATTATTTCCTCATAACGCGGTTCCACATGTCGTTTGGATAAATAAAGATGGTATTCTGGTTGCCAATACTTATCCCAATGCATTGTCAAAAGAAAATATAACAGCAGTGCTTCATACTGGAAATGCAGATTTCCATCAAAAAAAAATGAGGACCAATAAAGAAGTGGCTTTGATAACCAATGAAATGCTGAATAACGGATTTTATGCGGGTTCTGTTTTCCAGACTTATCAAGAAGGGTTAGATGCTAGTTCTGGAAATTATGCGTTCGACGGAAAACGGACCAGGTATCAGCTATTGAACCTCAGATTCTCTCAGCTCGTGGCCTTAGCATTTCAAAAAGAATTGAAAGGAATACCCTGGAGACATTGGCAGTTTGCTACAAGCAGCGGAGTAAACCCTAAACAGCGGCTCCTGACCCCAAATCGTTATGAAAATAGCTTCTGTTATGAAATGGTGGTGCTGGATTCTTTGCCTAAGAGCAGAGCGAAACAATTTTTTACGGAAGATTTTAAAAAGTTCTTTGGGATAAAACTATCAGTAGAAAACAAGCCAACGGATGTATGGCGCGTCAGTTTCAATTCAGCTGCCGAAAAGATCAGGAGCAAAGGTGGTATCCCAGAAGTTTTCCTAGGAGATTCGGAGACGGAAATGAAATTCCGCAATATTCCATTAGAATTGTTGGTGGATAACCTCAGCCTATATTTTCATCGTCCATTGGTAATTGGAGCTTCCAAAGAGGTACTTGTAGACATGACCATTCCTAAAGATTTTGAAGGCTGGGAAGAGGATACGCGAAAGGCATTTCTCCGGGCAATGGGTTTAGAGCTTAATTCTGCGCAGGAGACCATTGCCTGTGCATCATTTTCATTAACAGATAGATAGGAGGGTAGGGTATGTATATGAGAATGTTATGCATCCTAAGTGTTTGGATGTGTTGGCTTACGTCCTATAGTCAGGTAAAAGAAAGAAACATAGTTCGGGGAGTAATTGTATCAAGCGAAGACTTGCGCCCAATGCAGGGCGTCACTGTGCAAAATATGGTTACAAATATGCGTTTAAAAAGTGAAGCCGATGGAAGTTTCGGAATAAGGGGAGATTTGCGCGATACACTTCGGTTTTCGGCTATGGGTTATCAGGAATTAAGGGTATTGGTAAAGGATGTGTTGGCTAAAGGTAGGGTTTTGATGGCTGTAAAGGATAATTACTTGGAAGAGGTGCAGATCAATACGGGCTATCAGATTTTGAAACCGAATGAAACAACAGGTTCTGCCAGTGTGATTTCCAATGATATGCTGAACCAGCAAACTGGTACAAACATTTTAAACAGGCTCAATAATGTGGCCTCTGGGCTGAGATTTGAAAATCAGCCCAGTACTGTCAGTGATAGACAAAAGCTGAATTTTTCTGTTCGGGGTCTCAGTACCATAGATGGTAATCTTGATCCATTAATAGTATTGGATGGTTTTATTTATGAGGGCAATGTGGCTAATATAGATCCGAATAGCATCGAATCTGTTACCGTTTTGAAAGATGCGGCGGCAAGTTCGATATGGGGTGCAAGGGCAGGAAACGGGGTTGTGGTCATCACTTCTAAAAAAGGAGGTCAGGGTGCTGGCAAAATAATGAATACCACATTTAGCAGCACATTGATTACAAAAGCGAAGCCCAACCTTGATCAGGTGTATCAATTGTCCAATAAGGATTTTATCGATGCAGAGTCCATGTTGTTCAATAAAGGATTTTACGATTGGCTTGCGAATGGTTTTCAGTATATCTCGGTCACGCCGGCTATAGACATATTTGACAGGACAAAACGTGGATTGCTGACTCCTGCAGATTCAGCAGATCTGATCAATGAGCTTATGACAAAAGATGGGAGAAAATCATACCGTGACCTGTTTCTCGAATCGCCCTTTTCGCAACAGTATTCCTTAAATCTTTCGGGCGGTAGCAGACAGTATAATTATGGTTTTTCCGGAGGCTATACCCGAGAAATAGACGAGTATGCAGGACGGTTCCGAAAGTTGAATTTACAGCTTACAAATAGCTTCCAGCCTACAGAAAAACTGGACATTGCGATCAACCTTTTGTTTACAAACAGTATTTCTGAATCAGGAAAGCCGAAGTTTGAATCACTTCATTACAACGGTAAGCAGGTGCCTTACATGGATTTTTACAATAATGATGGCTCTCAACGCGCCTTTTATCCAGAATTTAGGGGTATTTATATGACCGAAAATTATGGCACACCTTACTTAGACTGGGGGTATTATCCATTGACTGATTATAAGCAGGCTGTTTCAACGACAAGATTGAATGAGTGGTATTCAACCATAAGTGGAAAATATAAAATTTTACCTTTTCTAGATGTAAGTGTCGGGTTCCAATATCAGATTCAACAAACCGATCTGCAAGGACTATATAATGAAGAAAGCTATTATGCCCGAAAGAACATCAATCAATTTATGGAGGTTTCAAATGGGGGAAGTAGCATTACGTATCATATTCCCAGAGGTGGGATCAAGAGCAAAGACTTCTCCTCAGGACGGTCTTACACCGCAAGAACGCAGTTAAATATGAATAAGTCATGGGGCCTGCACCGGTTGATCGGCATGGCTGGTGGAGAAATTCGCGAAACAGCAAGCAAGGGTGAAAATTATTGGGTATATGGTTATAAAGAGAAGCCCTTACAGGCAGTTCCGGTAGACTTTACGACATATTTCACTATAGCGCCTTCAATGGTGCCAATGGGTATTACGGGAAGTCCATCTTTCACTGATCGCGTGAACAGGTTTGTATCACTCTATTCAAATTGGAGTTATATTTTTAAGGATCGATATGCCTGGTCGGGAAGCTTTCGAAAAGATGGAGGCAATATATTCGGAGCAAAAACCAACGATAAATGGTCTCCGCTATGGTCTACAGGTCTTTCTTGGGATATCGGGAAGGAATCGTTTATTGCCCTTAAGGATGTAGATCGATTAAAGTTAAGGGCTACCTATGGTTATAGCGGGAATGTTGACCTGCGTAAAACGCCGCAGCCTATCGCCAGTGTAACTGCAGGTACTTATACAAGATTACCTGCACTGACGATCTCAAAATTGAATGATCCATCTTTGAGATGGGAGAAAGTGTCCACATTCAACCTGGGACTGGATTTCTCTCTGTTTAAAGGTCGTCTATCTGGTACGGTGGATCATTACATTAAAACAGGAAAAGATCTGTATGGGCTCACTGATTTTGATTATACCGCTTGGGGTAAATCCAATACAGTAACCAAAAATGTTGCATCCATGAGAGGAAAAGGCTGGGATATCACACTTTCAACGAATAATCTGGATAAAGCGGTGAAATGGAATTCCAGGCTGCTTTTGAATTTGAATAAGAACAGGACTACGGCATATTATAGGGCTTTGAACGGTGGCGTGTCATCTTTTTTGGGCGATGGAAATACCATCACGCCAATACCGGGGATGCCATTGAATGCACTCTCAGCCTTTAAATGGATGGGGCTCGATAGTGAGGGAAATCCACAGGGTATCCTCCGTGGTGAAGTCAGTAAAGATTATATCGGTATCAACAACGCTGCATTTAACGACGGACTGGAAGGCGGCAGCATCGTTTTTTATGGTTCTGCCAAGCCGCAGGTTTATGGATCACTTATAAATACTTTCGGATGGAAATCTTGGACGCTTTCGCTAAATGTGAGCTATAAAGGAGACTATTATTTTAGAAAACCTGCAACTTCCTATTATAACCTTTTCAACCGAGGGACTGCTTTTCCAGATTTTGAGATGCGCTGGCAGCAAGCAGGGGATGAATTGAAGACTTCAGTGCCTTCGGTGCAATATCCATTGGAAGATTTTAGGGACGCGCTATATGTGCAATCTGAAGTAAATGTATTGAAAGCTGATCATTTGAGGTTAGAGTATATAAACATTTCATGGGATAAAACCCTGAGGCTTCAACAGCGCGATTTACGTGTGAAATTTTATGGAAATGTAAGCAATCTGGGCTTACTATGGACTGCGAATAAACAAAATATTGATCCTGAATTTCCTTATCGGATTTCGCCCCCAACGACCTTATCTTTTGGATGCCAGTTAAATTATTGATCATAAATGAATCTTGAAATGAAAAAGACGAAAAAACACTTTTGCTTTCTTACGATCTATCTCGCATTATTCGTAACATTCCATACATCCTGCAACAAGTATTTGGATATACAATCAAACAAAAATCAGGTAGTACCAGAGGATCTGACAGATCTTCAGCAGATACTGGATGGTTCGCAAAACATTAATTTTAATTTTTGTTCCATAGGTGAGGTTTCGGCTGACAATTACTTTTTGAAGCAAAAGGTATTTGATGGCCTGAATGAAGTGGGTAGAAAATTTTATACCTGGGAAAACCCCGTTTATAATTTTAATAATGATTGGGCAAAAGCCTATATCACTGTCTATAACTGCAATTTAGTGTTAGATAAAATGAAAGAAATTAAGAGAGCGGAGGCAAATAAAAATGATTGGGATAATGTAAAGGGCAGTGCCCTTTACTATCGTGCCAGCCAATATCTTAGTTTGGTGTGGACCTATAGTAAAGCATATCAAGACGATACATCTGCGAAGGATTTGGGTATTGTACTGCGCAGTACCTCAGATTTTAATGTAAAGTCTGAAAGAGCAACTGTTTTAAAGACTTATCGTGTTATAGTGGATGATCTTTTAGCTGCTGCCGACATACTGCCTGATAAAGCAATTCACGTCATGAGACCATCAAAAATAGCAGCATATGCGGGATTGGCGAGAGCTTACCACTCGATGGCGAAATACGATTCAGCTTACTATTATGCGGACAAGGTCTTATCGGTAAATAAAGAGCTGATGGATTATAACAACGCGGCTGAAGTAAAAATTTTAGCTTCATATCCTTTTACAAGATTTAACAAGGAAACACTCGGATATTTTGAACTTGTGACCATTAATGCACAAATAGGAGTTAATAACGCTAATATTGATTCAACTCTATACCAGTCTTATCATGTTAATGACCTAAGAAAGCAGGCCTTTTTTAAAATGAATGCAGATGGTTATGTTTCGTTTAAAGGCAGTTACGCGGGCAGTGCAAATCTATTTGGTGGGCCTGCTGTTGATGAAATGTTTTTAATCCGTGCGGAATGCGCTGTAAGAAAAGGAAGCATTCGGGAAGGAATGGATGATATGGATTATCTATTATCCCGGCGTTATAAAATAGGAAGTTATATACCGGCTTATTTTGAGGTTCAGGATGAAGCACTTGATTTTGTTCTTCAGGAAAGACGGAAAGAGCTGCTCTTTAGAGGTTTGAGGTGGATGGACCTGAAACGTTTAAACGAAGAGGGACGGGAAATTCAGCTCAAAAGAAACGTGAACGGGAAAGAATATATGCTCAAACCCAGAGATAATAAATATGCACTACCATTGCCTGAAGATGTGATTATGGCGACTGGAATGCTTCAAAATCCTATTTAAGAAAAATCTTTATAATAGTCTTTTTTTGAATTATATACCTTAAACGAGAGACCAGCATTATTTGAAACTGGTCTCTTGTTACAGGACAGCCAATAGATTAATTGGAAACGAAAATCTTCAAACAAATCTTTGGCGAGTACTAAAAATTAGCTTCTGTTGTGAATGTTAATTTCAGTTTCACTATCTCCACCACTTCGTTCAGGGATAAAACCCGAACCAGTAGAGATTTCCGCTAACTCAATTTGACCGGGATCTAGTTCCCCTGCCGAATTTAGGTCTGAGGTCTCCACTTGCATAGAACAGGCTTTATTGTCGCCTGAACAGGATTGACCATTTGGTGTCGTTGTCCAATTCGACTCGTTTGAAACTTCTCCGCTCAATAGCGGGTTTCCCTTGAAATAAACAGTTACAGGAGCTAAACTTTTTCCTGTATAAACTTCAGCACCTTTAAATGCTGAGAATCCGATAATCATGGCTCCGCCTAATATCATGTAGCCATAATTGTTTAAAAATTTGGTTAGCATAATGCTACCCTCCTTTCTGTACTGCAAGCCAATAATTGAAGAGTAAAGTTTTTGGCCTGCAAACTTTTGGTAAATAATTGTTGTCGGTACGGTTCTGTGTACCGATCGTATCTGTATGCCAGGCTGCCTACTATAGGCCTACTGACGGTGTCATATACTGGAGCATGGTCTATGCTGTCTGGCATAAACCAGATTTCATGTGTTGGTTTAATTGCTGCTTTTTGATAGCTTAGAATTCCTGTTGCTAGAAAACCCACTAGAAATAGGGCGACAGCGTTCTTGTTACTTAAGTTGCTTTGCTCGTGTAGCAAGACCTTACGGTTGAGTACTAATCCTGCTAGCGATAGACCAAGAATAACGAGATTAAAGATCAGATGCGCTGTCCAGGAGATATGACTGAGAAAGCTGGTACACATACACGGTTTCTTGTCATACACATCGAGGACGCCAAGGGCAATATAAATCGAAAATAAGGTGATCATGATAGTCGATGCTATCCAGCCCCAATGCTGTAAACGGCGTGCAGGCAACCCAAGCAAAGCTCCGATGCTAATTTCCAGCAGCGGAAGCAGCCAAAAAAGTATTGGCGCAAGGATGCTAATGACCGGTTGTTGCTGTAGTGCAATATGAAATGCACTGAGCTGCCAGAGTTTTTCAATACCCACATAAACCCAAAAGAGGATCATCGCCGCCCGGAGGATTTTGTAAATTGTTGTATTGGTTTTGTTCGCTTCCATAGCTTTAATTATTTGTACAGTGGTACTTATTATTTTTCTCCGCTGTTTTTTTCGTTTCAAAAACAGGGCGCCATACCTGTGCGCCCTGCTCGGGTACAGCGGCCTGATTCAGCGTCAACTTCTACCTTTCGTACGCTTCAAAACAAAGATAGATCGGATAACAGCCGACCGTAGGGGCAGCAGGTAGGGCTTGTGGAGCCCACGGATGCTGTTTAAAATAGCTATATAGAAGGGGAAGGGGTATTGGAAACGAAACGGTCGCTATGGGCATGGCGTAGCAAAATACCTACAGAAATGATTTCAAACAAGATTTAAATCCTGGTCAATCCTATTTGCGCAGGGGTAACGGGGGAATACCCCTGCTTTTTAAAATTTGGATGGATTTTTACCCATTTAATTCGGGGAACTTTTCGTGCAATTCATTCAGCATCGTCTTCAATACTTTGCGTAGGTGTACAGCAGCGGGAAATTCGCTGCCTCTGTCCATCTTTGTGAGGCTGTGTATCGAAAGCAGTATGCCTTCCTTGGTTTTAACAAGTTTTGAAAATTCTTCCGCAGCTTCCTTTTTCTCGGACGAGCGCATGACTTTGGCCTTCACACATAAATGTAGCCAGAGTTTGAGCTCCTTGCCATTCAGATTGCTATGGATAAACCGATAGGGAACAGCACTGGATGACTTATCATCTGCCGATTCCGTTTCAATATACTGGCACATCAGCATGAGCAGTGTGCTGCGGTTGGGATCATAGGCAAAGCCCGGGATGGCGGAGAAATGCTGCGGATAACGCAATAGATTGTCGGTAGCGGCCGGGTCAGCTTCGTAGAACTCCTTCCAGCGATTTAAAAAGCCGATATGGTTAAAATTAAAATTGATCATCAAGATCAAAAAGCGGGAAGGCCAGTTTTTATGCTGACGTTCATCCTGGGCCAGTTGCCTGAGTGCTTCAATCAGCTGAACAAGGTATTGCTGATGATGATATTGCAGGTAGGGTATTTTGCCCCGCTGGAAAAGGCTTTCAATGGCGGAATGCACTTCATCCAGATAGGCTTGAGGAATCTGTTTAAGCCTTAACCTCTCTAAACTGTCTTCGAGGTGAAGATCTAGATAGTGCCTGATACGTTTTTCATGATGCTGCGGTAGCGGTGTCAGGGGATTGATATCTTTCTTAAATAAAAATTCTACACTTTCCAGTATTTCCTCCAGACGATGGAGCGCATTAAGTTCCTCGGAAATGGACAGATCGCAGCAGGTGTATAACACTTCATGCAGGCGAAGCAACTGCGTATGGTAGAGCTGTACGCCTCGGATCGCCTGATCGGCATGGGTATATTGCCGATGGATAGCCAGGGCATCGTTCAAATGTTCGGTACAGGCAGAAGCTATCGCTTCCAGTTGTTTGGTGCGGCTGGAAGGGCTAATATGGGAAAAAGTCTCTATTAAAAGCATCAGGGGATATAAACTTGTGATCATTTGTACCTCCTTTTCATTTCTTTGTGATACCATGGCCAGCCATACACACCCGGATGCAGCGTCATGTTCAGCTTACCGCCCTCTTTGGCCTGCTCAAAAGTCTTTGGATGTACCTCGACCGGAAATTGGTATTTCTCATCTTCATACGTAAATGACACCAATAATTCATGTATATCGCAGCAGACTGGGCATTTCTGGATGACTTTAGCTTGGATATAGATAGCTTTGGGGCTATCGACCTTTTGGCAATTATTCATAATGAGGTTCATGCGGATATACCAGGTACAGGCTAGGAGCATCAGTGGAAATTGAATGGCGTACAGCGTAATCAGGTTGGCACGTTTCAAGAAAATTAAATGGGCTACCGCACAGCTGCCAAGAGCAATAGGTAAGGCGTGTTTAAATGCTGGCTTTAACGGCTGCGAACTGAGCAGCAGTTCATAGGGTAAGCGGTCATACACCGCTATGCTGCAGATCTGAATGCAAATAAAAAATAGAGCAAAAAGCTGGAGCACCACATGGTGGCTGCGGATTTCCAAAAAAGGGATCAGCAGGACTAGGACACCGATACTATAAACCTTTAGGTAAAATGCCGACGCTAAAAAGGATCCATATACAGTCACTACGATCGCGATAAAAATCAGGATGTGATTTCGACTGATCCGTCTGAAAAGATGCATGGGAGGTCTCATACGCAGGGCTGTTAAATCATTGATTTGATATCAAGTTAAAATTACCTATAACGCATGCTATTTGATATGAATAATATCTTTATTTCAATAAGCGTATGTTTTTCGCATCGAACTCCCTTTTTCTGTAACGAAGCATCCATTTTATACAATAAAGAAGTTGTTTATAAGCTAATAAGGTGTGTTTCTGCGCATTTGAAAGGACACAAAAGGGTGGTTTACCGATCTGATGGTACTGTTTAAAAGAAATAATGGCTAAATTTAGTATACAGAAATTTTTTTAATAGGAGATTTTTGGAAAGCATTAGCCTCGCCTGCATTTATCTATCGATCAGTTCAAGGTTAATCGTTGAAATTAACAGTACATTATGGAAAGTAACCAAAAGGTCAAGTATGCTAACGATACGGAGATGCACGTACATTATCCAGATTTCATCTGGGTGTGGATCGCTTCGTTTCTTTTTGGCGGCATCTGTTGGTATATTGGAGCGGTAACAGCGCTGTCAGGCTGGTTTGATAGCAAGCCACTGATCATAAGTTATCTATTTAATGTAGTTATCGCTGCATTGACACTCTTTTATATAAGATGGGGGATTAAGCTGTTGGATAAAAAGAAAAGCTGGCGAATGCATATGAGCGATCGTATCGGAACGCAGTTCTTTTTCTGTGTACTACTACCGACCGTATTTCTTTTTGGTATTATCAAACCTGTCTTTCCTCCAAAAAGTGAATGGATATGGCTGCCTTTATTGGTCATATTTCTCTGTATCCTGCTTTTTAACATGATTTATGCCACTTTTTTTTATTGGAGTTTTAATCAGAAAAGGGAATTGTACGTCATCAAGCTGGAACGGACTTTAGAAAGGCAGAACAACGTAGCAGTCAACGCGGATGCGCAAATTGACGCACAATCTTTTGATTTGTATGATACTATAGATCCGGCAGCGCCCGATGAGACCGTTAAGGAAACGGATGCTGTGGAGGAAATTGATCTGACGCTGCTCAAATCGATAAATCCGGCAGAGGAGGAGTTTGTGATCAACAACAAATACCTTACAAAAAAGATTATGTACACGGAGCTGGGTATATTTCTATTTGAGAAGACCAATAATACGCCTATCGTTAAGCTATATCTAAAAGAAGATATGGAAGATAGTAAAGGCTGCGAGCAGCGTAGCCTGAACGAAATTGTGCGCGATACCCACGGCTTTGTGCAGAAAATAGACCGGCATCACGCGATTCCATTGGACATGATCAAGGCCTGCTATCAAATGAAGGGCGGGCGGCTTCGCATCATTTTGCATGTACCTTTTGGAGATATCGACAGTTTTGTGGTTTCGTCGACTATTTCCCGCAGGATAAAAGATTGGGTCATGCTGCAGGTACCTATTGAAAAAGAGAATACAATAAATAATAACCTTTAATAGATTGATTATGGAAAGCATGAAAAGCAACACTTGGAAATGCCGGGCCACAGGAAAGGTAGCATTTCCATCCCGGTTCGATGCCCAATATGCGATGTTCCGGTTCAAATTACGCTCGCGTGTCAAAAATGTCACCAATGGTAAACGCATCAAACACCGCATGGGTAAACCGGCTTGCTGCAGAGCCTACTATTGCAGGCTCTGTGAAGGGTACCATATCACCAAATGGAAAAGGGATGATTTTGAGCGTTATAAAAAAACGGTCATGACCTGGCATGTTTCGTCCAGCATAAGCGATTATTATTTGACAATCCTATAATTCACGCCAATACCAATTCCTAAAACCTGCACACGATCATAGTTTCTCTCGGAATGGAAAGGAATGAGCGAGTACATTTTGTAGTGTGGGGACAGCGTAACAGCAAACTGTTGGGATAATGGAACCTTTGCGCCTAGTCCAACATGGAAACCTAAGCCATGCTGTTTGTCTACATAACTATTTGCGTTCTGCTGGAAGTGTAACATCGGTCCCGCATTTGCGTAGAGATATTTCAAAAATTTTACCCTGGCATCTAAAGGGAATTCCCAAATAGAAAGTTCCGAGGAATATTGCATCTGCTCCACCGATGGATCGACTATTGCCGATGTTGTCGTGATGTTCTGGTGGGAATAGCCCACACCTGCACCAAACGACCATGTTTCATTATAGAGATAGCTTACGCGGAGCAATCCAGCGATATAATTCTTACTGTCGTCGCTACCGGCTCCCATAAGGCTTTTCCGAGGTCCAATAGTACTCTCAGCTAGGGGAGTAATAGAAAGTTCGATGTCATAACTGCCACTATTGTTTTGCTGCGCATAGAGGGCGGTTGCTGATAAAGTTAAAACGGAAAGAAATATCCTGGAAAGTAATTTTTTAAGCATATGAATGTATGATGATAGATTTTATAATTGTTTTCTCTTTTTAATTGGCGCTAATTCTCACTAGAAATCTAACTGATAACGTGTAAAGCTTCCTTTTTCTGAATTAACAGTGGCGGCCTTGTCGAATTGTAAGGGGTTCGGTCCATTATAGCCTTGCCATTTTAATACAGATTCCATATCGGCAGGAATCGTTATCCTAACGATGGTATCCAAATCATGAGGGACAGGAGCGATAGAAAAACCAGTATTGGATTTCTTTGGACCATAGCTAACCGAAAGCATCTTCAAATCGAGCTTCTTGACATTTTTGAGATGCAACTCCATTTCACCCCTTTTAAAAAGCATTATTTGTTCATCGGTTGGCGTATCATACTTGAGCTCGTCCAAGTCATAAGAAGCTACGCTTTGATAGGAATCTGGATGGTATGCATTAAGATAATAACCATTCTTTTTGACGCTAACTATAAAAAAGCCATCTTCGGATAGGTATTTGCTGGCATCAAATCGAAAACTATATTTGCCTTTGGTATCTGTCTTTGTTTTCCCCAAACTTATAGATGGTTTAAGGAACGAACTGTAATATTGGAAAGAAATTCCTAGTTCTACATCAGATAATAATTTGTTCGCAGGAGTATCCACAACAACGCCCGATAGTACAATACAATTCTGCGCACAGGTTGTGCCATCGCGCTCATCTTTTTCGCAACCAAATAGAAATAATGGTAGGATAAAGAGCAACCATTGCCCTTTATTTACTTTTTCAAATATGTTCAGCATAATAATATAGAATAGGTCAGTAAGAAGTATTAAAGGAAAATCAATAAAACTGCGCATTTCGTTAAAATAGGTCTTTTCATAATTTATTTTGATACTATACTATTGCAAACGGAAATAATATGCGTAATGCTACAAATTTAATAAATATAAGTTAATAGCTAACCCCGGATACTAAAAGCTGCATTTTGATCACAAATGATTGGGCATTTGCGAGAATAATGGCTCCCGATTGACCAATACATGATAGGCTATTGGAAAATTTATTGGAGTAGTGTAAAAGTTTTCCGCTTGTGTCACCTAAAAATCGAAAAATGAAATGATTGCTGGCCAGCTAAGGAATATTCTTTGAATTTTAATAAATTAGTTGGATGAGATATTTAATAGTCCTATTGTTAGGCTGGTTCACTTGTTATTCGGTCGCTGCACAAAATCAGGCGAAGGGAAATAGTGCCGGTAAAGATGAAAAGACCTATATATTGGTCGCCAATAAGATCAATACCGATTTTAATTACAAGTTACTGGATGATTTTGAGCAGTCTTTTTCAGCTTTGATCAAAGAAAACAACAGCCGCGAATTAGTATTCAATCCCATAAATGGCAAATACCATTATTATAAGTTTGTCTCCACCTATAAAGCAAGGGGTATCTCTCCAGATGGTGATCCGGCCAAGCCGGAGCAAACCTTTCACAATATCTTGATCATCAAAACCGACGACCAGCAAAAGATCGTAGATGGCTATCATTTTGTGTTGGAATGGAGCGAGAAGCCACTATCATATCCCTTATTTCGGATGAGAGCATCAGATTTGATCTTGAAGGAAGGTTTATCATTAAAGCAGTTGAATCTAAAAAGAGTGACGGACAATACGGATTTTGATAGCGATGGTAAAATCAAACTGTCGAGCTGGTAACGTTTAAAAAAGTTAAGAATAGCTTAGAATAATCGTATGGAACTGGATAGCCTTTACATAAGTATTAAAATAGAAAAATCGAGATTAAACGAGTATTTTTCTTCTAAACCGATTTCCCCGAACAAAGATGATAATTGGTCGCAGTGGTGGGAGAGTCGGCAGATGTACAGCAAAACAACGTTGGAAATTATTCCAAGTTATTCACAGGCGCGCATTCGTGAAGTCTTCGATAATCTGCTCAAGGATCAATTTTATGGCGCGAAGGAGTATTACGATGAGGAAAAGCAACACTGGACATTCGCCGTACTGAACTTCAGTGAAAACTATCTTGAAATATTGCCGATACTGGCTCTTTTAAAACAATTGGAACGCTTTGTTTTGGAGGGTTATGCCCTGATTTTTGATTGGATGTGGGGGGGTGATACGGTGATGGCTTATGTTGACTTTACCGCGGGAAGTGTCTTGCTCGAAACCGTTACTGAATCTTATGCGGTCGAACTCAAACGATTTGAAGAAGCTAATCAAGGCTTACAAACGCTGGCTGAAGAGCTCGGGGCTGGCTAACAGCTAGCAGTGGCTTCCTTAGTCAAGGATTGTGAAACACCTAAAGTAGAAGCCATAATAAAGAGGATGGTAAATAGTAGTTCACTCATGATCACTAAATTCTTTTCTATAGTTCGATCTGTTTTAATTTAGTGTGGACAATTTGAACATATTTTTCTTTGAAATCATCTGTTAGAAAGCTGTGATCAATTATTTCTTTAACTCTATCAGCATTTCTCCTGAAGTCTTTATATATATTGTCTCTGACCAGTTCAGGAATTCCCAAGCTTTGCGCAAGCTGGTTAAAATCTGACCGTTTTATTTTTCGTTTACGACCACCCAATGTGAGAGCCATATCTTCCTTATCTTTTGGATAGATTAAGTTAACATTGATGAGATCATATGCTGGTGATAATAAAACACCATGATTCGTATGCATGAGTGAAAAATTCTTGAGATGCATGTCGTTATTTCCAGTTAAAAAGCTAAACAGTACGAGCCTAAAATATTTGATTGCATCTAATCCGGTGTTGGAAGCAAATTGCTTGATGATTTTTCCTACGCGTTCATAAGAGCTATTGTATTTTTGCTCGGTCATAAGCTGCGATAATTGACATAAATCTTCAACGTGGATTTTTTTGCCCTTCTTACGGTCAAATCGTTTTGTAATGTAGGCCAGTTCTCCTGTGGAAGTTCGTATTAATGCGTGTTTTGCTGTTTCTATCTTAAATAACGCTGCGAGGTGCATCGTTAGATCTTCTACTTCTGGCATGAGTAGATATTCTTTTGATTGAGGTTTCAGGATATAATCTCCCCAAAGACCAACTAAGGTAAGTCGCTTACTGCCCTTTTCTCCATTTAGACTGAGTGATATTTTTGGCTGTACGCCAGTTATTGCCAATCGCTCAGCTACAGTAACTTCGCCTAATTTTTTCAATTTTTCCTGGTCCAACTCCAAATAGGGAACTTGAGTTGTTCCAAAAAACACTCTTGAACATGCTGTATGATAGCCTCCTGTTTCAACTGGTTTATAGCAAAACAAACAATTAGCCATCGTTTTCCGCCTCCATCGGATAAACAGAAACTGCTCCTATAGTGTCTCGACATAGGTTTATCAACAGCGCAAAACGATCTCTGGGATTGAGTTTCCAATGCTTTTCACCGATTTCCAATAACCATCCTTCAGGAATTAATCCATCAAAGAACGGAAATAATATATTGCTATAATACGTGTTTTCGGAAATCGGTAAAGTTAGACTGATAGGTTGTGGATCAGTTTTTTTTAGATAATTCTTATCATAACTAAATGAATAACCATGATCTGTCTCAATTAGAAATCCAGCCAAGTCATCATGAAAGTATATTTTTGCTTCGCGTGCCATCACTCTTTAATTTGATCAATTACACCAACTTCTTTACCGAATAACGCCAATATGTCATTTATTTTGTCTAAACGTAATGTTTTTTTTCCCTGCTCGAGGTCACGCACAAACCTTAAGCCGACTCCAGCATTCGCAGCTAAATCTTCCTGTGTTAGCTTTAATTCTTTTCGTTTCTGTTTTACAAACACGCGTAATGAATCCATAATTATACCCTATCTGATATAAATATAGTAAATATTCTTAAATTATACTGTATCGGGTATAATTTTTATATTTTTTACATACTTTATACCCGTTCGGGGTGAAAAAACTTCTTTCTGTTGTTTGCAGTAGTCTTCTTAGAAATTCTTTAAGGGTAGTCGTGTTATTTAGACGGAACTTCTGTTTCAAGCGGTTATATCGTTTGAAGCATAAGCGGGATATTTTGAGAAAAAAGTTTATGATGAAGTCGACGTAAAATATAAATAATTTTTTGAACAGCAGAACGTTAACTATTTGCCCAGAGGGCTGTAAACCTGTATGCTATAAGCGTGATTTCTTCTTTTTAAATTTTCTACCGTACCAAATGTAGAAACCTGTTACCGGCAGAGAGGCACAGATTAAACTCGTTACAAAAGCGATCCACATGCCTGTAGACCCGGCTATTTTTCCGACATGAATATCGTAATTGGAGTTTCGCCATTTCATGCCCAGTGTTTTATCATTTTGTAGGCGTTTGTAGTATGCACTCCCATTCCGAAGATCATAGGCATAGGCATCGGAGGCCGACCACCAGGTATTTCCTTTCGTATAGATATTTACATTAGCTTGAGTAGTTTCGGGAACCAAATTGATCAAAACGCCCTGATGTGTACTGTCCTTTTTCAGAACATCAGACCATATCAGGTCTAAAAGTGCTACACGTGATTCTGTCACCGGGCTGCCTTGAATTTTTGGTTCTTCTATTTTCGTATCGGGCCGCTTACCGTCCATAAGCCAGTAGATGCTAGTTTCCCACCACTTGAAGGACCAAACCAAACCGGTTGATGCGATGACAATCGCGAACAAAAATGCATAAAAGCCAAGTACTTGATGAAGATCATAGTTGAGACGTTTCCACTTCGCGCTGAAATCTATTTTTAACCGCTTTACAGCTACCTTCCGATTTTTTGGCCACCAAAGGAAAAGCCCCGAAATTAGTGTAATGATAAACAGCAGGACGCTGCTCCCTACGATTGCGCTCCCTACGTCGCGCCGGAGATAAAGGAATTGGTGGATCTGCCTTACAATCCAGAAGAAGTTTGTCTCAACGTCTATTTTTCCTAAAACGCGGCCGCTGTAGGGATCTACGAAAATACGGTCCCAATAGATGATTTCTTTATTTACAAATACACCCCCGACATCGTTCTTTGGACGGCGCTTAAGTGCTTCAAATAGATGAACTTGTCGTTGATCATCTGTAGCAGGAACACGGATAATGGTAATGGTATGATCGGTGACACGCTGCGCATTTGCCTTTAAGACGGAAAGGGGAAGTATTTTCTTGCCTTTCTGTGCCGTTACCGTTACATAACTTGGATGAAATAGGGCAAATAGTTCCTTTTCAAATACATAAATAGCGCCTGTAATGCTTACGATAAAAACCACCAGACCGGACAATAATCCGATCCAGCGGTGTAAAAACAAGATCATCTTTTTTAAAGTCATGCTTAAAAGGTATAGCCTAGTGTAAATAGTAAATTACGTGGTGCACCTGGAAATAGACGGATATAATCGTAACCACCTACCCAATGGGTTTTATTGGTGATATTATTAAAGTTGGCCTGCAATTGTACTTTTCCAATGGTATAATATAATGCTGCGTTCAGTAAACTGTAGGATGGGATGGTCTGGTTCTGGTTAAGGGAAAGGTTTCGCTTATCCACATAATTGGCCCCGACGCCGATTCCCAAGCCTTTTGCTTTTCCGGAAGGAATGGAGAATCTGGTCCAGATGTTTGCCGTATTTTGAGGCGCATTTGGTTTTTGTCTGTTCAGTTCTTCATTATTTCCACCTTCGGTAATCTTTGCATCATTGTAGGCATAGGAGGCAATAACACTCCAGTGCGGGAGAATTTGACCCTGAATATCAAACTCTATCCCTTTCGATCTTTCTTTTCCGATTTGTTCCATTAAATCTGCATTGTCGGCAGTGGGGGCGGGGTAAAGCGTATTCTTCTGATTGATCTGATAGATAGCTGTACTTGCCTGGAGTTTTCCGTCCAACCAGGCTGTTTTTAATCCAAATTCGGTCATGTCATTTTCGAGTGGATCAAATGGACCTCCGGCATTAGGGTTTGCCAGTGCCGAAGCTGTCTGCGGATTATAGCCTTTTACGTAGTTCCATATAGATTGATCTGTGGGTTGATGGTGTAAACTGCTCCAAAGCGCGGCAGTATAACATCCTGCAGAAAGTTTTGTTGAAGTCAATATTTCGGTCTCCTTATTCGAGTCATTTTTGACGCAGGAAAGCCCTTTTCTGGCCAAACTTCATATGCTTTTAGAATCGTCGCGATCGGGCATCCTGTTTGACAATTCGGCTTTGATCAGTGTACAGCAGAAAAGGATTATAACCGAGTTGCTCAATTCGGAGCTTGATCAGGAATGGAAATCCTTATTTTGTTTTGGTAAACTCATGGAGTTATTGGCGCGAACATTTGACCAGCATAAACTTGGTAATACGGTGTCTCGAACGGATAATAGCCTTAGTCCGGAAATAAAAAAACTGATGGCGGAAGCAAAAAGAATAGTAGAAAATAGTTTGACCGATCCGCCATCTTTATCGCAATTGTCTGCTGAATTAGGAACGAATGAAAACTATTTAAAGAAATATTTCAAGCTCTGCTATGGTACAACCATTTATGGGCATTTGACCAAGGTGAGAATGCAAAAAGCTAGGAGCTTATTTACACAAGGAGACCGGCCTATAAATGAAATTTCACGCTTTTTAGGCTATAACAATCCTGCGCATTTCTCAGCAAGTTTTAAGAAGCATTTCGGGGTAAAACCAAAAGTAGTGCAACGTTCTTCAAAAGTCTAAATCTTCTGTTTACCACCCTGTGAGTTGGTCCTGTCCTTTTGAGTATCTGTACCAAGCGGTTTATTTATTCGCCTGTTCACTACGATCCTTGCGTTTTTTGTCTTTTTGTCGCTTACTTCAAAGGCCGTTTTGCTAGGGGTGGAGTTTTGGCGATTTTTCCCAAACTCCAAGCAGCCCTTATCGTTAGCCGAAGCTGCTTGAAGTTAAAGATGCTTAAATTAAAGTTTGTCCCACCAGTCTGAAATCTTTTTCTTTACACTCTCGCGGAGTTCCGCACGTTTTTCTTTCCGTTCGGCTTTCTTGGCTTCCCGTTTGGCTTTTTCCGCTGCGTGTTCTTCGGAAGCCGCCTTTTCTACGCGTTCCTGATAATGATCATAGGCCTCATCAACACTCGTCCGGAAGGATCGTCCTTCCAAGGGTTGCAAAGCTGTATCCACGAAATCTGGGCTTGTTTCGTCAACAACAGTAATCACTGCTATTTCCCCCACTTGCAAGCTATTATTGACCTGATCAATAAAATCGGTCGACACAACAAATTCTTCGGTATCCATCGTCGCCCCGATAAATGTTCCGGTAAGTCCGCCCAGCAATAAACCTAGTGGACCGCCCACAATACCGATCAATGCACCGATGGCACCTCCGCCGAGTGTTTTCCAGCCGCCCTCTTCTGTCGCGTCTTTCAGTACGTCAAAACCACCCTGATCTGTTTTTCGGATGGTTATAGACTCATAAATACGAATGTCACCATTACGGTCGAGATCGGCTAATGTGTGGTTTACCGCGATTGATTTCTCTGTCGAATCAACGATATAAATCAAAATATTTTCCATATGGATTTGAATTTTGTAATGAACATTTTTGTGTTGTAATAAATTTAAATTATTTTTTTTGAGTTGGTCAAATAAAATAATAATATGACTCGGGGGTTATTTATTCGTAATAAAACGAGCTGATCTGAGCAGCTATTGCCTCACGGAACGAAAGTCATAATAAGGGTGGTTTTTTATTTTTAGTATGGACGATAGACTTCCGGATAAATTGTAATCTATTGGTGAAGTTTATGTAAACGAAGGTGTCTGAGTAATAATTCAGGATAATCTGCTTGGACTATATTTGCCCCGTTCTGATGCACTTTGCCAAATTCAGCTGGATCATTCAAAACCAGTTTATCGACATTCCAGAGACTATTGATAAATGTTTTAGTACCAAATTTGTGTACCATCGAATTAATTTCTTTTGTATTTGTCTGATATCAATTTCAGCCATAGCGACTCCCAGAGCAATTCATGATTTGGAATTAGTTATCTCATACATGTAAAGTGTGGATTGATCATCATCGGGCACAAAGTACAGGCAGACCTTTCCGTCAACGACATCGGTGTAAAAAGGATTACTTGTCATAATGCGACCTGTTTTACTTCTTAAGTGGATTGGCAGGGTATAGGTGCTCTGATAGGTATGAATATCCATTAATTGAATGCCCCCGATTACGATGCGCTCCTTTGCGTGGGGATCTTTCAAAAAACTGTTGACCCCGGAGCAAATCATCAAACCTTGACCCACATATTGTCCATCCTGAAAATGAATAAAATGCTGATTATTGTTAGAGATTGATTTTAAATGCCATTTACCACGATCGAGCAATTGTTGTTTCCACGTATAAAACTGCATAGCATCCCAATTGAAACCAACGAGTTCATGTCGATCTCGATCGCAAACAAGGGCTCCAATGGCATCGTCTACCGTAAATTCAACCTTCGCTTCCATGGTAGTCGGATCTATTCTGTAAATCAGCGACCTGCCGTGGGGACGATATTCACAGACCGGGATCCAAATATATTGACCATCAAAATCTATCCCCCCGGGATGATAAACGCTATCTTTTCCTAAACGAAGTTGAGCAATAAGCTCTCCTTTAAAATTAAATTTCATGAGATACCCCGTTCCCAGGCCGACGGCCTGCTCTTCGTAGATCGGCCGCTGTTTAGCTATCAAAGCTTTTTTTATCGGTATTTGTCTAGTGGCTTACGGGAACTGCTATTGCAGAGCTTTCTTTTTTTATTAATTTTTTATATATAGAGTTAAATTCGTTGTGGTTTTTTGCCTGTATTTTATTAGCTTTATACATTCATTTTTGCTATTTAATTGTTCGCTTGGCCTCCCAATTCGATGTCTCTTGAATAGAAGAATTGAAACTTTTATCCAATTCTATAAATTATATCATAAGTTATTGCTAGTTAATTTTCATAGATAATGAATCATTTCAAGTTCCAATCTGCTGTATTCATATTTTTGTGTTGGGTGTTTGTTTACCCTGCAATAGCACAGCAGCAGACATTTCCGCAAAAAGAAGATTATTTACAGCTGCTGGAGCGCGCAGCAAAGGAAAATAAGCCGATGTTCTTGGTGGTTCATCAACGGGACGATCAGTTTATTCCTTTTAGAGGCTCTGTTTCAAAAAAAGCAAAAGATATCCTCAGTACGCAGTTTGTGTCGGGAATTGTTCAGGTGGATCGGGATGAATTTGACCATCCGTTGCAACGGGCTTTCTATTTGAACAAACCGATGTACCTTGTTACTGATAAAGATGGGATTCCTATTTTACGAATAGACAAGGCGGTTGATGGGGGAGATGAGCTGGAAAGACTCATAGACTCGGCAAATACGCTTGCAAAAGCTGAAACTCTCGGTAAGCTTATAGCAGAATATCGAAAGGGGATCCGTCAGCAGTCCTTGCTGAACAAAATACTCCGCTATAATCAGACATTTGATCAATATACAGACCAGCAACTGTTGAGTGACTATATAGCACAGCTGACGATAGAGCAATTGAATAATTTTGAGACGGTTGTTTTTTTATTGAGCTGTGGCCCTGTATATAATAGTAAATCTTATTTATTGGCACGTACCAATAGTAAAATGGTGGATAGTCTGTATTCCTCGTTGCCATTGCCCGTTCGTAAAAAAATAAACAATAGAATTATTCAGCGGACATTTCGCGAATCGCTTGACAAGAGAAACTTTTCATTAGCTCAAAACGTTGGTTATTTTGCCTATACGACATGGACATCTAATTATTTGCGCGCTTCCAATTCCCAAGGTTATTATCCCTTGGAGTATAAAAGGCTAATGAAAGATAGTCTGTCTTACGTCCGGATGGCAAGGAATTATTATGAACAATCATTTTATAAGGTGGACCCCGATTCCTTGTCTCGAATGGATTTTGCGCAAGATCGAAAGATCAATTTTTCAGGAAATCAACTTGTGTTGGACAGTGCACAAAATGCGGAGTTCAAATCGTTGGTTGGTAAAGGACGTAAATATTATCAGGATGACCTGGCAAATAATTTGAATTATGGTGCTAAACAGATCTTGGCCTTTGAGAGAAATGATCCTTCGGTTATATTTGATGCGATCCGTTGGCAAAAGAAAACAATAGATCTCAAACCTGATGTGCCAGCATTCCGTTATACGATGGCTTTATTGTTGTATCGGGTTGGCTTTTATGCGCAGGCAGAAGAAGAACAACAGAGAGCTGTGAAATTATCGAAGTCAAATAAGCTCTATCAGGAAAAAATGAAGGCCGTATTGAAGCAGATGCAGTCCAGACGATTATGATCAGGGCTAATTTGGAGCGGGACCTGTATGTAAACGGATTGGAATGGTAAACTGCACACGTACAGGCATACCGTATTGATAACCCGGAGCCCATTTTTCGGCTTTCTTCAGTACTGCTATACCATTTGCTGCTGTTCCATACCCGAGGTCATTAATCACTTCAAATTCATTCGCCAGACCATTTTTTTCAATGACAAAACTGATGAGAAGTTGTCCTGATACTTTTGCATTTAAAGCTTCTTTGGGATATTTATAATTCTGGGCAATAAAGATCATAAGGTTTTTTATCCCGCCAGGGTATTCCGGTTGGACATCTCGACGTGTATAGGGATGCACATTGCCCATACTATCTGTGCTGGTTCCCTTGCTTAACACACCTTTTTCATACCATTCTTCAAACTTGATCTTTCCTTTTTTTAAAGTACCTTCCCAATGTCCTTGACGTAATCCATCAACATATACACCTTTTTCAGTATTTATATTGTTTTTAAATTCGAACGTGCCATTTCCATTTTCGACCTGCTTTCGGCCAGTTGAATCCGCATAATAGATTAGTCGGCTATGCTGGTCCTGAAACAGAAATTCGTTGGGACTGGCTTCAGAACCGGAGAAAAATCTAATTTCTCTTAAAAGACCATTTTCGTGGTATCTTTTTACAGTATCGCTCAGTTTATTGTCTTTATATCCGGCTGATACCGCTAGGTTGCCATTGTTGTGATAACTTTCAATAATGCCTTCCAGATATAATCTTCGTGGGTCAGCTACTTTTGTCCAGCCATGTCTTTTTAAATTGCCATTTGGATAGTAATCGTTTACTTCGTAAAGCCCCAATTCATTTGCTGTTAACCGAATAATGTTTGTGTAAGCGGCTGAATCTTTTATAGCAGTAATACCACGATTTTTCTTTATATAAGTGACAATTGTTTCTTGTGCTTTTGCATGAATCACAAGGGCCGTAAAAAGGAGGAAAATAATGTATTTGTGTATATTTAAGGGATAATAGTGCATGATATGGTTAATTTTATTTAATCAAATATATATTTTTTAGGTGAAATAATCCGCAGCGTTGGACAAACTATTTCGAGTGGAATGATGTCCTCTAAGTAAAAGATTATGAATAATTCACCTATGCAGAAGATTGCACGAGTTGGTCTAGGTACCTTTTTGGTGGTAGCCGGTATTGGACATCTGTCCTTCGCCCGCAAGGAATTTCAGGCTCAGGTGCCGGACTGGGTTCCGATCTCCAAAGATGATACTGTTGTATATTCCGGTATTGCGGAAATTGCTTTGGGTGCTACACTGATTTTCGCACCTGCTAAACAGCGATCGAACGTTGGAAAAATCGCAGCAGCGTTTTTTGCAGCTGTGTTTCCCGGAAATATTGCTCAATATAAAGACCATCGCGACGGCTTTGGATTGGATACGGATGGAAAGCGGCTTGCCCGTTTATTTTTTCAGCCTATATTGGTTGCATGGGCTTTGAAAAGTACATGCAAGAGCTGATTGGGTGAAGACTGGTTGAACAGAAGTTGATACAAAATTGTAAAAAACAAACCATATGTCTGCGGCTGTTGTCCTATAGGTATCCATGTAAGGAGTAACTTAGTTAAAAGGTCGGGTGTTCCATTTTCATCCGACCTTTTTTATTTTTTTGCGCTATTCTTTTGCTAATTTCCAACCTTTTGTGTTTTTTTATTGCTCATTTAAATAATTATATTCGCATCAACATATAAAATAACTAACCTATAAAAGTACAGACCAGATGGAAGAAAAGAAATTAAATGAACTGAGCAATGAAGAGTTGTTGGTTCTCAAAAAGAAAGCTAAACCCACGAAAATAATCAATGCATCGATTATTGGCTTTTGTTTGGGCATTGCTGCCTACAGTATATTCGTAGCCGGTTTAACCTGGCCTACAATTTTCCCATTGATATTGGCCATTTTGTTCTTTAAATATTTTGGAAAAAATGAGAAAGCACTAGATGCGGAGTTGAAAGCCCGAAATCTGAAATAGAAAAAGAAAACCATTGCAGCTGCGCTGTTGTTTATTTTAAAAAACAGCTTAAGATGAGAAGGGAACAAATAGAAGCATGGGTAGCGCAAGGTTACAATGTGCTGGAGCACAGGAAGCCCAAAGTTGTACAGGGCGATGTATGGGCGTATCTCAATCAGTGTGACGGCCATGGTACCGATGTATATGCGCTTTCTGAATTGGAGGAATGGTCGGATATGGAACTTGCAGAAATGGAACTGAAAAAATATGCCGATCAGTACGGACAGATGGGCGAGAAGCTGTTTCTGCGAAATGAAGCAATCCGAAATAAAGAATTTGATAAGTATGAAGCCTTCCTGTTGCTTTTTTTTCCGGACAGTGTCGAAAAAGAGCTGGAGGAAGCACGGTTTTTGGCCGAGCGTGTGAAACGTGTTAGCAAGGAAGAAATGGAAAAATGGACGCTGGCCCACACAATCAATGTACTGATATCTGATCTTCACTGCTTGGACTATGGATCCATTATGAGCGGGATGGTGATGCCATCCGAAGATGTGGTCACTTATACCGACGACGGGCTTAGCGATACCATTGATTGCCATGTTACGCCGATGGAGTTTTTCGCTCATACCAACCACGACTATTACTGGATCGATCCTGTCATAAGAAAATCCTAATGGAAGCCCTTATAAGAGCCTTTTAGGCTTACTTTTCATGCAGAATAAGGTAAGCTTCTCCTGAACTGATTTCTTTTTTTGGTAATTACATTTCGGCAGATTCGGCAGCTTTGGCCTCGAGTGGAAAAAGGAACTATGTGAAAAAAGTAATGTTTAATGACAGGTGCGCAAGGTGAACGCGGTCAACAAAAACCGATGGATGCGTGGGAAGCGAATTGGTTAAAACATAAAAGGTTATATAGTTATGATGAAAAGAAGAACGATAAAGATTTTAAAACTGTTTACTGTTATTTTTTGTGTTTTTCTTGAGTTGTAGCCATCATATCGAAAAAAAGCTAGAGGCAGTAATCGATGACCCCAACGATCTGGAACTGCCTCGGAAAGTAAATGATTCGCTTTGGCGTCGAGCAATTAATGCAGGAGATTTCAAGGCTTATAATGAAGTGTCAAATAATTATTTGCTAATCTTAAAAATACCTGAGTTGTATTATTATGTACTATATTATGTACTATTGATGGCAAATTGATAGGAATGCCCAAAAAAATGAAGGCGATGAGTTTCTGTTAGTCCACCTTAAACCGTTTGGGATACTCGCCTGTGGTATCTAGGCTAAAAAATCATCTCAATATCATATTTCTGTTCAAGGGCCCTAAACTCATCTGCCGATAACGGGGATTGTAGATCGGTATACAGTTCAGGTCTTAGATTTTGGATATAACTGTCTAATGTCGCTAGCGTCTGTTGCATAATCGTCGATTTTTGATGCATGCATAAAGTTAGTCATAATTGGCTGAGTATGCGAATTATCATGTGCGCTTAGGGTCGTAAGAAAAGTTAAAAATGTTAATAATTATTTAATGGGAATTAGTGTAAATTTATGGCAGCATAAAGCTGTAGCTATGTTCATCATTGGATAAAACGATAGCGGATCTTCAAGTGTTATTTATGCAGTTGTCGTTTTTATAATTTACTGAATACGGATGAAAAAGATCGAACTAGTCCCACTTGTTGGGATTCAAATTGAAGGTATTGGTCAGGTTAATCTCGGTGCGGGCCGTACTGAAGTTCAACGTGTACTTGGTGCTCCTTCGGATGCGCTGGACGACCAATATTATTATGATGAACTCGAATTGAGACTTGATTTTAATGATCAGGGAACATTGGAATTTATAGAAAGCATCAATGGACCCTATCCAGAAAAAACTGAAATCAGTATCTATGGTGTTAATCCATTTCAGGTCGAAGCGACTGAACTTATAAGCATCCTGAGTGATAAAAACGCGGGTGAGGTTGATGATGCCGAAGCGGGATATTGCTATACATTTTTAAATAGCTCTGTTGGTGTCTGGAGACAGATTACTGAAGAGGATGTTCAGGAGGAGATTGAGGAAATCAAAGCCGATGGCGAATACGAAGACAATGCGGATATGCTGCTGGAGGACCTTAAAAAGTCAAAGTTCTTTTGGACGATTGGCATTGGCGTAGCGGGATATTACGCGGAGTAAAAATGATTAACCTACTGAAACAGTTGCCTAAATTCCACGGGGCTTTAAAAAGCGCTTCATTGACCTGATATTGGAAAAAATCGTAGGAGTGAATATGTTTTGCCAATTCGCTGTTCCAGAGAAAATCGGGATGGATCAACAGGATCCAGCCGCTGGGTTGCGCCTGTACTTCCTGATTGATCTCCACTTTTAGAAATTGTAATGGTGAGACAAAGGTGAGTATGTCCGAGTCGAAGTCATAGTGCTGCTGTCCATAATTGAACCTCACGGGGTAATGTACTGACTGTAATCAACCAGGCTGATCAATGGATGGTCGGGTTTAGGTAGTCCGCAAAAGCTGCGGAATTCCGAAAGGGAATGAAAGCAAAATGTATTCTTCATGTTGTAAATTTACTGAATTTTTAATTTGATTATTGTGAAATATCCTAGGAAGCTCCATATGCTGAACTAAGCTGTTATACGGATTGCTCGAAACCTGTTGACACGGTATAACTTTTCCATTTTTCGATTTCTGCCCTAAGCATGTTGATCTTGTTTTTGGCCAGTTCATACGCATCTTCGCCCATTAAAAAATGGATTGGAGGCTGCTCCAGCGTGCTAAGCTCGATTAATAGGGTTGCTGCTTTCTTGGGATCGTTTGCCTGATTCCCATGGATCTAATGCAGATGGGTGGATTCGTTTTCTCGGGCAGTTACATAAGCTGCGATCGGATTGGCTGCGGTATGTAAGGATCCCACGGATAAAAAATCAGTTCAGAAGTAGCCGGGATACACCAAGGTCGTGTGTACACTAAAAGGTTCCATTTCGACAGCGAGGGCTTCGGTAAAGCCTGCGACAGCAAATTTGGTGGAGCAATAAACACCAAAGGCTGGGTAATTTCCTGCGAGTCCGCCGATAGATGGTATATTGAAAAGATGTCCCACTTGTTGACGTCGCATATGGGGGCGATATGTCGGATGGCATTGAGGGATCCAAAGACATTCACTTCGAAGTTGCGACGTGTTTCCAGGTCACTGAGCTCCTCTAGGGTTCCAGTTTGGCCATATCCGGCATTGTTGACCAGTAAATCAATCTTTCCGAAATAATCAATGGCCGATAGTACTGCCCGGGCAACGTCTTTGTCATCGGTAATGTCTACTTCAAGCGGCAGAAAATTTTCCTGATCGCCGATTTCATCTTCCAGCGCCTGTTTTGTTCGTGATGTGGCAACTACAGAATAATCTTGGGCGAGCAGCTCTTTAACGAGGTTGAGACCAAGCCCTTTGGAGGCACCAGTGACGAACCATACTTTTTGTGATTTCATGTGTTTCTGTTTTAAATAAATTGATGACACAAAGATGGCCAACCCACCGATTTTGGATGTAGGCAGATCAACGGATCTTGTAGTCAGATAGTGGATAAGCTATTTTTTCTTTAAAACAATTTTTGCTTTTAAGTGCTTTATTTAAAGGTGATGCAGATCTTTTAAGGTTGTGCACCTTGAGATGGCAGTTAAACTTTAAAGACGTTGATATGTTAAAAAAAAATGATGTTGCCCCTGATTTTACCTTGTATGCGACCCCCGATCAAAAAATTAGCTTATCAGAATTCAAGGGGCATAATGTGATATTGGCATTTTACCCTGCAGATTGGAGTCCTGTATGCAGCGATCAGATGGCATTATATAATGAAATGCTCAAGTATTTTAAGAAATATGATGCCGAAATTATGGGTATTTCCGTTGACAGCAAATGGTGTCATATGGCGTTCGCACAGTCGCGAAAGCTGCATTTTCCGCTCCTGGCCGATTTTGAAGCTAAGGGCGAGGTTGCCAAAAAATATGGTGTTTATGATGATGAAGAAGGTGAGTGCAAGCGCGCACTCTTTGTAATTGATAAGGAAGGGATTATTGCTTGGAGTTATCTATCTCCAACGGCGGTCAATCCAGGTGCAGACGGTATTATCGAAGCATTGGAGAATCTTAAATTAAAATAATTATGTCATTGAAACCGAAGGTCAGCAATGCTGACCATATATTGGGAAATGGCCAGGCCGATCTGACCATTGTTGAATATGGGGATTATCAATGTCCACATTGCGGTGCAGCCCATCCCATAATAAAAGAAATGATGGCCGAACTGGGAAGCCAGATCAGGTTTGTATTCCGTAATTTTCCACTTTCGGAAATGCATCCTTATGCTCAACCCGCAGCATTGGCGGCGGAAGCGGCAGCACTGCAGGGAAAATTTTGGGAGATGCATGATGCCATTTTCGAAAACCAGAACTTGCTGAGTGCGAGATTGCTGTTGGATATCGCCGAGCAACTGGATTTGGACATGCCAAAGTTTAAATCTGATTTGCAGGACGAGGCGTTACAGGATCGGGTAGATGGCGATTTTGAAAGTGGTATGCTGAGTGGCGTTAATGGGACACCGACATTTTTTGTCAATGGACAGAAATTTGACGGTGGCGCGGAAGATCTGGTTCAAATATTAGGTGAAAACTGAATATATGATTACTATTTAAACACAGGTGCGCACACGACGAGAAGCCTTTTGCAGGAAAATAGGACCTATCGTAAAAAACGGATAAATCTGTTGTATAAATAATGAATTATCGTTGTTTTTAAATTAACTTTTGCTTTTTTAATATGCTTAAATACAGTGGTACATTGTGGTTGGACTATAAATTGCAATCCAATTAACATATCATGTAAACAATAAAATTCTTAAACTAATCATCATGGCAACATTCAAAGTTTAAGACGGAACAGAAATTTATTACAAAGACTGGGGAACTGGACAACCGATTGTATTTCATCATGGTTGGCCTTTATCCAGTGACGATTGGGGCGCGCAGTTGATGTACTTCCTCGAAAAAGGGTACCGTGTGACCGCACACGATCGCCGGGGGCATGGTCGCTCGACGCAGACGGCGACAGGTAATGAGATGGATACCTATGCGTCGGATATTGCACAATTGGTAGAAGCATTGGACTTAAAAGATTCCATCCATATTGGTCACTCAACAGGTGGTGACGAGGTTGTTCGCTACATAACAAATCATGGTACTTCTCGGGTTTCAAAAGCTGTATTGATCAGTGCGGTTACCCCTACAATGGCCAAGAGTGCTACAAATCCCGATGGTGTACCTATGGAGGTTTTTGACGAAATAAGATTGAATGCTGCAACACGTAGACAGCAGTATTTTCAGGATTTTACCCTCGCTTTTTATGGCTATAACCACGATGGCGCGAATGTACAACAAGGCGTGATGGACAACTGGTGGCGGCAAGGGATGATGGGCGGTATTAAGGCTCACTATGATTGTATCATAGCTTTCTCTGAAACTGATTTTACGCAAGAACTTAAAAAAGTAGAAATTCCTGTCTTAGTATTGCATGGTAAAGATGATCAGATCGTACCGATTGATATAACGGGCAGAAGAGCGGCTAAGTTAGTCCAAAATGGTACTTTAATTACCTATCCCGGTTTCCACATGGAATGCCTACTACAGAAGGGATACCATCAATAAAGATATCCTGGCTTTTATTAGCGAAAAATAAGCGCATACAAAAAAAACGATAACAAAAAGATGCTGCCTTGAAAAAATACTCGAGGCGGCATCTTTTTGTTATGCTATCTTGGGCCTATTTCTATTGGTCACTACGGCTGGAAGTAAAGTAACAGATGAGCATTGCTATGCTAGAAAGTATAATCAGCTGCTTAGCAAAACTGACGGGTGGTAGGATTTTTAAATTTATTATCGTTACGTACACAGAGACCTCTAAACGAATTAATTTGTAGGTTTGACCCTAAGAAAAATGCAGAAATAGGCTGAGTACCTTTAATGCGATCCCGCTTGACGGATTTAATTGAATATGGTCTGTTGCCCTTCTCGGTCACTTAGTGTATTTCTGGATTATGAAAAAGGGGACTTTAGGTTTTTGAATTGAATGGATTAAATTTTAGGTGTGTCAATACTTGTTTTTATAATTTATGTTACATAAAAGATAAATTTTGATTATTTAATGGTCTGCTAAACCTGTTTAGGTAGTAATGTTGTTGATATTAATTAAATATTTGTTAACATTACCGTAAATTATAAACCAAGTCAAAGCATCAACTTTGATGCAAAATTCTAAACCAGACTAAAAATGCAAAAAACATTACTAATCAGTATGGCATTGGGTCTCTCATACCCCACTTGGGCTAATGTGGAGCGCGATTATGTCAAATTGAATCAAGAGGTGCATAGTATTGCAGTTCAATCTACCGTGAAAGGGGTGGTAAAAGACAAAAACGGAACAACCTTGTCCGGAATTACCATTACCAATTTAACCAGTCAAAAAACAACCTCAACAAATGTAGCGGGGCAGTTCACGATTGAAGCCACTATAGGGCAAAGACTCAAATTGACAGGGATAGGCTATAGTGAAAAGATCGTCAGCGTGACGGCAGGGCAGATCGATATCATCATGGAATCTAAAGATACCGAACTGGAGGAAGTTGTGGTGGTCGGTTATGGTACGCAGAAAAAAGTGAATCTTACCGGTGCAGTAGACCAAGTGGGATCGGAAGCTTTTGAGGGACGCGTACTGGGTAATGCAAGCCAGATGCTCCAAGGTGTAATTCCCAACTTGAATGTAACTCCTGCAGATGGTAAGCCCAATCGTGCACCAAGTTTCAATATCCGTGGGACAACTTCCATTGGTCAGGGTGGAAGTGCACTTGTGCTTATTGATGGTGTCGAGGGTGACCTTTCGGCGATCAATCCCAATGATATTGAAAGTGTAACTACACTCAAAGATGCGGCTTCATCTGCGATTTACGGCTCCCGCGGTACCTTCGGGGTAGTTTTGGTTACAACGAAACGTGCCAAGTCCGGAAAAACTTCGATCAACTATTCAGGAAGTGGCTCTTTTCAAAAACCTGTAACCTTGCCTAAATTCGTGACAGATGGTTACGAATATGCTTCGCATTTCTTTACAGCCTATAATGCCTGGAACAATTATTCTTCGATTCCGAGCAAGCTCAACAAGACACAGATCTTTACAACAGATTGGCTGGAAGAATTTAAGAGAAGAAAAGAACAGGGCATTACCGAACAGGTCACTGTCGACGATAAAGGTAATTATGTATACTACGGTAATGAAGATTATTACGGTACGTTGATCAAGGACAATACGTTTGTCCAGGATCACAACCTGTCCATCAGTGGCAATTCAGAAAAAATGGATTACTATATTTCTGGACGTGCTTACGACTACAATGGCCTGTACCGCTACAACAGTGATAAATATAAGACCTATAATACCCGTGCAAAAGCAGGACTTCAGGTCAACGACTGGTTACGGATAAGCAATAACATCGATTTTAATTATGCCAAATACAGAGACCCATCGACTGCTGGTGAAGGTGGAAATATCTGGCGCAATATTGCCGATGAGGGACACCCTTCTTCGCCGATCTTTAACCCTGATGGATCTATGAGCTTCTCTGCAGCCTATACAGTAGGGGATTTTATCTATGGTAAAAATGGTACGAATACGGCAAATCAGGATCTCCGCAACACAACTTCTTTCGAGACTAAGTTTTTCAACAATACGTTCCGCATTAAAGGGGATCTGACTTTTAGAAATCGCGATTTTAATTCGGTAAGAGTCCGTGTACCTGTTCCGTATAGCACACAGGAGGGAAAAATGTTGCGGTTGGAAACAAGTATGAACGACAATATTTATCAAGTAGACCAACGCTACCGTTACTTGTTTGGAAATCTCTACAGTGAATATGAACGCACAATAGGCGATCATTATTTTAAAGGTTTGCTCGGATACAATTATGAGCAGCGTACGTATAATTCAACCTATATTACCAAAACAGGTCTACTCAATGATGATGTTGAAAATATCAACCTGGCAGTAGGGCAGAATACCACAGCGACAGCGGGATATAACAAGTACCGTAATGTCGGGGTATTTATGCGTGCCAATTATATTTTCAAGGACCGTTACCTTTTTGAATTCAATGGCCGCTACGATGGTTCGTCCAAATTTCCGACAAACCAACGATGGGGATTATTCCCTTCCGCATCCGTGGGCTGGCGTATTTCTGAAGAGCCATTCTTCCAGGTGGACAAAAGAGCACTTTCTGATCTGAAGTTAAGAGCGTCCTATGGTTCATTGGGTAATGGTAATGTCGATCCGTATTCCTATTTGGATATTTACGAGATCAAGATTATGGATCGGGTATTGAACGGACAGAAGCCGGCATATACCTCGGTGCCTAAGGTGATCCCGGATAACTTAACTTGGGAAACAGCGCGCACAGCAAACTTAGGTCTTGATCTATCGTCTTTAAATGGAAAACTGACTTTTACGGGCGATATCTATCAACGCAAGACCTTAAATATGTATACCTTAGGTGTAGCTTTGCCTGATATCTTTGGTGCGGAGTCGCCGAAAGGGAACTATGCTGACATGACCACAAAAGGTTTTGAAGTGAGCTTGACTTATAAGGATAGATTCGATCTGAACGGTAGTCCTTTCAATTGGTCCGTAAGGGGTACTTTGGCTGATTATAGATCCAATATAGACCGTTACGAAAATAAAGAGGGTTTAATCAAAGATGGATCGTATTATGAAGGTCAGCGAATCGGTGAAATATGGGGCTATGTAACGCAGGGTTTATTTCAGAATCAGGCGGAAATTGATGGTGCTGCAAAACAAAAATTGATCAAATCGTCAAACAATGGTACAATATATCCAGGTGACGTACGTTTTGCGGATCTAAATGGTGATGGTGTAATTGATTATGGAAATAATACGATTTATAGCCATGGTGACAGAACTGTAATCGGTAATGCCGATCCACGATATATCTATAGTTTTAACCTTAATCTGGATTGGCAAGGTATTTATTTCTCGTCTTTCTTCCAGGGGGTGGGTAAGCAGAATTGGTACCCGAGCAATGAATCTATTTTTTGGGGACAATACAATCGACCTTACAACAACTTGCCGGAATGGCACCTCAACAATTATTGGACTGAAGACAATCCAAACGGTTATTTTCCTCGCTATGCTGGGTACAATGAATCTATCAAAACAACGCCACAGACAAGATATCTTCAGAACGTTGCCTATATACGGATGAAAAATATACAGATCGGATATAGTTTTCCTAAATCTGTAACCAACAGGTTAAAAATTAGTAGTCTTCGGGCTGGACTTTCGGGCGAAAACTTATGGACCTGGTCGCCTCTTTACAAAAAAACGAAGGATCTCGATGTCGGTAATCTGGGTAAATCTGATCCGGAGATCGGAACGGGTTCTGGCGACGGATTTAACTATCCGATTATGAAGAGTGTTAGTTTTAATTTATCTATTGGCTTATAGTTTTTTATTATCATGAAAAAATTATTTTATATACCTATTGTTGCGCTTTTGTTCTCCTCCTGTGAACTAAACGAGCTGCCGAAGGCAGGTGCCACCGAGGAGGATATCTTCGGGAGCGAAAGTGGATTAAAAAATTACAGCAACTCATTCTATCGGAATATTACCTCTGGTAGTGACGCTTATAAAGGTGACGCTATGGCTGACTATTCGGCCGTAAATAGCCTCAATGATTTTATGGTCGGCGGCGCTTACAGTGCTGAGATCAGTTCGGGGTGGTCCTGGACTACCCTGCGTAATATCAACCAATTGATAGCTAAATGTAATAGTCCCAAATTGAGCGATGCCATCAAAAATAATTATATCGGCTTAGCCCGCTTTTTCAGAGCTTGGTTCTATTATGAGAAAGTAGTTCGTTTTGGCGATGTGCCTTGGGTAGATCACCCTTTGGCGGTTGATGAGACGGATATTCTTAAAGCACCACGGGATTCGCGCGAAGTGGTCATGAAACACATCATGGAAGATCTGGACTTTGCCTACGCCAATATCACAAATACGGCGGGTGACGGTAGTACGATTAATAAATGGACAGCACTTGGTTTGAAGACCCGAATCGCGCTGTTCGAAGGAACATTTCGTAAATACCAAAAGCTCAATTTGGCTACACAGCCGGAAGTATTTTTCCAGATGGCGGTAGACGCTGGCAAGATTTTAATGGAAAATGGTCCTTATGGGCTTAATATCTCCGCAGACCCTAAAACATCACAGCGACAGTTGTTTATCAGTAATACGCCAGTGACAAAAGAGGTCATGTTGGCCGTAACTTTCAGTAAAGATCTTGCGCTTTTGAACGACGCCAACTGGTGGTGGACATCTGCAACCTATGGTCCACGTTTAAGTTTGGTAAGGCCTTTTATCAATAGTTTTTTGAATGTTGACGGTACTCCTTATACGGATAGACCGAACTTTCAGACTGAGGAATTCTATGAGGAGTGTCAAAATCGCGACTTGCGCTTGGCGCAGTTGATCCGGACGCCAGGATATTCCCGTAATGGACAGCCTGCTCCCCCAAATTTTGCAAGTTTTACTTATACGGGGTATCAACCGATCAAGTATACTTTAGACGATCCCTATTACGACAATGGCGGTTACAATACCAATGCAGTTCCTTTAATGCGTTATGCGGAAATATTATTAAACTATGCTGAAGCGAAACAGGAACTAGGTACTTTCAATGATGCGGATTGGTCGAAAACTATTGGAGCATTACGTTCAAGGGCTGGAATAACAAGTGGAACGAATACACTGCCAACCAAAGTGGATACCTACTTGAAAAATACATTCTTCCCCGAAGTCAATAGCCCCGTGCTTTTAGAAATACGTCGTGAAAGACAGGTGGAATTAGCCCTTGAGGGTTTCCGTTTCAATGATTTGAAGCGATGGAAACTTGGACCGCTTATGGCAAATTTGCCTTGGACGGGAATTTATATCCCTGCTTTAGATAAGCTGATTGATATCGACCACAATGGAACTCCAGATGTTGTGTTCTATGATGGAAGTAAATCAGCTCCTTCGATAACTGTTCCTGCAGGAGTAGCCAAGGTGGCTATAGGGGGTAAAAGTACCAATTTCCAGACAATGACTTCGGACAATCACCTGGAATGGTTTAAAGCTGTGAAGCGTACTTGGGATGACAACAACAAGCAATACCTTTACCCAATTCCGTCTGCAGCGATTGTGCTGAACGGAAATCTGACACAAAACCCAGGTTGGAGTAAATAGGAATTTAACCTATTAGTCCCCATAAAAGAAGGCTCCNNGGAGCCTTCTTTTATGGGGACTTTAGATTATATGGACGCTAGATCTAGGTAATTTTAATTAAGTTTAGGTGGAGCAAAACCAGTATATATGAACTTAGAAATTAATTTACCCACCTATTCCGAAGAGTTGGGGCTACAGGCGTCATGGGAACCTGGATTCGAAATTGCAGTTCACGTTGTTGCCAACGAAATTGTAATTCGAGCCAACAAACAGGGACTTATTTCATTGGCCAAGCAACTTTTGATACTCGCGCAGGATGAGGTGCCTAAAGGCGCCCATTTCCATTTGGATGAAACGAATGCCCTTGAAATGAACGCTGTTCCGATGATTTTAGAAAAACGATAAAGATCATGAAAATACATCACCTCATAAGAAGCAGCCTACTTTTTTTATTTTTAAACTGCATGACGTTGATGGCTGTTGGGAAGGAAATTTTGTATGTATTTCCAGATTCCGTAGAGAGAATACTGGAACAACATTTAAGTAAATACAGCCTAAATAATGATAAAGAAAGGGTTTATTTGGATCTCGCTAGAAACGATAAATTTTATCGGTTAACAATCGGAACCTATTTTGTTGACCGGGATGATGATGTGACCCGTTGGATTAAAGCGAGCAATCGCTTGGGTTTAGTTAATACAAAGAAATATCCCCTGTTGATTGATGTGGATTTTGATTTCGGCGCACCAGAAGAGACGGCTTTGGGGACTTTTGGAAAACGAGAAGGAAAGGTCAAACGTACGCGGGTTCTGATGCATGGCTTTAGCGTGAAATTCACTAAAAATGGAGCGATTTTGAAAGAATAGGATAACAGGCCATGGGTACAAATCTCTCCCTATAAAAGTCGGTGGATATAGACTTTTATAGGGGGAGAATAGCAAAGAAGTTTTTGATTCTTTATACTGTGAAGGATTGTCTTTTCCTTCGGTAAAAATTTGAGCGGGTTTTTCGTATGTTGGTGCAACGTCGGCTCGCTGTTCTGCAAAATAGGCTGATCCATACAATCGCCAAACCAGCCGCCGATCGCTATCTGGAATTTATTGAACTATACCCGACTATTTCCCAAAGGGTACCGCAATACTATATTGCATCCTACTTGGGGGTTTCACCCGAATTTGTCAGTATTATACGTAAGCGGCTTGCTGCAAAGAAATAACAAGCAGTTCGAATGGCTCCATGTTGAAACACGTAGGTGATGACATGGGCCATTCGATTTAGAAAAAAGAAGGATGCTTCCCAAAAAGTGAATGTATTTATGCGTTGAGTTTTTCGGTAGCTTGATTTGAGCTGTGTACCAACTATATTTTGAGCTTTCGGACAACTAGACTTTGCAAAAGGTATGAGATATTTGCTACCTTTAGGCTGGGACTGATTTTAGCTATCGGTACCCATAATCGCAGAGCCGTTTAAAATAAATCGTATTGAGCATGGAAGAGAAAGATTTTGGGAATGCCTTTTTGTATTCCTGTTATGTCGAGAAAGCATTTGGGCACGAACAGTTCATTCCCGAACATGTCGTTTTTTTTCAGCTATCTGGTGAAACACATCTGGACCATCAGAAAGGAAAATTGGTGGCGACAGAAGGGCAGATTGTGGTTGCCCGTAGAAACCAACTGGCCAAAGCTTTTAAATATCCCGCGAAAAATAATATTTACAAATCTGTTTCAGTATTGCTGGGGGCTGATCGGCTGAAGCAATACGCGATGGACCATCACCTCAGTTCGGACAAAAAGTATCAGGGTGAGTCCAATGTTGTACTGGAAAGTAACCTGTTTATAAAAAGTTATTTTGAGTCATTGACCCCCTATGCGGAAGCCATCGACCGAGTGAGCCCGCAGATGGAAAATATCAAGATCTATGAATTGATCACCTTGTTGTTGGAAAGCTATCCACAGTTAAAAGACCTGCTTTTTGACTTTTCGGAGCCGCATAAGATTGATCTCGAGCAGTTTATGGTTGAAAACTATCGGTACAATGTGCCTTTAGAAAACTTTGCCAAACTAACTGGGCGGAGTTTAGCAAGCTTTAAACGTGATTTTGAGAAAATATTCCAGACCTCTCCCCGAAAATGGCTGCAAGAAAGACGTCTTTCTGAGGCTTATTATCTAATTGAAAATAAGCGACAAAAACCTGCAGATTTTTATCTTGATCTGGGTTTTGAAAACCTTTCTCATTTTTATGCTTCTTTCAAGGAGAAGTTTGGCATAACACCAGCGACGATCAATTCCGTTGCTTAACATTATTTCCGCCACCAGTAGCTAGGTGTTAAAGGGGGCTGATCGAGGTCGATGACCTGGCCGATCATGGGGGTAAGCATAGGCTGTTGTTGTCGTATTGCTTCCTTGGAAATACGTTCTAGAGGTTCATTCCAGGCATGATTGGCCAATACAAACTTGGACGAATGAACCGGAAACAGTAAGGAAGCTTTGAGATCATGTGCCGCTTGGACAACCTCCTCCGGCATCATGTGTATGTGTTTCCAACTGAGGTCGTATTGGCCATTCTCCAATATAGCCAGGTCAAAAGGGCCCAATTGATTACCTATCTCTTTGAAGTGGTTATCGTAGCCACTGTCCCCGCCTAAATAGAGCCCGTATGGAAGGTGTTTGGAGCGCTTAAAAAAATAATCGTATAGGGCGACGGTCCAGGGCTGCGTGAGCTGTGGTGTAGGGCTGCTATTCTGGAATTTTCCGTCTTTAAACTGTTTCGATAGCTGTATGCGTTGAAGTCTTTCACCCGAGGGTCTTTTGCCGAATTGTGGATGCATCATATATAGTCCGATAAGAGCGATGAGAACTGCCAGTCCTAAGATTGTTCTTTTCAAAAATAGAAGCCACTTCTTCCTGTTGTTTCTTGTTGCCATCTGCATATTGTATAGCAACAAAGATAAGACTGCTGAGACAGATCTATTTTTGCTGATAGCTCAAATTTATGTGCTGTATGGCTCATTTCGGCGGATTCATCCGATCCACAATATAAAGAAAGTCTTAAAGCCCATAAAAATTCTTCTTTTACGCTCGGGAGTTGGTTGGATTATAGTTGGCTGGATATTAAAAAAAAGGGGGCTGTCCGATCTTTTTGGACGCCCCCTTTTTTTACCCTTTGTAAGGTTTTTTAGCGGCTTCGATGAGCTCTTTCATTTCTAATTTAATGTAATCTACATTTGGGGTAGATCCCGTAAGAAAATAACGTATATTTCCTTCCTTATCAATAATAAATTTTGCTGGAATTCCTTTGACTCCGAATTTCGCGGCCATAACTTCTCCGGTTTGTGGATCTTTTTGATCGTCATAGAGAACTTCAAAAGGATAATTATTCTTGGTGATAAAGGATATCACATTTTCCTTATAGTTCTTATCACGCTCCCAGGTATTCATGAATAAGAATTGTACATCCTTATCATCTGCATAAGAGTCCTGTGCTGCCTTCATTCCTGGGAATGAACGGATACATGGCTGACACCAAGTTGCCCAAAAATCCAATACCACAACTTTTCCCTTTAAACTGGCTAGGGATACTTTTTCGCCTTTAAGATTGAGTAATTCAAAATTAGGTGCAGGTTTAAAAGTTGCCATTTCTTTGATATGGTTGCGAATGTTTTGCGTTAACTCTATTTTTAAGGATGCATTAAAATTCTCGTAACCTTGAACAGATCCATTCAATTCAGTATATAATTTTTTAAGATCATTTTCGACCGCAAATTGTCCTTTAGCATATAACTTGGTGAGAATATTATATGCCTCAAGCTTTCTTCCTGTGCCCATTAAAGATTTGTAGTATACCATCGCTAGACCATCCGCTTGCTCTGGTGCTGCATTTAATGCATTTTCTATATAACCTAGCGCTTCAGTAAATTTTTTCTGTGAAACGAGTATATTGACATAAGCTGACATGGAGCTTGCATATCCCATGGCCGCAAACCGAGCCTTATTGTCTTTTTGATCCTCTGGAAGGGTTAAATAGTAATAACTATCATCCATAGCTGTTTTTAAGAGTGGTGCTGCAGTAGTCGTATCACCTGTTCTCAGGAGGATTTGACCAACAGGGATATAGCCATTTCCGCGCCAGAATCGTTCTTTCATTTCACCGAGATAATGCAATGCTTTTGGGGCATTTCCTTCGTTGGCAAAACTTTGTGCTAAATTAGCCAATACATAATCATAAGTCAGTGGTTCTTCCTTGAAGTTTTTAACGGGCCATTTTTTTATGAGCTCATTATATGCTTTTTCTTTTTGTGCTGGCGTACTTGCATTGTAAAAAACATCTGTGATAAAGGCATCACGCGTTAGTGATCCTTTTGGATATTTTTTCTTAGCCAGTATTTCTGCAGATGCCTGCAGATCTTCTTTCCCTAAAGAACGCAAAATGTTGATTGTAGTACGGTAGTCTTCTTCCGATTTATACGTCTTTAATTCGCTCATTAATACATTAGCAAGCGAATCCTTTTGTACCAACGTACCTTTTTCTATAATGGGGAGATACTGTTGGTATTTGTTTTTTGCTGGTTGTTGTGCAAAAGATGCTGTTAGCGAAAACACCAATGCAGCCGTTAAGATTTTTGTTTTCATTTTTTGTCTGTATGATTTTTTAAATTCATTAATCTTCGTATCCTGGATTCTGTGTCAGTTTATTGTTGATCAAAATCTGGGCTTGTGGAATAGGATACAAGACATCCGTAGCCTGCCAGTTTGATTTGATTGGAGACAATACAGCGGTAGCACGATCTGTCCGCTTGAGGTCGAGCCAACGATGGCCGAACTCCCCGAAAAATTCGTGCAGGCGTTCCATTTCTATTGCAGATAGTAATTGTGTTTGGTTTAAGCTTGAATTAAGTCCTGCAAGTCCAGCGCGAGAACGGACAGCATCCACATCTGTTCGGGCTTCGGCAAGTTTTCCCAGTTTAGCCCTCGCTTCCGCGCGAATAAGATACTGCTCGGCTAAGCGAAGCATAATATGGTATTCGGAACCTGTTCCCGAGGATATTTTATATTTGGTTATGGCATAATAGATTTTGTTGGAGACCGTTTTTGAACTTGTCCAATTTGTTTTTCTTAAGTCAACCGTCGGAGATGTCTCAAAGCTATTATACACAGCGTCCGGTAGAGTGTAGCCGGGTGTAGCTGTAGCCGCGGTAATATAATTGGAGCCAAATGTCGTTACTCCCGTTTGATTGCCAAGTTGAAGAATAACCTCATTACTTGAGTTTACAAAATTTTTATCTGGTGTCGGCATGCCATAATCAGATGACTGTAATACTTTGGTCGCATAAGATTCGGCATTTTGATAATCCTTTTGGTAGAGATAAACTCTTGCCAATAGTGCGCTTGCAGCAGTTTTGTTAGCTCTTCCTCTGGGGCTTGCCGTTGCATCATAGGCCGTCGCCATCTTACTTTCCGCATCTTTTAGATCAGCAATAATCTGATCATATACTTGCTGTGCAGAAGTTCGCGGAAGAATTGCATCTTCAAAAGCGTGGAGGTCATCACGTAATTGCAATGGCACATCACCATAGAGGTTGACGAGATAGAAATAGGTATAAGCCCTAAAAAATTTCGCTTCGCCCAGGAGCTGATCTTTTACACTTGGGGTAAGGCTGGTGGATGCGTCGAGACCCGATATCGCATTGTTTGCATTCTTGATAAGTTGGTAGCAATTTGACCAGAAATTAGCGACATTCCCATTTGTGTTCAGCAGGTTATTGCTGGCGAATTCCGAGGTATTTGCATCAGCCGCATTGTATTGAAGGTCGTCTGCAGCGATTCCTGTATAAAAGGTTGAAGTCCCAGCGAGATTGATGCTTAATGTTGTGGTATACAATCCGCGTATGACACTATTTGCAGAAGCATCTGTAGAGAATGCTTCGCCAGCTACAACTTGTGTCGGTGGAGCGCCCAATTCCACAAATTTTTCGCAGGAGCTGGTCAAAAGAGTTCCACTGGTAATTGCTAATAATAGTATATTTTTATTGATGTTTAATTTCATGATCTCTAGTTTTAAAATTGACAGTTAAATCCAAATACAATCGTCCGCAATGGAGGCAATACCTGGGCAATCGTTCCAGTTCCTAAACCAGATGGACCGCCTTGCACGGTCGTTTCGGTATCCAGGACATATTTGTTCTTGGCCCAAGTAAAGAGATTTTGCCCTTGCATAAATACATTACAATTAGACATTTTTAATCTCGAAGTCCAGCTTTTGGGCAGGTTGTAAGATAAATTGACAGACCTCAATTTAATATAGGAAGCATCCCCATAGACAGCATCAGAGCTGGTATATTGATTATAAGAGTTGCTTAATGCAACTCCATCAGCTGAAGATGCCGGTACTGTCGGGATAATTGCTCCCGGGATATTGGTATTGCTGTTATTTGGTGTCCATCTGTCCAACCAGTAATCATTTTGGTTGAGCATAGCACCCGGTCTCGTGTTGAGGATTTTAGTTACTCCAAAGCGGTGGTTAAATTGAAAAAATACGCCGAGCTCGAAGCCTTTGTAGGAAAAAGTATTGTTAAATCCACCATAGAAAGGTGTACCTAAGTTAGCAACGTATCGGTCATCGCCCGTTATAGCCCCATCGCCATTGCGGTCTTCGTATAACGCTCTTCCTGTTGTGGGGTCTACACCTTGATAGTGATACAAACGGACCATATTGAGCGGCTCACCAACTAGAAAGCTACTTGAATAAAATGTGTTTTCAATTCCAGGAAATTCGACAAGTTTGTTTTTATAAAACGTGAAATTAGCAGATGTTTTCCAAGTAAAATTTTCATTTGTAATATTGGTGGTGTTCAACTCCAATTCCAAGCCTGTATTTTGGATCAATGCCGGTAGGTTTTCTTTGTAACTGTTGTAGCCCGTTTGAGTACTTAAAACTAAATCAGTTATCTGATCAGAAGAACGATTTCTGAAAAAGTTTCCAGTAAACAAAATTCGATCTTTCAAGAAACCTAGATCTAAAGCAAACTCCAGTTTTTTGGTTGTTTCCCACTTGATATATTCATTTGGAAGTGTTCCAATATTCATGGAAGGATTATTCAGATATGCGGTTGTTGAAGAGTAGAGTGGAAGATAAAGGTAATTTGAAATTTGATCATTACCTGTAGTTCCATAGCTCGCTCTCAATTTACCAAAACTTAAAAACGTTAGATTATCTTGTATAAAATCCTCTTTTCCAAAGACCCATCCTAGTCCTATTGCTCCAAAATTTCCGAATCGGTTTTTAGGTCCAAAACGAGATGAGCCATCTCTTCTAAAAGTTCCATTAAACAAATATTTCTCTTTCCAGTCGTAATTTACTTTTCCGAATAGTGCATTGTATTTGTAATATACGAGGTTATTGCTGGCAGTGAATAATCCTGCGGCACTGAGCGAACCTAAAAGTGCATCGTTTGAATAATTAGAACCATTGGTTGTCTGTGAACGGGATGAATTTTGCTGAAAACTTGTTCCAATTAATGCCGTAAATTTACCTTCGCCGATACTTTTTACATAATCCAATGTCGGTTCAATAATCCAATTTTCGGCCTTTGTATTAGAGAAACTGGAAGATCCAAGCGGGTTGGAGACGGTGTTATTTAAGGAAGTAATTGGGCGTTGATTATTTTGGTTCAACTGTGTGATGGTATAGCCAAAATTTGCTTTTGCTGTCAGTCCAGGTAGAATTTTGTAACTCAGATTGGCGTTCGAGATCAGATTATTGGTATTACCAAAGTATTTCCGTTCGAGCAAGGAGATTGGGTTGTCAATAAAAGCTGATGACGGTAACCAATAGTATTTTCCATTGTCACCATAGATTGGATAATTGGGGGGCAAATTGTAGAGAGATGTGACATCAGAGGAAGGCATATCGGAATTGTCGTTGGCATAGCTAACTGATAAAGCGGCATTGAATTTTTTGTCAGAGGAGGTGTGATCCAAGTTTAACCGTGAGGTAAAGCGACTGTTTTTGCTATCTCCATAAAAAACAGTACTCTCGCGTCTATATCCCGAATTAAAGAAAAAACGGGTAGATTCGTTTCCACCAGACATATTCGCTTGAACGTCGGTAATATGTCCTTTGTTTCCAATCAGCATTTTCTGCCAATCTGTCGATTTGTTCTGATCCCATAACATAAGATCTGGAGCGTTATCGGCTGTAGGTGTAACTCCAGCATTAGCAAAAGCCTCTTTTCTTAGCGTGAGATATTGTTCTAGATTCAACATAGGGATAAAGTGGTTGACCTCGGTAAATCCGGTGTTAAAGTTTACACCAATGCGAGTACGACCTGCAGATCCTTTTTTTGTGGTGATCAATACGACACCATTTGCGCCCCGGCTACCATAGATCGCTGTAGCGTCGGCATCTTTCAAGACATCGATACGTTCAATATCAGCTGGATTAATCATGCTGAAGGGACTTAAGCCGCCTGAAGAAGCTGAGATACCAAATGAATTGAGGTTATCTGTTGCAGGTTGTCCGCCGTTAAAATTGGTAAATGGAACTCCATCAACCACGTATAGCGGTATTGAACCAGAGGTTGTTCCACTTAATGACGCTTGATTCCTAATCTGAATCTGAACAGCACTTCCGGGCACACCATTGTTTTGGGCGATCAATACACCGGACATTCTTCCCGATAGTGCGGCAAGGGGATTACTTACAGGTTGAGAGGTAATGTCCTTCGCTGTGATCGAAGCAACTGATCCCGTATTCAGTCTACGTGTTGTCGTACCGTAGCCAATAACAACCACTTCTTCTAAGCTTCCTTCTTCCGGTTTCAGTTTAATAGGAGTAGAATTGGCAATAAGCTGCTTTGCAGTGATATCAACCTTCTGATAACCAATAAAAGAAAAAGTAATAATGACATCGTCATTTGGAATACGCAGTCCCCATTGTCCATTGACATCCGTTGCGGTACTCGTTTGCAGATTGCGGTATTCTGCTTTTTGCCAGTCCTTTATGATAACAGATACTCCTGCCAAAGGCGTTCCATTTTCATTGACTACTTGGCCCGCAATGTGTTGCTGATTCTCTTTTTTTTCTTTTATAGCGATAATGTCATTGTCCAATACTTCCCATGTTAGGTTGCTCCCGGCCAGAGACTGGGAAAGAAGATCTTTTACACTGATTTTCTTTCCAACAATATTGATTGTCGAGTTTGGGAGGGTCGATTTGCTAAAGAACATTTTGTATTTGCTCTTGTCAATGATTGTTTGAAATACATCTTCGAGTTTTCCTCCCTGGACGGAGACATCAATTTTTTCAGTTTGAGAATAGGCGAAGCTCTGTATATGCATGGCGCTAAGACAAATGAGCAGTAAAGCCAATCTCGACTCTTTTCTAAATTTGGGTTTTGTTTTGTTCATGTGAGTTATATAGGTTGATTGTTTTTAGAGTAGTTGTATTTGATTTTTCCCCGTTTTTTTAATTTGAAAGTAATTGACAGTTTGTAATGCTTTTAGGATATTTTCTAGTTGTTCGTTTTCGAATGTTGCTGAATAGCGTTGGTTAGCCACTGCTTTGTTTGTAATTTTAATTTCCACGCCATACATGCGTTCTAGTTTTAAGGCGATATCCAGTAATCTATCATCTTGAATGGTAATCCGATTTAATAACCATTCGGTTTCTAAAGCGGATCCGTCTTTTTCAGAGATGGAAAATGGCTGAATAGCTATTGCCATAGGAGCCGATGCGGTTTTAGTAGTTGTAGATGGGAATTCCTTTTCAACTCCATATACCTTTCTGATCACAAACTTTTCTTTGGGCTTTAATATAAATTTCTGATTGTCAGTTCCTTTTTTCCAGATGGATACTTTGCCACGTACCAAAGCTGTTTGGGCATTATTTTCTTTGGCATAATCGCGCACATTGAAAGCGGTTCCCAGTACGCTAATTTCCATTCTTGGTGTATGAATAAGGAAGGGCTTGGATGGATTTTTGGCGACATCGAAAAATGCTTCCCCAATCAAAGTAACTTCACGTGTGCTGGAATCTTTGAATGAGGCGGGATAGATTATTTTGCTCGAAGCATTAAGTGTAACTTTTGTACCATCTTCTAGAACAATTCGCTGCTGTTGTCCGTTTGTTAGCGTAATTTCTCGATTGTTTGGTTGCGCAATTTTGTAAAGATAAAGAGCTGTAAAAGCGATACAGAGGATAGCTGCAGCTGCTGCAATTCTAGGGAAATTGAATGTTTTCTGATTCCTCCGAGTCAGTTTCTTTATAATTCTGCCATGAATGCGTGCTTTGAGTGCTTTCTGTACATGATCGGGTAGTGTTTTGATTAAATTCGGTCGGGATGAAAATGAATCGAAAAAACGTTCCACGACGTCCATTTCTTCCGAATTGGCTTCGCCTTTTAAGTATTTGTCAATTAGCTTTTCGAGCTCTTGGTTAGGATATTGCATATGATTAGTACAATGTTCACTTAAATAGTGCCCCTAAAAGGAAAAAATGTACTAGTCTAAATTGGTGTTTATTTGTAATTTACTTATTTACAGTTGTATAAAATTATGAGTAGCGTCAAAAAATGTTGGATAACAAGTTTTTTTAATTTTTGAATTGATACTCCGAGGTGATTTTGAACTGTATTTTGGGAAGTTTCTGTCAAATCACTAATTTCTTTTGTGGTAAGTCCATCTAAGTATCTCATTTTAAAGATTTCTTTTCTTTTTTGTGGGAGATGGGCTACCCATTGTTCAATTAAAGATTTTAAATCCTTTTCGGCATACTGATCTCCTTCCAGAATTTCATAACTTCGATAAAGGTGATGATTTTCTTCGATAAGGATATTTCTGCGTTTGTTTTTCTTATAGGTTTCAAAGACTTTGTATTTCATGCATGCAATGAGGTAGGATTTCAGGTTGTGAATCTCTCTACTGGGACAGTGTTCCCAAAGTTCAATAAATACATCCTGAACAATCTCTTCACAGGAAGCTAAATCTTCGAGTCTTTTGTAAGATTCATCTAAAAGTAAAGACCAATATTTATCATACAAAATATTGAAAGCCTCTAAATCGCCTTCTCGGAGCCTAGCTAACAAGCTTGCATCATTATGAGCTGGATCTTTATCGTTTTTCATGATATGATAGTGTGAAGTTGAATTCCTTAGATTGGTAGGGTTGAGGAATGTAACTTTTTTTCAATATTACAGATTTTATTAAATAAGGTCAAGATCTGTACGTATTTTTTATTTTTTGTGTTTAATCTTTTGAAATTCGTTAAACATTTGACATTATCATTTGGGCTTATATTCATAAGAAATTGGTTTTGAGCCGTAATTAACTCAAAATTAGGTTGAATAAAATTAAAATAGAATTCACTTTTAATTTTTCGAATAAATAGTCAAAAGTACATTTGTTTTTGGATGAGTGCTGAAATTTATCTTGTTTTATGCTTGCAGAGCCATAAAAAATTCGGTTTTTATTGTCAAGGTTTAATAATATTTTAAATTAATAAAAGACCCCTAATGTTGATTACATTAAATTAGAAATGCGTGAACTGATTGAATCTGCAAAAAAAGAAAAAAAAGGATAGTTGTCAGGATAGCAACAGATTTTGCTAAATCGTATCTTCGAAGGAGAGGATAAACCAGCGAAGCCCCGATATGTACTTTCGGGGCTTCGTTGTATCGGGGCTTCGCTGTATAAGTCATCCAAGCAGGCCCCTTAATCCATCAGCTTAATTTGATCAGGATAGGGGATCTGCTGTCCCGTAGCTTTGTAGGTCGGCAACTGAGCCTTCCAAGTCCGGAGCTGATCAGAAAGTAATTTGCTGAGCTCGCTGGTTTTTCCTTTCATTTTTGGGGCAAGGTTGTTGAGTTCACCGATATCTTGCTGCAGGTTGTAAAGTTCAAGCTTCCCATTTTTCATGTCGTAAAGTAACTTATAATCTCCTTGTCTTATTGCCGAGAAAAAGTTGATTCCAGGGCCATCTGGTACTGTCCACTTGTTGGGGATATTCCATACCAATGGACGGCTGTTCCAATTGTCGGACCTATTACCTTCCATTAAGGGCAAAAGATTTTTTCCATCTGGTTTTTCCTGTACGAGCTGATAGCGATCTATTTTGGCTAAACTGAGAATCGTTGGAAAGAGATCTTCGACCATAACAGGGGTAGCATCTGTGCTTGCAGGGTGCTGTTTGGCCTGTTTGATCAACAGAGGAACCCGGATTCCACCTTCGTAAACCGACCCTTTCCCAGCTTTTAATGGTAGGTTCTGTGTATGGCTTGGTCCGGTGCGCATTGGGCTGAGGCTTAGTCCGCCATTGTCGCTAAGGAAAATAATGACGGTGTTATCGTACAGGTTTTTGTCTTTAAGAAATTGAACGATATCACCCATACTTTTGTCATAACCTTCGACTAGTGAAGCATAAGCTGCTTCAGTGGAATCTAAGCCGCGGTCGAGGTATTTTTGTACAAAACGTGGATCGGGTTGGATCGGGACATGCACCGCATAGTTGGAAAAATTAAGGAAAAAAGGCTCCTTACGGCGTATAGGTTCCTCCAGTGCCTTCAGCGCCTCCCGGGTTAAGGCTTCCGTTAAAAATGTGGATGTGCCATGGTATTCCATAAGATCGGGAACTGCCTGATAACCTGCTTTACCAGGAAGGTTTCCGTAATTCTGCTCGCCATAGTAGTTTTGTGGATGCCCAGCGGAGTGTCCTGCAATATTGACCATAAAACCCAAATTTAAAGGGCTGGCACCAGGTGTTCCGGCAGATCCCCAATGTGCTTTACCCACATGAATGGTATAGTAACCATTGGCCTTAAGGATGCTTGGAAATGGAGTAGCATATATCGTATGTGGTATATTGGGCACAGGGCTTAGTCCGTTGATATTCCAATCCGGTGGATTCAACAATTCATCTTTGCTATCGGTCGGGGTGTCAGCTTTGGGATGGGTCCAATTGGTGACACGATGATGAGCAGCATTTAAACCGGTCAGAAAGCTCACCCGGGAAGGTGTGCACACCGGTGTTGCATACGCATTGGTAAATTTAATGGCTTCTTTGGCCAATGTTTCCAGATAGGGGGTATGAAACTTTTCGTTGATTGGCGTTTTGACCTTGTAAAATGGTTCGGACATGTCCTGCCAACCGAGGTCGTCCACAAAAAACACGACAATATTGGGGCGTTCTGTTGTGGATACCGATTGGTGCTTCTGCTTAACTTTAGTTCGGTTGACTGTTTGCGCATGGCCTCCTACATGCATACCGATAAATAACACCGCAAGGGTGAATGATAAATTGTTTTTGTGAAATAACATAGGGACAGTTTATAGTTTAAATATCGGGACTTGTTATTGATCCAAGGTTTGTAAATCACTTTGTTTGCCATTTACCGTATTGTTTGAAATAATGCTATTTGCGACACGTTCAAAAAATAAGGGCTTTTTATTCCAATGAAATGCAGGATATTCCTTATTGGTCTTGATTTGATTGTTGCGAAAGACCAATCCATTGACTGATTTGGCGTAAAGAATAGGCTTATCGAAGGTTTCAAAGCGGTTGTCTTCGATGACGATATGGCTATGGAAGTATTTCTGCTGATTTTTTAAATCCGGAATTTCTGGATAGATCGATATAATCGCATTGGTAAATTGGAACATATTGGTCAAGGCATTGATAAAAGTATTGTTCCGGATTTGAATATCGTGGCAGCTACCCGTTTCGTACCAACCATTGGCATCGCCACACAGGAGAATAGCTGTACCTGAAGTATGATCAAAGCGGTTGTTTTCTACCAGGGTCTTTTTTGGCGTACTGAATAGAGCACCCCGTGCTCGATTGTGGCGTATGGTATTGCCACTAAATAGCACACGTGGCGTCCATGTGAGGTTTTCGATGCCAATATCCATTTTTGTTGGGTCAATAGCTGGGTCCAAAGCATTACTTAATGTAATCATGAATTCGCGTATTGGATCTGAGGCTTTCTCGCGTAAAACGCTAATGGATTGGATCTTATTTTTCTGGTCCCAGAGTTCCATTGTACTGGAGCGGATAAATTGGACCGTATCCCCCTGGTAGCCCCAGTCAAATCCGTAGGATTGATCGTGCATATAACGACCGATCAATGTTTTGTCGTCTAGTCGTTTGGTGATCTTCAGGTAGGTGCCATGGATATTGATGGCATCATCCATCATATTTTCATACAGTCCATTCTTCGATACAATAACACCCTTGCAACCCGAAAAATGTGTTGCGTCGGCCTGAGCTGTAAAATAACGCGGATCCTGATCGCTGCGAAGTGCAATTCGGAAACCTTCCAATGTGATGTTGTCCGTTAATTGAGCTAGCAAACCCATGCCTTCGGCGTAATGGACGGCGATATTTTCAAGTCGTATATTTTTTCCTTTATGGACAAATACGCCCGGACTGGGACGAAATCCCGCGCGCATGGCAACGACGGTACCCGGTATAAGCTTGCTATTCTTCCATTGCTGCGCTTGAATAATACCCTGAGAGAGCTCTTTCACTTTGGTTGTGCCCACGCGGATATCGCTTGTATTATAGACTATCCGTTTGGTCTTTTCTTCAAAGGCAATCCCCGATGTCGGTCTCAGTTGCCAGCCTTCACCGGTATTGTAAAATATGCTGTCTTTGATCGTATAGGTTACCCAAGGTGCAGTTTGATAAGTAATTGTACCGTTGATTGTATCGTTTTGTAAAATCTTGACCTGGCAGATCTGAGGGCGCTCAAAATCGATGTGGATATTTTTCAACGTGAGGTTTTTATTCTCGATCAATGCGATAGGTAACATGCGTCCATGATAGATAAAGTCTGATCCTTGTCCATCAATTGTGATGTTGTCGCGATTTTCAAATGCCATACCTACGGTTTTGGGGTTGTCCTGATCGTGATTGGAGATGTAGTATTCGCGGGTTAGCGCCCCTTCTGGATGAAAGTCATAACGTCCCTTTTTGAATTTTAAAATAATAGGTTCTTTCTTGCCAATCTTGCTGAAGATGGATTGAATAGCTTTATTGACCAATGCAGTACTATTGTTGCCCGTGTTGGGAACAACACCATAGGTGGAAAGATCGATAATCTTCGTCGCGGACTGTGCAAGGCTGTCAAAATAAATAAATGGTAGGAGAAGGATAAGTAAATAAGGTTTTAGGATGTTCATGATGTCCTGCTATTGATAAATTGGTTTATATCGCACAAGTTCCCTATGGGATTGGCTTGTCGAATATAGGGATAATCGTTCAACATCCAAATTAAGTCGTAAAGCGTAGCGTTTTTTTTACGCACTACATCAATCAACATTTATCTTGCAGTTCAAAGGTAAATGGTATGCTTTTTACCATCACAGTGAAATGTCACAAAAAAATGGCGAATTCACCGATGGGCTTCGCTCTATCTGCGTAGACCGCTTAGAGTACAATAAGGACGGCAGTATCAAGAAGGTAAAGCAGACTGGATTATTGACAGGTCCCAAATAATCGATGGACACGAAGACGATATGTTGCCAAAAAAAATTAACTTTAGGGGCGGAACAACTGTTTCGCCCTTAAACCATCGAACACTTAATTGTTTAAAATGCTAACGAAGAATATCAAACGTAAAACCAATACATTGTTACGCACAATATGCTGCTGTTCTCTTCTTTCGGTCAGTATGCTAAAAGGTTTTTCCCAAGCTAAAATGACGAAAGATTATGTTGACTATGTCAATCCTTATATGGGCAACATCAGCCATTTATTGGTGCCAACCTATCCAACAGTCCACTTGCCAAACAGCCTTTTGCGCGTTTATCCTGAGCGTGGAGACTATACGTCAGACCGTCTGTTCGGTCTGCCGCTTATCGTTACCAGCCATCGTGGAAAATCGGCATTCAATCTTAGTCCCATGGTGAAATTGCCAGGCAGTTTGAAACCGGTACAACTGTATAGTTACGATCAGGAGGAAATACATCCGTATGCCTATTCGGTGCTGTTGGATCAGGAGAATATTCAGGTAGACTATGCGCTGTCGCATCAGTCGGGGATGTATACCTTTACGTTTCCAACAACTTCTACAAAATATCTTCAGTTCAACTCGCAGGAAGGAAAACTTCAATGGGACGGACAGGGACTTTCGGGTACACAGGATATTGGTAATGGAACGCATGTGTATATTTATGCTATTCCCGAATCCAAGCCTGTTGCGGTAAAGCGACTGCAAGGCCAACAACTTGAAAATGCAACAGAAGCTGTTGGTAAGAATTCGTGTATGGTATTGGAGTTCAATCAGGCAGGGACTAGCTTGCGCATGAAATATGGTGTTTCATTTATCGATGTCGCACAGGCAAAAGCCAATTTAAAGCGTGAAATCAGCGACTTTGATCAAAAGAAGCTGGCTGAAAAAGGCCGTAAAATATGGAACGACGCTTTAGGTAAAATTGCCGTGGAAGGCGACAATGAGTCCAATAAACATGTGTTTTATACCTCCTTATACCGCACCTACGAAAGGCCAGTCAATATTTCTGAGGATGGCCGTTATTATAGTGCGTTCGACGGTAAGGTCCATCAGGACGAGGGCAAACCTTTTTTTACCGATGACTGGATCTGGGACTCCTACCGGGCACATCATCCATTGCGGGTACTGTTAGAGCCTGGCACAGAATCCTTGATCCTTAATTCTTTTGTCCGGATGTCTGAACAGATGGAGCAGCCTTGGTTACCTACTTTCCCTGAGATTACGGGTGATAGTAGACGGATGAATTCCAATCATGGTGTAGCAACTTTGTTGGATGCTTACCGCAAAGGAGTACGTAATTTTGATATCAAGAAAGCCTATCTGGCAGCAAAAGGTGCGATTACAGAAAAGACGCTAGCTCCTTGGTCGGGAAAAGCCGCGGGGAAATTAGACGAATTTTTTAAGGAGAAAGGCTATATTCCAGCATTATATCCAGGTGAGAAAGAAACGATACCAGAAGTAAACGGTTTTGAACGGAGACAGCCTGTCGCTGTAACCTTGGGTACCTCTTACGACTTATGGTGCTTGGCACAGCTTGCTCAAGAATTGGGTAACCAGGCTGACTATGATCTCTTTATGAAGCAATCTTTCAATTATAGAAATCTTTTCAACGAACAGACCAAATTTTTCCATCCCAAAGATGACAAAGGAAATTTTATCATGCCTTTTGATTATGTGTTTTCTGGCGGACAGGGAGCACGGGAGTATTATGGTGAAAACAATGCGTGGATATATCGTTGGGATGTACAGCACAACATTCCGGATCTGATCAAATTGATGGGGGGAAATGAATTGTTTGTCAAATACCTTGATGAGATGTTTCAGCAACCTTTGGGTCGGTCGAAATTTGATTTTTATGGGCAGCTTCCCGATCATACAGGTAATGTTGGACAATTTTCCATGGCGAACGAGCCGGCTTTGCATATTCCTTATCTCTACAATTACGCCGGACAACCTTGGATGACACAGAAACGGATACATAAACTGATCGGTGAGTGGTTTAGAAACGATCTTATGGGGGTACCGGGCGATGAAGACGGTGGAGGGATGTCAGCTTTTGTGGTCTTTTCCCAAATGGGCTTCTATCCTGTAACACCAGGTCTGACTTCCTACAGCATCGGCTCTCCATTTTTCCAGAAAGTGAGCATGCAGCTTCCTAATGGCAAGTCTTTTGTAATTATCGGCAAGAATGCATCTGCAAAAAACAAATACATTCAATCGGCGAAATTAAATGGGCAGCCGCTGAACGTTCCACAGCTGACCCATGCCGACGTGCTGAAAGGTGGCACATTGGAATTTGTGATGGGGGATAGAGCAAATCGAAATTTGGGAAACTAACATAGCTTGCTTACCAGCATAATCACGCCAGAAAGTAAAAAAGTAAAAAGCGCTGTTGATCATCGATCAACAGCGCTTTTGTTATAGATAGTTGTTTTCCATTAGCTATTTACAATTAACCCAATTAATAGTCCATTAATAAAGTATTAATGGAACATATAAGTATTTGTTTTTAATATAACAACAGCGTTTCAGCTTGGATGCAGCCGGTTGCATTGTTTTTTATACTAAAAAAGTGACAAAGTGAATTTCAATAAATAAAAGACAATCGATTGCGTTATTTGCGCAATCGATTTCGTGACACCATTGTTTTGTTCCCATAAAATATCCCTCTAATTTAACGTACTGAACCAGTCACTCTAATACTAAACTGACAGACTCAATTTTACTAACTATTTAATTATGATTTCAAAATTTACAAGTAACCAAAAGGTAAGCCTGCTTGCTATTGCTCTTCTTGTTGCGTCTTCGCAAAATTTGTGGGCCGAAGAAATGCCGATTGCATTTAAACATACAGCAAAAGAGGCCGCTCAGAACCAAGTTACCGGGAAAGTAACCGCAGAAGATGGTCCTCTTGCGGCTGCGACTGTTTCGGTCAAAGGGACATCGGTATCGACATCGACAGATGCAAAGGGAACATTTGCAATTCGAGCTAAAGCGGGAGATATTTTGCTTGTTAGCAGCGTTGGCTACAAAACCAAAGAAGTGACAGTTACAGGAACGACCCTATCAATTCAGCTGGAAAGTAATAATGAGGCTTTGGAGGAAGTGGTCGTTGTGGGATTCGCTAAACAAAAGAAAGTAAATCTAACTGGTGCTGTACAGGCGATCACGTCAAAGGATCTACAGTACCGTCCCGTTACAAATGTATCCTCAGCGATCCAGGGTAAATTTTCGGGTGTAACAATTACTCAAAATTCAGGACAGCCCGGTAAAGACAACGGTACGATCCGAATCCGTGGCCTAGGTACTATCAATAATGCAAATCCGCTTGTTATTGTCGATGGAATAGAAAGCTCGATGAATAACATCAACCCCAACGATATTGAAAGTGTTTCGGTACTGAAGGATGGACCTAGTGCAGCAATTTATGGATCTAAGGCTGCAAACGGCGTTATCTTGATTACGACGAAAAAGGGCGGTAGTGGCAAGCCGCAATTGAATTATACAGGCTATGCCGGTATTCAGGATCCAACACGTCTACCGGAATATATGAACTCTTATGACCATGCTGTCATCTTAAACGAGGCTCTTAAAAATGAAGGGAAGACGCAGCGTTTCTCCCAGCAGGATCTAGAACTTTTCAAAAATGGATCTGATCCGGACGGTCATCCCAATACAGATTGGTTAGGGTTGTTGTATAAAGGGTCAGGTTTCCAGCAATCGCATAATTTGCAGGTTACAGGAGGAACAGAAGATGTGCAGTATATGGCTTCCGGAGGCTATCTAGGGCAGAAAGGTGTTATTAAAGTAGCGAGTTCGGACCGGTATAATTTACGCACAAATGTGGGGGCAAAAGTGTCTTCCAGGCTTCGATTTGATTTAGGGCTGGCGTATAACTATCAACGTATTACCGAACCCGTAAACCCTTATACAGGTGACATGGCACAGATCTTTAGACAGGTAAATCGTATTCCTAGTTTTATTCCATACAAATATAGCAATGGTGTGTATGGTCGTGGTAGCGACGGTAACCCAATCGCTTGGATGGATCTGGAGGCAAAGGACAATATGATCAATAAACATACGCAGGTCAATTTCTCCGGTGAATTTAAGATTATGGATGGATTGAAGATCAAACAAGTTGTTGGCTTTCAACCGATCGACAATATGTCTTCCAAATTCGTCAAAGACATCCAATACTATGCACCGAACGGTGATTTGGGACCTAAGCAAGGGGTGAATAATCTGACTGTTTACAACTTTCAATCTGAACGATTGACTTTTCAAACCTTGTTGACCTATGACAAAAAGATTGGTGACCATCAGATCAATGTTTTAGGTGGTTTTATGGATGAAACATTCCGTGCGGATTACTCCAGTGCTTATGCACAAGGTTTCTTAAATAATGATTTTTCAGAACTGAATTTGGGCAGCAAAGACGGAATGAAAGTCGATGGGGGAGCCAAAAAGCTAATATTACGCTCTTTCTTCGGTCGTATCAATTATGCATTTGCGGATAAGTACCTATTGGAAGCCAATGTGAGACGTGATGGAACATCGCGATTCTTGGGAAGCAATCGTTGGAGTACATTCCCGTCTTTCTCAGCAGGATGGCGTATTTCTCAGGAAGATTTCTTTAAAGAATCCTCGTTGTCTGATGTAATCTCAGAATTGAAATTAAGGGGCGGTTGGGGTAAACTAGGAAACCAACAATTAGCGGCAACATCAGACAATTCATATCCTTCTTCAGACGCTTATTATCCAGGCTTATTTACCATTTCTCCTGGTTATAACTATTCTTTTGGTGGTGAGATCAGTTCCGGTGGAGCCATCGTAGAATCGGCAAACCCAATATTAAAATGGGAGTCAACGACAAGCACCAACATTGGTTTGGACCTGAACTTCAAAAATAATCTAGGCTTTGTATTTGAATACTTTGACCGTAAAACTGATGGGGTATTGTTAAAACTGCCTGTATCGAACTTATATGGTCTTCCAGCACCTTACCAAAATGCAGGGAAAGTACAAAATAATGGGGTAGAGCTACAAGTAAATTATCAAAATAGTATCGGAGATTTCAAATATAGCATTGCCGCAAACGGTTCTTATATCAACAACCAGATTAAAAAATGGGCGAGCGACGAACCACAGGTCAATGGAACTTTCTATATCTATGAGCAGGGCCGACCAATCCGTTCGTTTTATGGCTACGAAACAGCAGGAATCTATCGTTCGGATGAAGAATATAAAAACAGTGGCATTCAAGGCGTAAATGGAACTGTAGGTGCTGGTGATATTATCTATAAAGATCAGAATGGCGATAAAAAAATCGATGGAAATGACCGTGTATATCTAGGTTCGCCTGATCCGAAATTCATCTTTGGTCTGACGTCCAATATGAGTTATAAAAACTTTGATCTGAGCCTATTCTTCCAAGGGGCCGCTAAAGTACAGGGCTATCTTTGGGGTGAAGCCATTGGCGGGATCTCGGGATCTGATAAACCGACAACCATTTTTGCAGATCGTTTCAATGCAGAGACCAATCCAAATGGATCGATGCCGAGGGCATTGACCAGTTGGTCACAAAATAGTCCTTCAGGCACTCCTTCCGATTTTTGGATACAGAATGCAAGTTATGTCCGCTTGAAGAACATTACCTTCGGTTATACCTTACCAAAAACGTTTACGGATAGAATCGGTATTAAAGGGGCCAAGGTATACTATAGTGGGCAAAACCTCTTGACTTTTACTGGTTTTGCTAAAGGATTTGATCCGGAGGCTCCAGCGGATTCTAGAGGTAATTACTACCCACAAGTGAAAACAAATGTGTTTGGTCTTAACGTAAACTTTTAATTGAAAATCATGAAACTTAGAAATATAACGATTGCATTGAGCGTAGCCACCTTATTGTTCTCTTGTCAAAAACTCGATCAGGAACCGTTGGATGCATATAATGCCGATAATTTTTGGAAAACGGAAGCAGAAACCGATTTTGCTGTAACAGGTTTGTACAGCGGTACAAGGGGAAGCGACGGTAAGCTGGCCGAAGGATCTGCTTGGGAAGACGGTACACAGATCTTTTACATGGACTGTACTTCGGATAACTCCAATAGTGATTTCCCTTGGGAAGGATTCCAAGCTTTGGGAAATGGGACGGCAACACCGACAAACTCTGGAAACGCAGAGGCACGCTATACGTACGAGCATATCCGTCGTGCTAATTATATCCTTGAAAATATTGAAAAATCGCCGGTTAATGCTGAAAAAAAGAAACGGCTGACCGCTGAAGTACGCGTCATACGCGCATATAAGTATTTTGATATGGCGACCTTATTTGGGGGAGTACCTATCATTACGAAAACTTTGACCACAGAAAATTCGTTCGTGCCTGCAAATACGCAAAAGGAAGTATTGGAATTTGTGGAAAAAGAATTGAAAGAAGCTGCTGCAGATTTGTCGTTTGCTAAGGGTGGCGGCCGTATGTCCAAAGGTGCTGCCCTTGGTTTATTGGCGCGCTGTTATGCTTTTGAGAAGAAATACCAGGATGTCATCAATACAACACAGGAGATCATTTCTTCGGCTAATTATAAATTATTCGATGATTATGCGACCTTATTTGAAGAGGCAAATGAAAATAACAGTGAGGTCATGATGAATATCGAATATTTGGTAAATATTCAAGGATATACTTCACTTGGTATTATGCTGCCCAATTCAATGGGGGGATGGGGGTCTATTGTACCAACACAGAGTCTGGTAGATGCTTACGAAACTGCCGATGGACAGACTATTGGCGAGTCAAAATCTTATGACCCTGCCAGTCCATATGAAAAAAGAGATCCACGCCTGGGCGCAACAATTGTTTACCCAGGAGCACTGTACAATGGTAAATATTTCGATCCATTAAATCCGAAATCGGAAGATTATCCATCTGGTCCAGATAATGCATCCAGCACAGCTTACAACTATAAAAAATATATCCAAAATCCGAGCAGTTATGCGAACATTTGGAACGTAGGTACCAACATTATTGTGATGCGTTATGCCGAAATGCTTTTGTTAAATGCGGAAGCAAAGATTGAATTGGGGATTATCGATAATACCGTATATGATAATATCGATCTAGTTCGCCAGCGCGCTAAGATGCCAAAAGTAGACAAAGCCGTATACAGTGGCCAGAGCAAACTGCGTGAATTGGTACGTCGTGAGCTGCGTGTAGAATTCGCCGGAGAAGGACGTCGTCGCTTTGATATTATTCGTTGGGGAATAGCCAAAGACGTAATGAATGGTCCTGTAAATGGCGCGCTGTCCAAAGGTACGGTGGATCCTAAAACAGGCAAGGTTACCTATACTTCGTTAACTGATCGTTTTTTCTCTGAAAATAGATCGTTCAAAGCTGGAAAAAATGAATTGTGGCCAATTCCACAAGCTGTCATCGATAATAGCAAAGGAACGTTGAAGCAAAATGTAGGGTATTAATTTTCTCCTGCTATATTTTTTACGAAGCAAGCAAGCAAGCAAGCAAGGCGGTTAAGTGTTATACTCACTTAACCGCCTTTTTATTGTCATGTTATATTTCTAATTTTTTTGTGTAATTTTTTGTGGAAAAAGAAAAAATGATCATCTTATATTAAGTATGTCCTACTTTAGCGCGATACGCAGTAGACAGATCAATTATGAATTATATAAGCTGAAATGCATGAGAGGTGTTTTATGTGCACTTGCGATAACTACAGTTTTAATTTTATCGTTTAATAAGCTTGTCTATAATGATACGCCCATGGCGAATCATGCAACATTATTAACCGAAGTGAATCGCCATAAAAAAGAAATCAAAAGTATCTTGATGACCGATAGTAATTTTTCGGATCTACGCTTTTTTGATGCTACGCTAAAAAATAATAGAATTTTGATGTTGGGTGAAATGCTGCACAATGATGGCGAAACTTTCAAAGCGAAAGCCAGACTCATCCGTTATCTGCATGAGCATCTCGATTATGACGTAGTTTTATATGAGGCAGGGCAATATGATATGTGGATGATGAATGCACAGATGGATACCCCTACGAGTCGGTCTCAAGTAAAAACGGTCGGCGGTATCGGTCTATTTGACTTTTGGTGGCAAAATGAGGAAAATCAACTGCTCTTAACTTATTATAAAAATACGAAAACATCCCAGAATCCTATTTCTCTCGGTGGGTTTGATATTCAGTTTTCGGGTAGGGAATTGTCTGATAAGCGGGCGAAATTATTAGAAGATTTCTTAGTCAAAAATGGGATTGATTCAACCAAGTATCCTTTATTGAAAAAAAATAGAAACAAACTGGAATACCTGACATATGAACGTTTTGCCAGTAAACGGCTCAATGCGAACGAAAAAAAACAGTTTCTGGCAGAACTGGATGAGTTGAACCGTAGGATCCGCAGCGGCGTAAAAGACTCAGAACATTTGATCTATAGTCGGTATCTGTCTGATATGAAAAACAACTTTGACAAATCTTGGCGCTTTAAAACTGGGTCGATGCAGAGCATGCATTTTAGAGATTCACTGATGGCGGAAAATCTAACCTATCAGATCGATTCGCTTTACGCCGGCAAAAAGATTATCGTCTGGTGTGCCAATATCCATAGTTTTTCTGCCCCATACAATACAGATTATCGACCGCTCGGGACTTATATAAAGCGTAAATATGGAGCTCAAGCGTATAGCTTGGACTTTACCTCCTATGGACGATACGATAAAACTGGCCGTGTTGTCGATAGAGTGGGTAAGTTGGCAGTGGAAAATGTATTTCATGCCACTAAATCACCCTATTTCTTTTTGGATCTTCGTCAGTTGCCCAACAATAGTATGTTAAAACAGCGTTTTAGTTCAGTCATTAATCAGGGGATTGATGAAGAAAGAAAATGGCACGAGTTTATCGATGGCATTTTCTATATCGATATCAATAAAGATCCAATTTACCGCTAATAGCATGGAAAGTATCTTAACACAACAACTTAGTTTTAAAATAGGCACAAAAACAATCTTGGATAATATTAGCCTACAAGTTCCAGACAGGAGTATTTATGGATATCTCGGCCGAAATGGGGCGGGAAAATCCACAACAATCAAATTGCTTTTAGGTCTTTTGGAGGATCAGGCAGATACGATTTTTATTCAGGGAAATAGTCTTAGGACAAATTGAACACGTATCTATACGAATGTTGGAAACCTGATCGAATCGCCTTGTTATTATACTAAGTTAACCGTTTTTGAAAATTTAAAGTATTTGGATATCATTCATAAAAAAGGGAATAAACGCATTGATGAAGTGTTGGAAATGGTTGATCTTCATCGGGAGAAAAAGAAAAAAACGAATGCTTTGTCTATGGGTATGAAACAGCGGTTAGGGATTGCAATGGCGATATTTCATGATCCCCAATTACTCATTCTGGATGAACCATTAAATGGTCTCGACCCACAGGGTATTGTGGAAATGCGCAACTTGTTTTGTCACCTCAATGAACAGGGTAAAACGATCTTTCTTTCAAGCCATATTTTGAGTGAGCTTGAAAAAATAGCAACACACATTGGTATCATAGAAGGTGGGAAAATGATTTTCCAAGGAACTAAGCATGAGCTGCTGGGACAGGTTGACCGAGAAGTGTTCTTACGGACATCCAATCCTGCTGCAACAGTTTCTATTTTGCAAAATGCAGGTTTTTCTACCGTTAAGATCGATGGTCAAAATGTTGTCGTCAGTATAGGGGATGATCAACAATTTGATTTTGTGATCAAATCATTGGTTGAACAGCAGATTGCTATTTATGGGCTGGAATCCCGTGGTGCTGACCTTGAACAAATTTTTATAAACCTAATCGCTCGTGCAAATGGCTAATACATTTTATACTGCTTTTTTGTCTGAAAAGTACAAACTTCTTCGTAACAGGGAAATTTTTGGGGTCTTGATCGCACCTATGCTGCTCATTTTTGCGATTAGCGCTTATATTATCTATGATATTGTCGATTCGGGTGGTGCCAGCGCCATTCCCAATCCCTGGAAAGTCTTATTGGGTCGATATGTATTTCAATTTTTTTATTTACTCTACCCCATTCTTGTCGCTTTGTTTGTATATGCTTGCTGTGATGTGGAGTATAAGAATAACAATTATAAAATACTCTTTACTGTGCCCATCAGTAAATCGAATATTTTCTTTTCCAAAGCGACCTTTATTCTACTAACATTACTTTTTTCAATTCTTTTTGCGTACGCTGCATTTTTGATCAGCGGCTATTTGCTCAGTCTGATTTATCCCGTCCTTGGTTTCCAGAATTACGACTATAGGCAGGTGATTTTTTATACATTTCTGAAGCTTTTCATTACCTTATCAGCTATTGGGATGATCCAGCTGGCTTTAAGTCTATTGTTCCGAAGCTTTATTTACCCGATTGGGGTGGGGATGTTTATGTTGGTGTTTTCAGTGCTGGTGGCGCAAAAAAGCTTTTCGGATTTTATACCTTATACGGGTGCTTATAATGCGGTCATGAACATCCTATCCGAAAATGACTCATTTGCACGGCTCGATTACTGCAACATGGTGATGGTTATTGTATTTCTATTGATCAGCTTTTATCTATTTAAACGAAAGGGGCAGTTTTAACGTTTCGTTCGTGCATGCCCCCTGATCGGCTATTTTTTGTCAAATTCTTTTTTATAGGCGCTTGGTGACTGTCCATATTTCCTTTTAAAGGCCGACGCGAAGTAAGATGCTGATGAAAAGCCGACACTACTAAATATTTCGTTGATGGTTAGACCCTCAGCCATCAGGCTTTTGGCTTTCTTTAATCTTCGTTCCACAATATACTCATTGACACTGCAGTCGAGCAGCTGTTTCACCTTACGATAGAGCTGAACGCGTGAGAGATGGAGGTCGTTGGCAATCCCGTCGACGCTTAACCGCTGATCCGATAACTTGGATTCGACAATGGCGGAGAGATTGTTTAGGAATCTTCTGTCGCTATCGTTGACCTGTTCGGCTTGAGTACGCTCAAACTGTTCGACGTTGCTGCTATATTTTTCTTTAAGCTGATGACGCGATTGAAGGATATTTGAAATACGTATCCGCAGCAGTTCGGCATTGAATGGCTTAGTAATATAGTCATCGGCCATTAATTTGCTCCCCTCAAGCATGGTCTCCTCGTTGGCAAGTGCACTCAGTAAGATGACGGGAATATGTGCGGTCTGATAAAAGGCTTTGATGTCTTTCAAAATATCCAGTCCGCTTCCATCAGGAAGCATAATATCGGTGATCACCAGGTCTGGAAAATGTGTCTTCATCATACTAGTGGCTTGCTGGGCATCCTTCGCCAGAAACAGGTTGTAATCCTGTTCCAATAACGAGCGGAGATAGTCTCTGATTTCATCATTATCTTCGACGATCATAATGCTCTTCGATTTGTTGGATCGAAAAGAAAGATTGTTGTCTACCACCTTTGCTGTCGTGTCCAGTAGATCTTGTTGCTGAAACAATGGTTTTTCTCCACTGTCGAAACCGGCCAGTTCAGCAGGTTCATAATGACCGTTCCCAATTGGCATGCGGAGGGTGAAGATCGATCCATGGCCGGGCTTGCTGCTCACGGTGATCTGGCCATGATGCAGTTCGACGATCTGTTTGCTGTATGCGAGTCCGATTCCGGATCCGTTACGGCTGCCGGCTCCTTGGTAAAAAGGATCAAAAATATGCTCAATATCAACCGGCGCAATTCCCAGACCATTATCCAAAACCCGTAGATAGAAATAGTCTTTGAAATTGTTTTCTTCCAATATAATTTCAATTCTGCCACTTGCCGCCGTATGTTTGATCGCATTGGATAATAAGTTGGATAGGACCTGTTCCATGAGGTATTCGTCCATCCAAACCTCTTTCAAACTTGTTTTGTTGACATAACTGACCGAGATTCTGTTTTTCTTAAATAGCGGTTTGAAACTACCTATTACCTGCTGGATGAATGGATCGATATAAACGATAGACGCATGTAACCTAATTTTTGATTTACTGATTCGGTGGATATCAATGAGGTCGGTAACCAAACGCTGTAGTTTTTTTGCATTCCGCTTGACGCGCGACAACTGTTCTTTGACTTCTTCTGGCAGGTCTTTTCGTAATTCAAGGTCCTCGATAGGCGCTATAATAAGCGTCAGTGGTGTTTTAAATTCATGTGAGATGTTGGTGAAGAAATTATTCTTGATTTCTGCCGCTTGCTGGATCTGACTATTCATCTCGACGATCTGTTTTTGTTGCGCAAGGATCTCACTATTTTGGATTTCCAGATGTTTGTTCTTTTCCCAGTTGCTCCTGATCACGATAATAGAAATGCCACCAAAGACAACAGCAAGCACCAAGCTAACGACCAGTACATTAAGAACCGACTTTTGACTTTGGTAAATCTTATTCTGTTCCGTAATGAATTCCTGTCTTTTGTCTATATCGAGCTGCTGTTGCTTTATTTTATCCGACTGCAGGGCAAGCAACTCCGCGTTGGTTTTATCGATGACAGAGGTTGCGAGTATATTCTCGCGGCGGTAGTTTTGGTGGTTGATGATAGCCAAGGCCGTTCGAATGGCTTCGGCTCCGCCAGTGGGGTAGAGTATGGAAGCGAACATTTTGCCCTGTATGATCTGTTCAAGGCCATTTCCGGGACCAGGAAGGGCATCAACACCGATTATCTTAATGTCCTTTTTGATCTGGGCTTCGTCCAATGCTTTTTTTACCCCCATGGCCATCTGATCATTGAAGGTGAAGATGATATCACTCTGGATCATTTGGTCTATATGCCTACGCGTTTCCAAATAAGCTTTGTTTTTTTCCCATCCGCCGTGAATGATTCCGCTCGTTCGAATCCCTTTAGCATCTCCAATTTGCTGCATAAAGCCTTTTTCACGTTCTATGGAGGCGGATGTACCCGATAATCCAGTAACCAGGCCGATCGAACCATTGTTTTGTAAAATGGTGCGGCTATACTGGCCCGCCAGTTTTCCGATAGCAAGATTGTCTGCCCCCACATAGGCATTATATTGGCCTGAGGATGTCTTACGGTCAGTTACGATGACGGGTATATTGCGTTGAAATACCGAATCTACTATAGGGGTAAGGGGCTCGGCCTCATTTGGCGATACAATCAGAAGATCGATATCCTGTTTGACTAATTCGCGAATTTGATTAATCTGGACATTATTGTCGCCATGGGCATCTCGATAAAGAAAGTCAATATCCGGATTGAAGGAAAGTTCCCTTTTCATTTCTTCGAGCATGGTTTGTCGCCAGGCATCATTTCCGATACACTGTGAAAAAGCAATAATCCGCTTTTTCTTCTGGACCATTGGTTGGCATCCACAAAAAAGAAGCAGGATCAATATGCCACCATAAATGAAATATTTTCCCATGATTTTTTTCCCTTCAATATCCGAATATACATTATTTAGTTTTTTTAGGGTAACCTCGTCTTTGTTAGTGTATTCTTTACACTGATATGGAAACTTTCAAAAATGTATCATTTTCTAAATTTTCTGTTTAAAAAGTGAAAGTTTTAAAAAGTAATGCTGGTATAAGGTTCAGATTTTTAGTGTTTTAACGTTTTTTAAAAAATGTTACATAAATAAATGTTTTTGCGAAGCTCAAATTTAAGTTAAGATGAAACTAGGGTTAAATTTGGATTAATCAATTATAGATCATAACATGAACAAAAACACGGTACTAGCTTGGTCCTTTGTAGTGGCTTTAGGCGGATTTTTATTTGGATTTGATACAGCGGTTATTTCAGGAGCAGAAAAGGCCGTGCAGGAACACTGGCATTTAAGTGAGTTTCAGCATGGACTGACAATGGCCATCGCCTTGATAGGGACAGTTGTCGGCGCAGCATTAGGTGCACTGCCTTCCGATAAATTAGGCCGTAAAAATACCTTATTTGCTGTTGCAGCCCTTTACTTTATTTCAGCGATTGGTAGTGCACTGGCGAATGACTGGACGATATTTATTTTATTCCGCTTTTTGGGTGGCATAGGAGTTGGCGTCTCTTCGGTAACGGCACCAATCTATATATCAGAAATCTCCCCGGCAGCATCGCGAGGTAAGTTGGTAGGGCTTTTTCAATTCAACGTTGTATTAGGTATTTTGATAGCCTATTTGTCCAACTATTTTATCGGTCAGGTTGGCGAAGAGTCCTGGCGCTGGATGCTGGGGGTGCAGTGCTTTCCGTCGTTGTTATTCTTCTGTTTGATCTTCCTCATCCCGGAAAGTCCGAGATGGTTGCTGCTGCACCGAGGGAATTTGGCCGAGGCAACGCGGATTATGAAAAAAATTAATTCGGATGGTTACGAGCTGGAGATTTCAAAAATTCAGGAGTCCAAAAACAATTCCGCAGGAGAAGGCAAACTCTTCGTTCGCGAAAATGCCAAACCTATTTTATTGGCCTTTTGTTTTGCGCTGTTCAATCAAGTCTCAGGTATCAACGCGATTATATATTATGCGCCCCGCGTATTTGAAATGGCTGGTTTAGGCTCACAGAGTTCATTGCTTTCGACAGTTGGTATAGGGGTTGTCAATTTTATTTTTACGTTGCTGGCGATCAATTTCATCGATAAGGTGGGCAGAAGAAAATTAATGTTGGTGGGCTCGATCGGGCTGATTGTTTCATTGGCACTCGTTTCACATGCTTTTTATACCAACCAAACGACGGGTTTTGCGATCACAATCTATCTGATGAGTTTCATTGCCTTTTTCGCATTCTCGCAAGGTGCGGTGATTTGGGTATTTATTTCGGAAATTTTTCCGAATGATGTCCGTGCCAAAGGGCAGACATTTGGTAGCTTGACACATTGGGTGATGGCGGCGATTATCACCTTTTGTTTCCCAGCCTTGACAGAAATGCTCGGTGGCGGGGGTACCTTCTTGATCTTTGCCCTATTTATGGTGCTGCAGCTTGTTTATGTGCTTAAGTTTATGCCGGAGACAAAAGGGAAATCATTGGAAGATCTTGGGCATACCATCAATCTACATTAGTCTTTAGCTGGACTACACCAATAGGTGTCGAAGTAGCCATGACGCGACTGGCGCCTATCGAAAGTTATTTAATCAAAGACAATGTGATAACATGTTGTGTGTATCTATTGTCAACATTGAATTTAAAGGGAAATATAATAATCAATTTGTTACTTGGTTTTTGGCGCTCGGCCGAAGCTTCGTATAAAAAGGAGAAAATATGAAAAACGGAGATAAATCAATACAGGGTATTTGTTTTGGCGAGGTTCTTTGGGACAATCTTCCTACAGGTAAAAAATTAGGCGGTGCGCCTTTGAATGTGGCTTATCACCTCAATAAATTGGGGGTTACGACGCGTATGCTAACGCGCATAGGGCGTGACGATAATGGTTACGAGTTGCGTAACGTATGTGAAGATCTGGGTATCCCGACCGATTTCTTCCAGTACGATGACCTGTTACCAACTTCAACAGTAGAGGTTTCGATCGATGCAAAACGCGACGTGCATTACGATATCGTTTATCCTGTAGCTTGGGATAGAATAGCGGTGGACAATGTTGTTCTTGAGGCAGTTGCAGCGGTGGATTTTTTGGTGTATGGTAGTCTAGCCTGTCGGGATGAAGTAAGTTTTCAAAGCTTGCTATTACTGCTGGAAAAAGCCCGCTTCCGGGTGATGGATGTCAACCTGCGTACACCTTATTTTGGTCCGGAAAAAATACATAAACTGTTGGGATACGCTGATTTTGTGAAAATGAATGCCGAGGAACTGCATGTTATTTCCGACTGGAATGGCGCAACGGATGCCTATACCGATCAGCAGCGTGTGGACTTGATCATGGAGCGTTTTGCAATTCAGGAGGCAATAGTAACCTATGGTGCAGATGGTGCGGTATATCATTATAAAAAAGACAATATCAGTTATCATTTTCCAGCCTTGAAAGTTCAGGTAGAAGATACCATCGGAAGTGGTGATTCTTTTTTGGCGGCTTTCCTGACCAAAAGGTTTCAGATGCAGGAAGGTGTTCAGCTGGAGGAAGTACTGGAATTTGCGGCCACCTTAAGTGGATTTGTGACACAGAGCCGGGGGGCTTGTCCTGAATATAACGATGAGGTCATCAATCGATTCCAATGGTTGCATCCGATCTTCAATGGAGCTCAGAAGCAACAGTAGGTAAACTGCTTCTTTACGAAGCAGTTTACCCGCTATCATAATCAAATAATCAATCTAAATCATTAACCATTTACTTATAACCAATTATGTTTACAAGACAGAAAGCAATGCTGCTCCCGTCTTTGGCACTTTTTTCTGTTGTCGCATTTGCGCAACAGACTGAAATCCGGGGAAGAATTACGGATAGTGGGACAGCAGCACCTATAGTAGGGGCATCTTTAGTGGTGAAGGGAACCACAATAGCCACCAAGACAAATGAAAAGGGAGAATTTGTCCTTCAGACTTCGGGCAATCAGGGTACATTGGAAATAAGCTATGTCGGCTATGCCTCCCAGACGATTGCTGTGGCAGGAAGAAAGTTCCTCGATATTCAGCTTGCGCCTACCGAAAAGGGGCTCGATGAAGTGGTCGTTACGGGATATCAAACAGAACGGAAGAAGGATTTGACGGGTGCTGTGAGTGTTGTTAATGTTGCTGAGATGATGAAGGCTCCGGAAAATAACCCGATGAAAGCGCTGCAAGGACGGGTAGCTGGTATGACAGTAACTTCGGATGGTAGTCCGAGTGGAGCGGCAACAGTGCGTATGCGCGGAATCAGTTCCATCAACAGTAGTCAGGATCCCTTGTATGTCATTGATGGAACCCCCACACAGGGAGGAATGCATGAACTCAATTCGAATGATATCGAAAGTATTCAGGTTTTAAAGGACGCTTCTTCGGCGAGTATCTATGGCTCGCGCGCAGCGAATGGTGTTATTGTCATCACGACAAAAAAAGGAAAGATGGGTGCCCCTAAACTTACAGTAGACGCCTATGCCACCAGTACGCATTTTAATAATCGCATGAAAGTGCTGGATGCCCAACAATATGGTCGTGCATTGTGGCAGGCCACCATCAATAATGGCGGAAACCCCAACGGAAATAATATTGGTTATCAGTTTGAATGGAATAACGACGCAAATGGCGTACCTCAGCTCAATACTGTTTTTGTTTCCAAGTATATCGACCGTGAACATACCATGTACGCTTCCGATACCGATTGGTTTAAGGAAGTTTCAAAACCGGGATTGCAACAATCTTACAATGCGACATTAAGCTCCGGGACAGAAAAATCCAGTTCCTTTTTCTCCTTAGGTTATTTGCACAACAATGGGACACTCCGTTACACGGATTTCCAGCGGATATCTGCCCGGATGAATGCCGATTATAAATTGTTTGATGGACGCTTGGTGGTGGGCGAGAATTTTACGGTAAACAATACCGGTGAAGTGCAGGTACCGGGCGATGTGCTTGACCTTTCGTTAAAAGCATTGCCCATTATTCCTGTCCATACAGTAGATGGAATAGGATGGGGTGGACCAGCATTGGGAATGAACGACCGCCATAATCCCATGCGTGTACTTTATGATAACCGGAACAATAAATATAATTATTGGCGGTTGTTTGGAAATGCCTATGCGGATCTACAGCTTATAAAAGGTCTGCATGTCCGCACCAGTTACGGTTTGGACTATAGTAATTTTTACAAACGTAATTTGGAAGTATCCTATCGTTCGGGATTTATGAATAGCACCCGGAGTGGGGTTAATATGGAACAGTCCCATGGAATGAAGTGGACTTGGTCCAATACGGCGACATATCGGAAGGCAATCGACAAACATACAATAGATGTGCTTGCTGGTATCGAAATGAACCGTCAGAATGATATTAATTTTAACGCCTATACCGCTGGTGATGGTGCATTTGCCATAGAAACACCAGAGTATATGTGGCCAGGTGTGAGTACGGGTACAGCGGCAGTAGGAGGTGGCTCTACAGGCTTCTCGCTGCTATCCTATTTTGGAAAGGCCAATTATTCCTATGATGACCGTTATCTGGCTTCTTTCACCGTACGCCACGATGGCTCTTCCCGCTTCGGTAAAAATAACCGCTTTGCCACTTTTCCAGCAGTAACGGCAGGCTGGCGGATCTCTTCTGAACGCTTTATGGCAAGTACAAAAAATTATATTTCTGACCTCAAGTTACGTGTGGGATGGGGGCAGACAGGCAACCAGGGTATTGGTAATCTGGCTACCTATGCCCTGTTCGTCCCCGAATATGGTGTTGCTGATCCAACATGGAATATCGTGGACGGTACAGCATACGATCTATCGGGTGCAGGAACGGGAAAGTTACCATCGGGATACCGCAAAATCCAAACGGAAAATAATGATCTGAAATGGGAAACTACCACGCAGACGAATATAGGCTTGGACTTTTCATTGTTTAATCAAAGTCTCTATGGTTCGATTGACTGGTATGTTAAAGCAACCAAAGATATGTTGATCAATCCAGCCTATATCGGTGTGGTCGGAGAGGGCGGTTACCGTTGGGCGAATGGTGCCTCCATGGAAAATAAAGGTTTGGACATATCGGCCGGATATCGTAATAAAATAACCTTTGGATTGGATTATGATGTAATGGCTGTGTTCTCGACCTATAAAAACAAGGTGACACATTTACCCGAAGCAGTAGAAAACTCCTATGGTGGTCGTCAAGGAGACAATATTATCGGCCGGCCGCTGGGGTCATTTTATGGCTATGTCACCGACGGCATTTTTCAGAATCAGGACGAGGTGGATGCGCACGTCAATCAGACCGGTAAAGGGATAGGGCGTTTACGTTATGTCAACGTCTATGATGCGGACAAGCAGATCACCGATATGGACCGTACATGGATTGGTAGTCCTCATCCTGATTTTTCTTATAGTTTGAACATTGTGCTAAAATATAAAAGCTTTGACCTATCTGCGTACTTTCAGGGGGTACAGGGAATAGATGTTGAAAACTGGCTGAAAAAGCAAACGGACTTCTGGAGTGTGGACGACGTCAATTCCAATAAAGGTGTACGTCTGCTCAATGCCTGGACACCACAAAATCCAACGTCAACGATCCCGGCCTTACAAACAACAAATAACAACGACGAGGGCCGTCTGTCAAATTACTTTATCGAGAATGGATCTTATATGAAGCTCCGGAATTTGTCTCTGGGCTACACTTTGCCAACAGCAACCGCCGCACACCTACGTATGAGCCGATTAAGGATTTATGTAACTGGTCAGAATCTATTTACCGTTAAATCAAAAAATTTCACCGGTGTGGATCCTGAAAATGTAGGTTGGGGTTATCCAATTCCAACGACCTGGACAGCTGGGGTAAATATTGGATTTTAAAATGGGAGCGAAATAAGGCGATACACTTCTAAATAATTTATACGGATGAAAAAAATAACCACTAAAATAGCGATATTCATGGTTCTTGCTGGACTACTTCCAGGATGCACCAAATTTTTAGATCAAACACCCAATGGTGTACTAAGCTCCGATCAGGTTAAGGAGCCTGAACGATTATTGACAGCTACCTATGCGGCATTGGGTAACGATCATTATGATGTCCCTTTTAGCTTATGGCCCTATGGTACGGTTCGGTCGGACGATGCTTATAAAGGCGGATCGGGACCACAGGATATCCAGACCTTTCATTTCCTGGAGGTCTCCAATAACATTACAACCAATTTTGCAGAGTTGGATAAATTGTGGTTTCAATTGTACGTTGCAATTTCGCGTGCCAATACAACAATCAAGACCATACAGGAGATGGATAATTTCGATGGGAAGGAAGAAAAGCTGGGTGAAGCACGCTTTCTACGCGGTCATTTTTACTTTATGCTCAAGATCCTTTTCAAATATGTGCCTTATATTGATGAAAATGTCGCGGTAGACAGCTATGAAACCGTATCGAATAGGGCCTTGAGCAACGATGCGCTATGGCAAAAGATTGTGGATGATTTTCAGTATGCTGTAGATCATCTCCCGGCTGTACAAACGGAGGTCGGGCGTGCCAACCGTGTTGCTGCTGCGGCATATCTTGCCAAAACCTATCTCTATAAGGGATACCGTCAGGACAATGCCGAACGTAATGTGGTGACGGGCATCGATGCCGGAGATTTGGAAAAGGTTGTACAAAATACGGATGTTGTACTTTCATCCAATCATACGCTGGAAACCGATTTTGCATTTAATTTCTTGCCGGGCAAATATGAAAATGGGACCGAAGCCCTGTTTTCAGTTCAGTTTTCAAAAGATGACGGCACAAAATTTGGGCGTGTTAATTTTTCTGATGTGCTATCAGTACCTATGGGCGTAGGCTGTTGTGATTTCAATAAACCGAGTCAAAGCCTTGTCAACGCGTTTCGCACAACGGGTAAAGGTCTACCACTGGATAACTACAATGCGTTGAATAGCTTTAATACCTCAGAAAAGTACGATCCACGGTTATTTCATACGGTTGCAATTCCGGGCTTACCGTACAAGTATAGTAGCAAAAGAACGTATGAAGAAAGCTGGAACCGTAACCCGGCAGAATATTCGGTTTACGCCTCATTGAAAGACAATGTAGATCCCGATTGCGATTGCTTTGTCCCGATGGTACCTTTCTATGCCAATACAAAAAATCGAATTGTATTGCGCTTTGCCGATGTGCTGTTGATGCGGGCAGAGGCGCTTATCGAGCTGCATCGTTCGGCTGAAGCACTGCCATTGATAAACCAAGTACGTACGCGGGCAAAAAATAGCACTGCACTTACGGGCTATGCAAATGATAAAACCCTGATCGAAACGTACAAAAATGGAGATAATATTGTATGGAACGAAGAAAATGCCCGGAAGGCGTTACGTTGGGAAAGACGATTGGAGCTTGCGATGGAAAACGGAAGGTTCTTTGATCTTGTACGCTGGGGAATTGCAGACCAGGCCATGAATGCCTATTATGATGCGGAAAAGTCACGTCGATCTTATTATTCTTCGGCACATTTTACTGCAGATAGGAACGAATACTTGCCGATTCCTGAAGCACAGATCAGATTAAGTAAATATCTGTACAAACAAAATCCAGGCTATTAAATAAGCATTTATTGTTGAACGATTAGCATAACCAATTATTCCAATGCACACATTAAAAAATACGATAAAAGTAGGGATTACTATCCTGCTTATCTGGCTTATTGCTGCCTGCAAGCGTGATGCCGATAGCACACTCAATTTGAACGCAGATGTAGAGGTACTTTCCTTCAAGGTCGGTAATACCGCTGGAAAAATAGATCCGGCAAAAGGTACCATTCTTGTCATGGTTCCTGAAGGCACAGATCTTTCAGCGGTGGCTCCGACGATTGAATTGCCCAATAATGCCAAGGTTTCTCCAGCTTCAGGTATCGCCCAGAACTTTTCATTTTCTGGAACAACACCAATTACTTACCGCGTGTTTAATGGAAATCTATTCAACACCTATCAAGTAACCGTCAAAGAAATCAAAGCGGAAATAACGGCATTCCATATCGGAGAAAAAGCTGGAATCATCGATCAGAAAAATAAAAGCATTAAAATTTACCTACCCCTGGGGACAGACCTGAAGAACTTATCACCTGCGATAGAATTTACAGCTGGCGCGAGCATAACGCCCAATCAGAGTGGCCCCGTGGATTTAAGTTCTCCGATAAAATACAGCCTTGCGTATATGGGGCAGACGTTCCAGTATACGGTAACAGCGATTTTGGGCACGGAACCCAAACAGATCCTGATGATTTATAATGGCGAAACAAGCGTTCCACATTTCGACGGGTTAGGGGTGAGCGCCGTAGATTCACCTTATCCCAACCCGAAAACTACGGGAATTAATGCAACACCGTTCTGTGCGTCTTTTGTACGGGATAATAAAACGGGCGAAGGCTGGCATGGTGGTGCGCTGTGGAATGCAAATAAAGTGACGATCAATCCGGCAGAATATGGCCGTTTTTCCATTATGATATTGAAGGATGTAGCGGGAGATGTACAATTGGAGATTCAATCGGATGGTGAACAGCAAAAAGATTGGTTGCGTGCTAATTATGCAAAGGAGCACGTTGGGGAGTGGCAAGAGTTGGTTTTTCAGATTCCTGCTGGAAGAAAGGCGATCATCAACAATATACTTGTGATGCCGCATGAGCATCCTAATGGACAGCCCGTGGCATTTCCTACCCAACGGATGTACTGGGACGAATTGAAAGCATTACCTAAAGAATGATCGAATACAAATAAAACAAGCGATGATAGATTATAAGGGATTAATAGAAAGATTTAAATCATGAGACCAAAAATGTATTTGCTTCCGACAGTATTCTTGCTCAGCTTGTTGACAAGTTGCAAGAATAGCGACGAGCGTTCGACAGTGGTAGATAAGCCCATAACAATACAACCTGTGGACAGTTCTACGGCTTGTATTTCGGGGCAGGAGGCTGGCCCATATCAACGATTCTATAGGCCTCAGCAGGGGTTTGTGGGCGATCCCATGCCTTATTACAATGCCAGCGATAAAAAGTTCTACTTGTTTTATCTCTATGAGAACGCCAACAGGCACCCGATTTATAGCACGCGAACAAGTGACTTTGGAACATTTGAGGGCTATACCGAAGTATTGTCGTCGGGCGCTGTGGGGAGTCAGGATGAATGGATCGGAACAGGAAGTTTTATCAAAAAAGGAACAGTGTATTACTGTTTCTATACAGGTCATAACAGTGTTTTTACTCCAGCAGAAAAGATCATGTTGGCTACCTCCACTGATTTAATGAATTGGACCAAGCAACCAGTTATGGCACTGCAGGCTGCGGTGGGCTATGATCGAAATAATTTTCGGGATCCGCACGTTTATTGGGATGAAAGCCGTAATGCCTACGTGATGCTAGTCACGACGCGAAAAGACGGAAAAGGAATCCTTGCACGTTATCAGTCAACCGATTTAAGCAGTTGGTCGATGATTGAACCGCTCGTTGCGACGACAGGGACAGTGGAAAAATATGGCATCGAAACAGATGCTGAACTATTGGAATGCCCGGATCTATTTAAAATGGGCAATAAGTGGTATCTGTTGTTTTCGCGGATCAACCGGGATGAACATCGCAAGACATTTTATCGTATTGCGGATTCTCCGGATGGTCCCTGGATGATCTGTCGGGATGCCGAAGGACATCATGAAACCTTTGATGGACTTTATCTCTATGCTGGCAAGACGGCTAGCGACGGTACGACACGTTATCTTTCGGGATGGTGTTCAACCGGGCAAACAGTAAATAATAACAACGAACTGCCCTGGGCTGGAAATTTAATTTCACACCAGTTGGTTCAGGGAGCTTCAGGACGTTTATATCCTAAAATTCCGGAAGCCCTAAACAGTAAATTCAATAAGGAAGTCGCCTTTGAAAAACTGAGCAATGTTGGTCAAGTTTCCGAATCGAATAAAACCTATAGTTTGACAGCGCAATCGGGCGGAAGAAGTTATGCACAATTTAACCGGAATACTTCATCTGTTAAAATGACAATGACCATTGATGCTTCTCAATCCAGCAAATTTGGTTTTTCATTTGGTGCATGTGATGATCCGACCGAAGTGTATAGCATTGCTTTTGACCTGACTTCATCCAATCGTTGGAATATGCCGGCCCTGTTTATGAATAAGGAGGCTCGAAATGGTGGCGGAAGTAAAACAGCACTCAATTTTACACCACTCACCGTACCGACCAATCGGATTTTTAATCTGAAAATTAGTATTGAAAAGTCTATCTGTGTCGTGTATGTGAATGATCGTGTTGCTTTTACCAACCGGATCTATAAAATGGATCAAAATCCATGGACTATTTTTGTGGATCAGGGAACTGTTACAGTGAATGGGTTGAAAGTTGAAAAATCTTCCTGATAATTTATAAGATATTTGCTTATTGAAGCGAACAATAATCGGATTATAAACGTAAACAAAAGAAAAATGATAAGATTAAAAAAATACGGACTTACGATGTTCTTGCTAAGTATTGTCGGTACAAGTCTGGCCCAGATGGGACAGCAAAAACAACGGGATGCTGAAGAAAAATATCGCCCACTTTACCATTTTACTCCACAGCAGGGCTGGATGAACGACCCCAATGGGCTGGTCTATTTGAACGGTAATTACCATCTTTTTTTTCAGCATAATCCCGAAAAGCCCGTTTGGGGACCAATGCATTGGGGCCATGCGATCAGTAAAGATTTGATCCATTGGGACGAGCAGAAGATCGCATTGTACCCCGACAGTTTGGGAACTATTTTCTCAGGTAGCGCTGTGATCGATAAAGACAACACCGCAGGTTTTGGGAAAGATGCTATGGTCGCCATTTTTACCCATCACAATCATCAGGAAGAGGATCGGAAAACGGGATTGCATCAAAATCAAAGTTTGGCTTATAGTTTAGATAAGGGTCTTACCTGGACAAAATATAAAGGCAATCCAGTATTACCAAACCCTGGCATATGGGATTTCAGGGATCCAAAGGTGATGTGGCATGCGCATAGCCAACGTTGGATTATGACCTTAGCTACAAAAGATTGTATTACTTTCTATTCTTCCAAAGATTTGAAAACATGGCAGAAGGAAAGTGAGTTTGGTAAAGAGGTGGGAGCCCATGGAGGCGTCTGGGAATGCCCCGATCTTATTCCCATGGACTACAAAGGAGTTACAAAGTGGGTCTTGTTGGTCAGTATCAATCCAGGTGGGCCCAACGGTGGTTCCGTAACACAATATTTTGTGGGTGACTTTGATGGGCATCAGTTCCGAACAGCGGATACTAAAATAAAATGGTTGGATTGGGGACCCGATAACTATGCCGGAGTAACCTGGAGTAACCTAAGGGATAGGCACCTGATGATTGGCTGGATGAGCAACTGGCAATATGCCAATGTGGTTCCTACCACAAAATGGCGTTCTTCCTCAACCATACCTCGTGTTTTATCTTTAGGAAAAGTTGGACAGTCGTTCTACGTTGCGAGTACTGTTCCCAAAGAAATTGAAACCGCATTTCGTCCGCTAAAAAAATACCATGGCGGTGGAACGAAGGAAGTTTCGTTCGAGCAACATCTCCCACAAGCGTACCGTTTGGACCTTAAAGATTTGAAACGGCAGGCTTTTAAAGTCATCTTATCGAATGAATCTGGTGACGAATTGGTTATTGGTTATCGTGAAGACCAAAATGCCTATTATATCGATCGTTCTAAGTCCGGTGAAGTGTCTTTTAATGGAGAATTTCCAAAGACGGCTTTGGCACAAAGGCTGCTAAATAAGGGAGCACTTTCTTTCAGTTTGTATGTTGATGTGAGCTCTGTGGAACTTTTTGCAGACGAGGGGCTAACGGTAATGACTGGTTTATTTTTTCCAAAAACGCCAATAACCAAGCTGCGTATCGTGGGCGATAAAAAGTTGGAGTTTAAAGAACTGAGTATCTCCAAATTCAATATGCAATAAGACTTAATTGCTTAAGAATATAAGCCTGTCCGACTTGGTTGGACAGGCTTTTTTTTGCCCTTTGGACAGCCCTTTTGTTATCAACAAGAGTTCTTAACTAACTAATAGAAGATGTAAATGTAACAATCTTCTGTCTTTCAGTAATTTAATTTGAATTCATGTGCTTATTGATTAATTTAATGACCAAAATAATCAATTATGGACAGCGCTCAATAGTTATCTAATAAGTCTTTTGCGCATATTGGTATCAACCTAAACCAATGAGATATGTAAGGTTTGGTACTTGTCCAACTGATCCAATATTACACAATGTTAAATTTATCATTTCGTAGAAACGAACTTCGTTTTTTTGTATTGCTATTGTGCTTAGGCCTTTTGTCTAGGCAAGTAAAGGGGCAAAGTCATGTTAAGGACTTTAGTTTGAGTGATGGACAAAAAGTGCTTTTTTTAGGCAATAGTATTACTTACGCGGGGCAATATGTCGCCATGACCGAAAGTCTATTCCTGAGCAGTCACCCGAAAAGGAAACCTCAGTTTATTAATTCGGGGTTACCAAGTGAGACCGTTTCTGGACTCAGTGAACCGAATCATGCCGATGGAAAATTTCCACGCCCCTGTCTATTTGATCGACTGGACAATGTGCTTGATAAAATCAAACCTGAAGTGGTTTTCGTCTGTTATGGCATGAATGACGGCATTTACCTCCCTTTTGATGCTATCCGTTTTGAAGCCTATAAAAATGGAATTATCCGTCTGCACAAACGTTTGGTCGATCAGGGCGTCAAACGCATCCTATGGATGACACCTCCAGTACATGATGATCCGCAGCTTCGGCTCAATGGCTACAATAAAGTATTAGATCGCTATGCCGAATGGCTTATCGACTATGCCAAAATGCAGTCCTGGGAAGTCATAGATCTGCATTTTCCCATGCGTCGCTACTTGGAAGCTAGAATCGAGAAAGATGCTCAGTTTAAGCTGGCCGCGGATGGAGTGCACCCTGGAGAGTTCGGGCATTGGCTAATGGCAAAGGAAATTGTACAGCACTTGATGCCTGATTTCCCGATTGAAAGCGCATGGGATGACAATTTGAACAGTCAGCCAAAACTTCGCCAGTTATATACGCTTGTTTTGCAAAGGCAGACGATGATGAAAGACGCATGGCTAACCTATACAGGTCATAAACGACCTGGACTATCCAAGGGAATTCCAATAGAAGATACAAGCAAAGCATATGATGCTATTCAAGATGAAATTCAAGCGTTGGGTTTCTGATCGGTGATAGCTTGTAATCCGAATAAATGAACTTTTATGTATAAATCTATATCATGATGAAAATCAATTTTTTTAAGTGGAAGTGTGCAGCAGCAGTGGGAATGTTGCTGTGCATGACCGATGTTGCTATTTCACAGACCAAATCGCCACCGTATGAAGGTGTTGCAGGTTGGCAGGAGACGCAAGATAAACGTATGGAATGGTTTAAAGAGGCCCGTTTTGGACTGTTTATCCATTGGGGATTGTACAGTGCAGCAGGTGGTTCTTTTGAAGGGAAACAATATCCACAGCATTATGCCGAATGGATACAAACCTGGGGGAAAATTCCCAGTAAGCACTATGCTGGGGTACTGAAACCAAAATTTACTTTAGGTTCTTTTGATCCACAATCCTGGGCACGCCTTGCAAAAAAAACTGGAATGAAGTATATGGTGCTGACTTCTCGACACCACGAAGGCTTTAGCCTGTTCAATAGCCAACAGCCTTATGCCTTGAAAAATGATGTTACGGGTACGGCAAATTTATCGCCGAAAGGAAGAGATCTTTACCGCGAAATTATGGATGCTTTCCGTCAGGAGGGAATGAAAGTAGGAGCTTATTATTCGCTCCTGGATTGGCAACATCCCGATTCTTATGAGGCCTTTCAGCTGAACCCGAATGTGGATAAGCATCAGCCAGATCATGAACGTTACAAAGCCTATCTCTATGGCCAAATTAAAGAACTTGCACAAAATTACGGGCGGCTGGACATGCTGTGGCCCGATTTCAGCAGTAAACAGCAGGAGGGAGAAGCCTGGGGCACAAAGCATATCTTGACAGATCTGATCAAATGGCAGCCCAATATTATTATCAATAATCGATTTTGGAACGGACTCGAAAATAAGAACGGAGATATCGGAACTCCCGAAAAATATATTCCACCAACAGGTTTGCCGGGCATGTACTGGGAGGTAAGCCATACTATGAATGAAAGTTATGGCTATAGCGCCCATGATCAAAATTGGAAAAGTTTTCCCAAGATCATGCAATTATTTGTGGAAACGGTGAGTAAAGGGGGCAATTTCCTGTTAAATGTTGGACCCGATGGTGACGGAGCCATTCCTGAACCTGCGGTGCGGATTATGGAGCAAATCGGGGATTGGATGAAGGTCAATGGCGAATCTATTTACGGTACCACCGCGAGCCCTTTTCAGGCCTTGGATTGGGGGTATTGTACCCAAAAAAATGGGAAGCTGTATCTGCATGTTTTTGATCGTCCGGCCGATGGAAAAATAAATCTGCCCATCAAAAATAAAGTGACGGCTGTCTACGCCCTAGCTTCACCTACAATGAAGTTAAAATCCACTTTAGAAAACGGAAGACCAGCAATTCCTGTTGATATCTTCGACAGTAAGAAGGGACCGAAGGTTATTGTGGTCGAAATCCAGGGAAAACCAATTGTTGAGGAAAGCCTGACCCAAACACAGGCAGATGGACGCATCGTGATGAACGCAAATAATGCAAAATTACAGGAAGGAAAGGGATTAAAAATTATTGGTGCACATACCCATGATCCAAACCGCCCGAACGCCATTGGTCAATGGAAAGACCTTGCGGATAAAGTTTTTTGGGATATCAAAATTCAAAAACCAGGGAAGTATCGTGTGCTCGTCAATTATCTGGCGAATAGCAATCAGCACGGAAAAATTGTACTCTCGATACTCGGACAGCAGCTCCCATGGACATTCGTAGCTGAAAAGGAAGCTAAATTTAAGGAGGTGGCTATGGGGAACATTGAGGTATCCCAGCAAGTAATTGGTGAGCCTAGTACCAAGGTGATTTTGCAGGCTACAGCCATCGAAGGTGATACTTTGCCAGAGATTGCTTCGATTACTTTGGTGCCGATTCAAGAATAAACTTTTTAGAAGAAAAACTGAACAAATCATCCATACATAAACCATTTTGCCGTCAAGGACTGAGGAAGTACCAATAAAGACGAGCAGAAAAATAAACTATCCATAAAGAATGAAAAGAAGAGAATTTATAGCCAAGGGAATTGTATCCTCTTTGGCTTTTACAATTGTCCCGCGCGTTGTGTTGGGAGGCAATGGATTTCTTGCGCCAAGTGATCGTATCAATCTTGGATTTATTGGTGTCGGAAAACAATCCTATACCTTGATGAATGGCCTCAATCGCTGCAAGGAAATTGCAAGTCTGGCTGCCTGTGATGTAGACCGTAATAAGTTGGCAGCATTTATTGCTGCGACAACGAAAAAACAAACGGAATTGTCAAAAGCACAGACCGACATCAAGGCCTATCATCATTATCGGGAACTATTGGATCGGAAAGATATTGATGCTGTTGTCATTGCTACACCCGATCATTGGCATGCGCAGATTGCAGTTGATGCGGCTAAAGCTGGCAAAGATATTTATTGTGAGAAACCCCTTGCATTGACCATTGCCGAAGGTCGTGCCATGGTCGATGCAACCCGAAAATATAAACGTGTATTTCAGACGGGTAGCATGCAGCGTTCTTCCTATAATTTTAGACAGGCAGCAGAACTGGTTCTCAATGGCTATATCGGCAAAATCGAGGAAATCAATGTTTCTGTGGGCGAACCGGTCAAACAATGTGACCTTCCCTCCATGCCAGCCCCCGATTATCTCGATTGGGATATGTGGGTAGGACCTTCACCGTATCGGGGTTATAATCCGATATTAAGCCCACCTTTAGAGGACGATAAATGGGCTTGGTGGCGTGGTTACCGCGATTTTGGTGGCGGTTACATCACCGATTGGGGTGCACATATGTTTGACATCGTGCAATGGGCCTTGGGTATGGATGAATCGGGCCCTGTTCAGTTTAATCCACCCAAGGAGGCCAACAGCAATAGCGGGCTCTCGTTTAGCTATGCCAATGGCGTTCGCGTAAACCATGTGCAGTGGGGAGTACATAATGCGATCCAATTTATCGGTGAAAAAGGTAAGATTGAAGTAAGCCGGGAATTTATCCGATCGAACCCGGAAAATTTGGCAAATCTTAAACTGACTGCTTCTGATCGTCGTTTGTATTATAGTGATAATCACTATCAGGACTGGGTTGATGCGATCAAAAAAAGAAGTAAGCCTATCTGTGATGTTGAAATAGGTCACCGGACGAGCTCAGTGTGCAATGCCATCAATATTGCGTATGAACTTCAAAAGGATTTAAAATGGAATCCACAAAAAGAACAGTTCGACAATGACTATGCTAATCTCATGCGCAGTCGCCCTTATCGCGGGGAATGGGATTTTAGAAAGTTCTAATAAAGAAAATGGGCGATTAATTGTAGACAGGCTTAGCAAAATACGCTAAGCCTGTTAAGCACCTGCTCACAATTTTTTGATCAAATAGTGGGGAAAGATTCGTACCTGCTTCGTACCTTATTCGGATGGGATACAGATATTGTACAGGTGCTGAACAGATATTGACCAGACCCTGAACAGGAATTACTTGGTCAACTTTCGATCAATAGCCGTAGCAAGACTCTCCACATCCGAAGGTGGTACGAACACAATACGAAGACAACCCGAAGACAGCATTAGCGCTGTAGACACAAAAGGCCATATAAAACAAGTTTTTCTGTTAACAGAAAGCGGATGAAAGCAAGCATATTGGAATGATCTTTTACAGGATTTGATCACTAGATCGCTTTTCTTATCGGGAGATAAAAAAAACATGGCCTGCTGATTTAAAACAAAGAGGACAAAAAGAAAATTTGCTATTCTGGACAGATAATTGCTTTATTTGTATCCAGCAATTATTACATTCGAACAACAAAGGGACTCTTGATATGTCGCAATTAACAATAATAGATCTGGCCAAAAAACTCGGCTTATCAAAATCGACCGTTTCCCGTGCATTTCGGGATAACGTGGACATTAATCCAGCGACAAAAGCTCGGATTTTGGCTATGGCCGAAGAAATCGGTTTTTCGCCGAATGTTTATGCGAGTAGTCTAAAGGCAAATAAAAGTCTGACCATTGCGATTATTATTCCCGAATTTGGCAATAAGTTTTTCTCGCAGGCCATCAAAGGAATTGAGGCTGTGGCGCGCTCCAAGGGCTATCATACCTTGATTTATGTGACGGATCATCAGGTGCAAAATGAAGCCTCAATCGTACGTTCACTGGCCAATGGACGAGTGGATGGCGTTATCATTTCGGCTTCGGGTGAGGGTAAAGACCATTCGCATTTACAACTTTTGGCAGAGCGCGGCATTCCGGTCATGTTTTTTGACCGTGCTTATGACGATTGGAAGGGGGGCTACATTACGGGTAATGACTTTGATTCGGCTTACCTGGCAACCAAACACCTGATCGATAATGCCTGTAAACGGATCGCTTATCTTGCAATCAATCCGAATGTCTCCATTGGTAAGGTGCGTAAAGATGGCTACGAAAAGGCGCTGCAGGAAGTGGGAATTCCGATCAGACCAGCGCTTATTTTGGATACGGTGAATGATGCTGATCAGAATATGAAAGATATTGCCGACTTGATCGAGCAGGAGAAACCCGATGCCATATTTGCTTCGGTAGAGCGTCTTGCTATTTCGAGTATACGGGTTGCCAAGCAGCTTGCAATTCGGATTCCTGAAGATCTTAAAATCATTTGTTTTTCTTGTTTGGATATCGCCGATCTGATTGACCCGGCACTGAGCGTAGTGAAACAACCAGCTTATGAAATGGGCCAATTAGTAACAAAATACCTATTGGATAAGATGGAAGACCCTGAAAATAGTAAGTTTGCTAATTCGGTTTACCTTGATTCCAAGCTTATTTTTCAAAAATCTAGCCTGAAATAAGAAAAAAATATTTGTTTTTTGTAATCCCATTATTTAGCTTTGAATACTTTCGGGAACATTCCCGAAAGTATTTAAATAATCAATTTGTATAAAATATTGGATAGGGAAATCCAGCAAATCGCCACAAGCGATTTCTTTTTACCTTGATTTCGGGAACGTTCCCAATTTCAGATTCCAAGTAAAGCTAATTATCGATGGGGAAGCATATCTCTCGTTTAATAGGGTATCTCTGGGTGATTGTCCTATTATCATCATGTGCAAATAAGAAAGATATCGTGGATGTCGAGCAACCTCCTGTTATTGAACAGCAGGGTTCTGGTTTGCTCAATCTTTCCGCCCCATTTATTTATTGGGATCAGGAAATCACCTTGCAATTTGATCTTTCGAAAGGAAATGCGGCTTTAAAAGGTAGCACTACCGACCTTTACCTACACGCCGGATTGATTCCTGTCAATGGGGGCAGCTGGCAACATGTAGCAACAGATTGGTCAAAGAATGACAATGCTTATAAACTTAAATTTGTTTCTGCTGGTTTATATTCATTCACATTTACCCCCTCCAAATTTTTTAACCTGACTAATGGCGGAGAATTTGGTCAGATGGCACTTTTAGTCCGCAATGGAGATGGGTCGCTGGTCCAACGAAACAAAAATAATTCAGATCTATTTCTTCCTCTTGTAACGAGCAATACACAGGCCATTCGTTTTGTTTCGCCTACGCTGCAACCCACAGATCCAATTACCCTGGAACAGATGTACACTGTTGGAGATAATCTGAAGCTAAAAGTACAGGCAACGCAGTCCGGGAAAATCAGTATCTGGGATAATGGTTTATTGCTTGCTGAATCTTCTGCGGTACCGTCATTAGAAAAATCGCTCAGCCTACAGAGCAATGGCCTGCACGAGCTTGAAGCACGTCTTGAGGCTGGGGGCAAAATATATTTCAGTAAAGCACAGTTATTTGTGCAATCAAAACCTACCATCGCCGCACTCCCGATCGGCATCAATCCAAACGGAACAACCATAAACAGAGAAAAAGGAGAGGTCAGTTTTGCGCTCACAGCACCATTAAAAACGAGTGTGTATGTCTTGGGCGATTTTAATAACTATAAAGCGTTACCGGCCTATGCGATGAGCCAGACACCAGATGGCAAAACCTGGTGGGTTACCGTATCGAATCTGGATTTCTCTAAAAAACAGACTTATCAGTTTTTGGTGGACGGTCAGCTGAATATCGCAGACCCCTATGCTGAGCTGATTCTTGATCCGCAAAACGATGCCGTACTCGGACTGACCGCGGCGGCTGTACCCGCTTATCCCGCTGCTGCGCAGGGAGTGGTTGGCGTATTGGATCTCCCAGCCAAGTCTTACTCATGGAAAACCACGCTATTTAATAAGCCAGCTCAAGGTGATTTAGTTATTTACGAACTCTTGGTCCGTGATTTTGTCAAACAACATCAATATACCACATTGCAAGACTCTTTGTCTTATTTAAAAAGGCTGGGTGTAAATGCGGTAGAGCTTATGCCTGTACAGGAATCGGAGGGGAATTCGACCTGGGGTTATAATCCTTCTTTCCACCGCGCTTTGGATAAATATTACGGCTTAAAAAACGACTTGAAAGCCTACGTAGATGCTTGTCATGAAAATGGTATTGCCGTGATTTTGGATGTTGTTTTTAATCATGCTTTTGGTCAGTCCCCGCTAGTACAGCTTTATTTTGAGCAGGGCAACGTTGCGAGCAATAGTCCTTGGTTCAATACAGTAGCCAAGCATCCGTTCAATGTTGGCTTTGACTTTAACCACGAAAGTAGCTATACACAGACTTTTGTTAAGGATGTTTTGACCTATTGGATGCAGGAGTACAAGATTGATGGGTTCCGATTTGACTTGTCTAAAGGGTTTACACAGAAAAATTCGGGTACCTCAGAAAGTGATTTAAGTGCATGGAATGCTTACGATGCGTCACGTGTGGCTATCTTGAAGCAATACCAGCAGCATATTCGCAGCATCGATCCCTCGTGTTATATTATTCTCGAACATCTTGGCGGAGATCAGGAAGAGGCCGAACTTGCGCAATCGGGGATGTTGCTATGGAACAACATGAATGCGGTCTTCAATGAGGCGGCAATGGGCTGGAATGCCAACAACGGCTCGGATTTAGGCAGATTATTCCCTTCGGGCCATGGCATGACACAACCTTCGTTTGTGTCTTATATGGAAAGCCATGACGAACAGCGGCTGCTGTTCAAATGCCTGAATTACGGCAATTCATCAGGTAGCTATAACGTCAAGAACCTCAGTACGGCATTAAAACGTATGGAACAGGCCGCCGTGTTTTTATTGGCTTCGCCTGGACCTAAGATGATCTGGCAGTTTGGTGAATACGGTTATGATGTATCTATCGATGAAAATGGGCGCACAGGCGAAAAACCATTGTTGTGGAGCTATCTACAACAAAATGATCGCAAAAAGCTCTTTGAGACCTATGCCAAACTTACACGTTTCAAAACCAAAAATAGCATTTTCCAAAACGGGACGATTATCACATCGGCTATGAAAGATGCCGTTAAATATTTTGTTCTCGAAAAGGAGGGACAACAAGTAGGGGTACTTGGCAATTTTGGGGTAGAAAGTGTGGACTTTGCCTTGCCGGCAGCGTTGCAGGGGCAGTGGGTCGATAATTTTACGGGAAAAGAGCTCAATTGGTCAGGCCAGTCAAAATTGAGTCTCCTACCTGGGCAGTACCAATTAATAAGCAAAACAAAACTAAATAAATAAATAAACAGTTATTTTATGAACAAACAGCTATCACGTCCATTTTGGGCTCTGAGCATGCTACTCGGTGTAAGTGCTTCGGCATTCGCGCAACAGGCAACGCTAAAAGGGCGAGTAATGGACCAGAAGGGGAGTTCCTTGGTCGGTGCTACACTGCGCTTCGAGGATATTCAAAAATCACTGTCTACCAATGCGAATGGGGATTTTAGCTTGGATAGACTACAAACAGGGAAATTACGTCTGAAAGTAAGTATGGTCGGATACGCGCCCCTGGATACCTTGATCCAGGTCAACGATGGACAGAATCCGTTAAACCTTTACCTTAAATCCAATAGCAGTACACTGGAAGAGGTTGTTGTGATTGGTTATGGTACACAAAAGAAAAGTGACCTGACGGGTTCAATCAGCACAGTATCTGCAAAAGATTTTCAAAAAGGACAGATCTCTTCGCCAGAGCAACTCATTATGGGGAAAGTTCCGGGCGTACAGATTACAACAAGTGGGGGGCAGCCGGGCGCAGGAAGCACCATCCGTATCCGTACCGGAGCTTCATTGAATGCCAGTAACGATCCGTTAATTGTCGTAGATGGAATTCCATTGGCAGGTGGTTCTGTATCCGGGGTAGCTAACCCATTAAGTTTGATTAACCCAAATGATATCGAGACATTTACAATTTTGAAAGATGCCAATGCAACAGCCATTTATGGTTCGCGGGCGTCGAATGGGGTTATTTTGATCACGACAAAAAAAGGCAGTCGCTCAGGAACACAAATCAACTTCTCTACACAGAATTCATTGGCTACCGTAGCCAATAAAGTAAAGTTGCTCAACGCCGATCAAATCCGCGATTATGTCAATACAAATGGTAGTGATGCCATGAAAAAGTTGTTGGGAACAGCAAATAGCGACTGGCAGGATGTGATTTATGGCAATGCATTTACAACGGATAATAACGTTAATATTGCTTCCAAAGCGGGCAATATGCCTTACCGTATATCTGCGGGCTATATGAACCAGGATGGGGTATTGAAAAATGATAACTTAAAACGAACTACTGCTGCATTGGCATTAACGCCTAAATTTCTGGACAATCATCTTTCATTGGATGTAAATGTCCGTGGTACCTGGTCAAAATCGAAATTTGCGACACAAGACGCAATCGGAGCAGCCATTCAGTTCGACCCGACCCAACCTGTCTATGTGGATGATAAAAATAGTTTTGGCGGGTATTATGAGTGGATTCAAGGGGGGAAACCTAATCCCAATGCACCACGAAATCCTTTAGCCTTGTTGGATTTACGCAAAGATAATGGCGATGTGTTTAGAAGTATTGGAAATGCAAAGGTGGATTATAGTTTTCATTTCCTGCCGGAGCTGCATGCCAACTTAAACGTTGGATACGATCTGGCGCGTTCGAAAGGGAACACATTTACACCAGCGATAGCTGCACGTAATTTTAATGAAGGGGGTGAAAGAACCCAATATAAAACCGATATCAACAATAAAACGCTGGAGTTTTATTTAAAGTATGATAAGGAATTACCTACAATCAAAAGTACGATAGACGCGACGTTGGGCTATGGCTACTATAAAAATAGCAGTAAGGTTTATAATTTTAACCGTACAAATGCGGAAGGTGATAAGATCCTAAATGAGCCAACGCGACCTTTTGATAAACCCGAAAATCTGTTGATCTCTTATTATGGGCGTCTGATTTATACCTATGACAACCGGTATGTTCTGTCGGGAACCTTGCGGTCGGATGGTTCTTCCCGTTTTAGTCCTGATAACCGTTGGGGATATTTTCCTTCTGTAGGATTCACCTGGCGCGCCAAAAATGAAGGCTTTTTAAAAGATATAGCTGCAGTGTCCGAACTGAAGCTCCGTTTAAGTTATGGAAAAACCGGGCAGCAAGATGGCATCGCCAACTACTCTTATTTGCCTAATTATACCATCAGCGGCAACGAGTCGATGTATCGCTTTGGTGATGAATACTACTATTTAAATTCACCTGTGGCCTACGATAAAGACATTCGTTGGGAAAATACAACAACCTATAATGCCGGAGTTGATTTTGGCTTTAGCAACAATCGGGTCTATGGTAGCGTGGATTATTACTCGAAAAAGACCAAAGACCTGCTCAGCACGATTCCCGTTCCTGTAGGCTCTAACTTTAGCAATTTCCTATTGACCAACGTGGGTAACATGGAAAACGAGGGGCTGGAGTTTAATGTACACTTCGTCCCGCTAAGAACGGATAATTCGACCTTGGACATCGGTTTTAACCTAACTTATAATAAGAGTAAAGTAACCAATCTGACACAGAGTGATGATCCGAACTTTATTGTAGAGACCGGTGGTATCCGTGGTGGAACAGGCGGAAATATCCAGGCGCATAAGGTTAATTTCATGCCAAACAGTTTCAATGTTTTCCAACAGGTATATGATGAACAGGGGCATCCTGTCGAAGGTGTCTATGTTGACCGTAATGGAGATGGCGTTATCAGCGATAACGATCGCTATCTGTATAAATCACCGTTACCGAAATATCTTTTGGGTTTTACGGCGGCATACAGCTATAAAAAATGGTCGGCAACAACGGTATTGCGCGCAAATTTGGATAATTATGTCTACGACAATGTTTCCTCTAATTTGGGAAGTGGAGCTAATATCAACGATCAGGCCGTTCTGGTGATTAATAATGCGCCGGTAGATTTTTTAAATACCAATTTTCTGCTCAAACAGCTCCGAAGTGATTACTACATTAAGAACGCTTCGTTTTTGAAAATGGATAATGTTAACCTAAGTTATAACCTTGGAAAATTTATCCGGAATAGTAACGCTTCAATGTCGATTTCTGCAACTGTACAAAATGTATTTACGATCACCAATTATAAAGGTGTTGACCCAGAGATATCTAACGGTATAGACGATCGCTTTTATCCGAGGCCAAGGACTTATGTATTGGGTGTAAATGTGAGTTTTTAAACGATATAACAATGAAAAAATTAAATAAATATATAGGTGTATGCTTGCTGGCTATAGCACTGAGCAGCTGCCATAAGGATTTGGATCTAAAACCGACCAACGACGTAACTGCAGATGTAGCCTACAGTGATTTTAAAGGCTATACCTCCTCTTTCGCAAGATTATATGGATCATTGACCTTAACCAGTACATCGGGGCCGAATAACTCTGATCTGGGAGGATTGGATGCCGGTACATCGGATTTTTTACGCCTCTTTTGGAACGCACAGGAACTTACAACCGATGAGGCCGCCTGTGCCTGGCTCAATGATTCGGGGATTAGCGGACTGGATTACCTCGATTTTGACGATAGCAATCCCATGCTCCGTGGTCTTTATACCCGCTGTGTCTATAGTGCCACACTTGTCAATGAATTTTTAAGAGAAAGTACAGATGCTAAATTGGCCGAACGCGGTATTTCAGATGCCGATAAAAAAGAAATCGCTTATTATCGTGCCGAAGCAAGATTCTTACGTGCTTATAATTATTGGGTGCTGCTTGATTTGTTTGGAAATCCACCATTTGTAACCGAAGAAACTCCTGTCGGAAAAGTATCGCCGCCTCAGATCAAACGACCTGAACTTTTTGCGTATGTAGAGAAAGAGCTGTTGGAAGTTGCAGGCCAGCTAAAAGGTGCCAAACAGAATGTATATGGTCGTGTCGATCAAGTTGCGGCATGGGGGCTGTTGGCTCGTTTATACCTCAACGCTGAAGTTTACCTGGGTGCCGGTAATAAGAAATATACCGAAGCGATTACATACGCAGAAAAAGTACTGAACTCGAGCTATAGTTTGGGGACAAATTATCGGGAGCTCTTTTACGCGGATAATGATGTGAACAACCCCGAATTTATTTTCTATCTACCTTATGATGGAACCAAAACACAGAGCAAGGGTGGTACAACTTATCTGATCAATGCAGCTATTGATGCAACGATGGATCCCACTTCATTTGGTGTACCGGGCGGCGGTTGGGCCGGAAATCGGACACGCGATAATATCGCAACGATTTTCGGAGACTACAGCGGAGCAACGGACAAGAGGGCAATGTTTCACTTAAATACGAGCGTTAAAATTGAAGATATCGCCGTCTATAAGCAAGGACTGGCGGTTACCAAATTCCGCAATGTGAACAAGGACGGAAAAACTGCTCCTCCGGCAGCTGAAGGTTTCGTTGCTTCGGTGGATTTCCCGTTGATCCGTCTGGCAGAGATGAACTTGATCTATGCTGAGGCGACATTGCGTGGCGGCTCTGGCGGAAGCTTGGCCAAGGCGCTGGACTATGTCAATAAACTGCGTGTACGTGCCTATGGAAACAACAGTGGGAACTTAATGAATCTTTCTTTGGATGATATTCTCAATGAGCGTGTGAAAGAATTATACTGGGAAGGATTTAGACGTTCGGATTTAATCCGCTATGGCAAATTTACGGGTGATAATTACCTCTGGCCTTTTAAAGGTGGTGTGCTTGCAGGTCAGGCAGTTGCCGGGTATAGGACGCTGTTCCCACTTCCTGCTTCGGATATTATTGCGAACTCCAATCTTGTACAGAATCCAGGCTATAATTAATCAGCATCGGACAGGAAGACGGCGAGTCTCTTCCGGTCAATGTAGCCTTACCTGTAATAAGACAATTGTTGACAGATGAAACCGGGCAATATCTATTGTTCGACGCATTGGCGAATGGTCAGTTACCCGGGCTTTCATCAGCTATTGAAAACAAAAATTAAACAGATGAAAATTAGACACTATATCGGAATCATGCTGCTATTTATCGTGGCGTTCCAAAGTTGTAAAAAAGACGAGACGCGCGCTATATTGGCTAGCGGGGAGGACATAAAGCCGGCGACTTTAAGCCTCGATAAAACGAATGTAACCTTGTCAAAAGATAACGCAGAGGATACGGTACTGCACCTCAATATGATTCAGCCTGACTTTGGTTTTCAGGCTGCAGTGACCAATGTCCTTCAGTTTGGGCTTAAAGGTGACAATTTTAAAACTGTAAAGGAAGTGGTTATTCCTAGTGGTCGGAGCACCGTAGGTTTTACGGGTTATGAGCTGAATAGCTATTTACTTGCTTTGGGTGTGTCAACAGGGACCACTTCTGAATTTGACGTGCGCATAAAGTCAAGTATCAACGCTAAAATTACGGTGGTGTATTCTGCTTTAGCTGGTCTGAAGGCGATCCCCTTCGCTTCAACAAGTTATTTATATGCCATAGGGGCTTATGAGGACTGGGTTGAAGCCAATGCTGAATCGTTGATTTCGCCGACGAGTAATGGGATCTATACCGGTATCATCAATTTTCCAGAAGAAAAATTGACCTTTAAACTGACTCCTGAGCGCAATTGGGCAAATTCCTATGGACAGACTGCAGATGGTAAACTCGCTTTTAATGGCGGTGGAAATATAAAAGCTCCCCGTGCAGGAAATCTGGAAATAGAAGTCAATACGACGGCAAATACCATTTCATTTAAAGATCACAATTGGGGCATTATTGGTAGCGCCACGCCTAAGGGCTGGGATGCCGATACGGATATGAAATTCGACAATGCCAATCAGGTATGGAAGCTCACAGTGAGCTTGACTGCAGGCGAGATCAAATTCCGTAAAAACCACGATTGGGGAACCAATTTTGGCGGGACTAATGGCACCTTGGCTGCTGGCGGTGCAAATATCGCCGTTGCCAATGCCGGTACCTATGATATTGTCGTGGATTTCAATGCAAATACTTATACGTTGACGAAGAAATAGCAGATTATGTTAAAAAGAAATATGAAGATCACCACCCTATTGGTGGCGCTAACTGTGCTTGGATGGAGCCCCTTGATGGGGCAATCCATTCAACGTGTCGAACCCTTAAACTGGTGGGTCGGAATGGAAAATCCGACGCTACAACTTGTGGTTTATGGACCTGAGATAGGAAAAAGTGAAGTTCAGATCGAAGATAAGAACATCGAACTAGTCAAAATCAATCGTGTAGAAAATCCTAACTATCTATTTTTGGATGTCAAGGTTGCTGCTGCGGCTCAACCTGGTTGGTCGACTTTTACCTTTCGTCAGGGAAAGAAAAAACTGAGCTATCGCTATGAGTTAAAACAAAGAGACCAAAAAGTAAAAGCTCAAGGGGTTAATAGTGCCGATTTAATCTACCTCATCATGCCGGACCGTTTTGCCAATGGAAATAGAGAAAATGATCAGGTGAAAGGTATGTTGGATATGAGTTTAAACCGAGACTCGATGTATCTGCGTCATGGCGGTGATCTGGAAGGTATTATCGGAAAGCTGGATTACCTACAAGATCTTGGGGTGACATCCTTGTGGTTGACTCCTGTGTTGACCAATGACATGCCGCAGGCTTCATATCATGGTTATGCCAACACCGAAACCTATCATATTGATCCCCGTTTTGGTAGCAACGATACCTATGTCCAATTGGGTGAACAGCTGCATAAACGTCAGATGAAATTGATTTTTGATGTGGTGCCCAATCATATCGGAAGTTATCATTGGACGGTGAAAGACAAGCCGATGGCCGACTGGCTCAATGAATGGCCTACCTATACACAGACATCTTACAAAGACCAGACAGTTTTTGATCCTTATGCCTCTGCAGACGACAAAAAGAAAATGGTCAAAGGCTGGTTTGTTCCCACAATGCCCGATATGAACGAACAAAACCCATACGTTCAAAATTATTTGACCCAAAGCCATATCTGGTGGATCGAGACCGCAGCAATAGATGGATTCCGAATTGATACCTATCCGTACAATGATCTGGATTTTATGGCCAAATGGACAGATCGCATTCTGCAGGAGTATCCAAAATTCACCTTTTTTGGTGAAACATGGGTACATGGTGTAGGGAACCAGGCCTATTTTCTGGGCGGAAAACGAGTTGGCCAGGAGGTCGATTCCAAGCTGATGGGTGTCACGGATTTTCAGCTTAATTATGCCATAGGTGATGCACTCAACCAAAAGACTGAGTGGACCGCCGGAGCGAACAAATTGTATTCAACCCTCGCTTCTGACTTTCTGTACCCACATCCCGAGCAAAATGTGCTTTTTTTGGATAACCATGATAAAGATCGTTTTTTCTCCGTTGTCGGTGAAAATATGCAGAAATATAAATCGGCAATGGCTTGGCTTATGACAACAAGGGGCATCCCACAATTATACTATGGAGCGGAAATTCTGATGAAGAATTTCTCCAATCCAGATGGCTTGCTACGGGAAGACTTTCAAGGTGGTTTCGCGGGTGACAAACTGAATAAGTTTACCGCAGACGGGAGGACTAAGGCAGAGCAGGATATGTGGACTTTTGTTCAAACGCTAGCCAATTATCGTAAACAACATGCTGTATTACAAACTGGTAAAACGATGCAGTATGTGCCCGAAGATGGCGTGTATGTGTATTTCCGCTACAATGAACAAGAGACGGTTATGGTCGTAATGAATTGCAACGATTCGGCGAAAGAGATCAAACTGGATCGTTTTAAGGAGAGAAACAGCAAGGTGAAATCCTATGTAGATATTATCCAAAAAAAGGAAACCACTCCAGCTGACAATACCTTGAAATTGGAAGCTTATGAGACTAAAGTGCTGGAGCTTAAGTTTTAATACAATTTAAAATTCTATAGAATTCATTTTTCAATGATTAATTATACTACAGTAAAAGCCGTAATATTTGATTTGGACGGTGTGTTGGTGGATACGGCAATCTATCATTTTCAAGCTTGGCATAGATTGGCCGAAAACTTGGGCTATTCGTTTTCCATTGTTGACAACGAACAGCTGAAAGGTGTCAGCCGGATTGAATCGCTGGAGCTTATTTTAAAATGGGCTGGGCTGGAAAAGTCCGAAGCTGAAAAAGCGGATTTACTGGTGCTTAAAAACCAATGGTACCTGGAGTTAATCGAACAGCTGAGCCCTGACGACCTGCTTTCCGGTAGTTTGGAACTTTTAAAAAAGCTACAGGAAAAGGGAATTAAGATTGGACTTGGCTCGGCCAGCAAGAATGCAATGGGTATCCTTGTAAAAACTGGAATTATAACCTATTTCGACGCGCTGATCGATGGCAATGTTGTGCAGCTTTCTAAACCCAATCCGGAAGTTTTCCTTAAGGGGGCTGCGGTGCTGGAGATTGAGCCGACCCACTGCCTGGTGCTGGAAGATGCTCAGGCTGGAATAGATGCAGCAAGGGCAGCCGGTATGCAGGTAATAGGTGTAGGCCTGGAGGAACATCTCAAGGGAGCGGATTTGGTCGTCGCGGATTTAGGGATCTTAGTCGATAAATTTTAAAATTTAGGAGAAATTCAATAGCGGGAAGCATGATGTAGATGGTATCGGTAAATAGGGCAATCATTTATTTGCCCTCGGTTCCCATCATGTAGTGAAAAACAATAAAAAGATGAAAACATATATCAAACATAACCCTTGGCAAATTATCGAAGATACATTTCGCCCCGAACATAATGAATTTTCGGAAAGTATCTTCGCTATTGGTAATGGTCGGATGGGGCAGAGGGCTAATTTTGAAGAAAAATTCAGCGGGAAATCCTTGCAAGGGTCGTATTTGGCCGGTATTTATTATCCGGACAAAACACGTGTAGGTTGGTGGAAAAATGGGTATCCGGAATATTTCGCCAAGGTCATCAATTCTATCGATTGGATAGGCCTGCATATTCTGGTCAATGGGCAGGTGCTCGATCTGAATAAAGTTACGGTTAAATCTTTTGAACGCCGACTGGATATGCAGCATGGCGTTTTATACCGCAGTTTTGTCGTGGAAATGCCCGATGGAGCACAGCTTAAGGTGGAAGCAAGCCGGATGTATCATCTGTTTGCTTCCGAAACAGCTTCATTGCAGTACAACATCCAGGCGCTTTCTGGTCCAATTGCATTGGAGATCAGGTCGCCGTTAAATGCTGAAGTCGTTAACCGTGATAGTAATTATGACGAGCAATTTTGGGAAAGTAAAGCGCAGGGTAGGGATGGTGAAAATACCTTTGTGGTAGCGCGCACCAAGAAAACGGGTTTTGAGGTCTATGCCATGCTTAAAACGAGTGTAGCAGGTCCAACAGCGGTCGTGGAAGTGCAAGATACCGTCGCAAGTCCGGGTTGTATGACGGAGATCTATCAGACGGATCTTGCCGAATCGCAAATTTGTCGTGTTGAGAAGCGTGTTGCTATTGTCACCTCGCAGAATCACCCGCCAGCTCAGTTAAAAGAGGCTGCTTCGGCTAATCTACGCCAATTGGATGTGCTGAGTTATGAGCAGTTAAAGGCTCAACAGGCAGCAGCCTGGCAAGCGATCTGGGCAGAAAGTGATATTGAAATTAGTGGCGATGTTGCAGCGCAGCAGGCAATACGCTACAATATTTTCCAGCTTAACCAGACGTATACCGGCGAAGATGAGCGCCTCAATATTGGTCCGAAAGGTTTCACAGGTGAAAAATATGGTGGTGTCACGTATTGGGATACCGAAGCATATTGTATTCCATTTTACCTCGCAACACAGTCACCAAAGATTGCCCGTAATTTGTTGATTTATCGTCATCAGCAATTGGAAAAGGCAATCGAAAATGCGGCTAAACTCGGCTTTAATCGGGGCGCAGCACTCTATCCCATGGTGACGATCAATGGTGAGGAATGCCATAATGAATGGGAGATTACATTTGAGGAGATTCATCGCAATGGAGCCATTGCATTTGCGATCTATAACTATGTCCGTTACACCGGAGATCAGGATTATATCTGGTCACATGGATTGGAAGTTTTGGTTGCGATAAGCCGTTTCTGGGCACAGCGTGTCAATTGGAGTGGCGATCGCCAGCAATATGTTATGTTGGGCGTGACGGGACCAAACGAGTATGAAAACAACGTAAACAATAACTGGTATACCAATCGTATTGCTTCGTGGTGCCTTCAATATACACTGGACTGTTTAAAAAAGTTGGTGCAGCTGAGCGACGGGAATGCTGACGTATTGAAAAGGAAGCTGGCCGTAGCATCGGAAGAACAACAAAAATGGCAGCACATTGTCGATAACATGTATTATCCGTTTGATGCGCAACGCAATGTGTATTTGCAGCAAGATGGCTTTTTGGATAAAGAGCTGATTCCAGTGGCAGAACTTGATCCCTCTCAACGCCCTATTAACCAGCATTGGAGTTGGGATAGGATTCTGCGTTCCTGTTATATCAAACAGGCCGATGTATTGCAAGGTTTTTACTTCCTTGAGGATCAATTTGACCTGGACACCCTAGCTCGACATTATGAATTCTATGAGCCTTTTACGGTGCATGAAAGTTCACTCTCTCCCTGCGTACATGCGATATTGGCGGCTAAATTGAACAAGCCGGAAAAAGCGTATGAATTCTATCTGCGCACCTCGCGTTTGGATCTGGATGATTACAATAACGATACCGAAGACGGTTTACATATTACATCGATGGCGGGTACCTGGATGACAATCGTAGAGGGCTTTGCAGGAATGCGGATTAAGGAAGGACAATTGTATTTAGATCCGATGTTGCCCAAAGAATGGGAAGGCTATAAATTCCGGGTGTTATTTCGTGGAGCGACTTTACTGATTGCAGTAGATGCCGATGGCTATACGATCGAAAATGTCAGTGATACTGCAGTCCATATCCAGACGGTAACCGAAGCTTTCGTGCTGCCTGGGCAAAGCAAAAAACAGGTATTTCAGCTGAGATAAACCCCAGTTTTCAGCAGTGAAAGAACCTATCTTATGCTGCTGAAAATAACGGTTAAATGGTAATTAAATTGTATTTTGTCTTAAATTTTGATAGCCTATTATGGGAAATAAACCTGAATTAAGCATTAGCCAGGTCATCAATATGAGTTTTGGATTTCTGGGGATACAAATGGGTTTTGCGCTGCAAAATGGCAACGCCTCCCGTATTCTCCAGACATTTGGTGCTGATGTGGAACATCTTTCACTTTTTTGGCTTGCTGCTCCGATCACGGGGATGATTGTACAGCCAATTATAGGTCATTATAGCGATCGAACCTGGAATAGACTAGGCCGGCGTCGACCTTATATTTTGGTGGGGGCACTGTTAACTACCCTGACTTTATTTTTAATGCCCAATGCGGCATTATTGACAACATTATTGGCGCCACTTTGGATCGGTGCTGGCTTATTGATGTTTATGGATGCTTCCATCAATGTGACCATGGAGCCCTTTCGAGCGCTGATCGGTGATAATCTGCCGAGCAGTCAGCGGAGTTTGGGCTTCTCGGTACAGACCTTTTTAATCGGGATTGGCGCTGTCCTTGGCTCGCTACTTCCCTTTATGTTGACGAAGTATTTTCATGTAGCAGGTACTTCTGAAGCCGGGCAGGTACCGAGCAATGTTATCTACTCCTTTTATGTAGGCGGTTTTGTCCTGCTTCTAACGGTGTTATGGTCTGTGTTCAAAACAAAAGAGTACTCACCTACAGAACTTCAGACTTTTTCGGATACGGTTGCTATTGAACAGGATGCGGCACCAAAGTTTGGCTTGCGTTCTATCTTTAGCGATATCGGTAAGATGCCATTGATCATGCGCAAGTTGGGCTGGGTTCAGTTTTTCTCCTGGTTTGCCCTTTTTATGATGTGGGTGTATACCACTCCAGCTATTGCTGATTCGGTTTTTTACCTGCGGGAAGGAAATCGGCAGGATCTCTATATGGAGGCTGCCAATTGGGTAGGTGTGCTTTTTGGCATTTACAATGGAGTCTCGGCCTTGTATGCCTTGTTTATTCCGCGGATAGCTAAACATTTTGGGCGTGGAAAAACGCATGCTCTTGGGCTTTCCATTGGTGGGCTTTCGTTAATTTCATTATTTCTGATCAAAGATGCCAATCTACTGATTCTTCCTATGATCGGTATTGGTATCGCTTGGGGAAGCATTTTGGCAATGCCCTATGCAATTTTGAGCGATCATTTACCTACGGGTAAAATGGGGGTCTATATGGGGCTATTTAATTTTTTCATTACCCTACCTCAGATTGTATGTGGATTTTTTGGTGGCATGATCATCAAATATTTTTTTCATGGCCAATCCATTTATGGCTTGCTATTGGCCGGCATATTTATGTTACTGGCGGCATTCTTTGTTCCAACGCGTAAGAATTAAGTGCATGCCATTATCGTAGACGTAGGCTAAACCTTCTACGTCTACGTTTTTTTTCTTCGCTAGCGTCTTTCAATAAGATTTTCGAGCTCCTTGTATTTGTCCCCGATTCTTTCTTTACCTAGGGACGGTTTCTTTCTTTATCAAGTGCCGATATTCTTTTGGCATCTCGGGAACAGTTTTTACGCCATTGGAATAATATTCTTCCTGGTACTAGAACTGGTGTTCATCACTTGCTGTTTTCAAGAATATAGCTGCTTGGCGACATGCCATAGTGCTTATGAAAGTCCCTTGAAAAATTGGATTGTACGGTATAACCGACCATCGTTGATACCTGGGTGATGTTATATTCTTTTTGGGTGAGTAGTTCTGCCGCCTTTTTCAACCGTGAAATATTGATCAATTCATTGGGTGTGAGGTCGGAGAGTCCTTTGATTTTACGGTAAAGTGTTGGACGGCTCATATGCATCAATTTGGCGAGTTCATCCACATTGAGATCTATCGTTGAAATATTCTCATAAATAACCGTATTCAGCTGACTGATAAAATCTTTGTCGGGTGCTGAAACGTTAATATCCATTAAGTTGGAATTGGAAGAATTGGTCAGGTAATTCTTGATAATTTTACGGTTTTTGAGGATGTTGCGTATCTGTACCATGAGGAATTCAAGCGAAAAAGGTTTTTCGATATAGGCATCGGCACCATTTTTTAATCCCTGAATTTTTGAATCCAGCGCATTTTTTGCCGTTAGAAAAATAACGGGAATATGGCTATACAGAATATCTGTTTTGATGCGTTTGCATAGCGCTAGACCATCCATAATGGGCATCATAATATCTGTTAGTACAAGTTGTACATTCTCTTGGTCTAATATTTCAAGGGCCTCGGCACCATTCCCTGCCCGTAGAACAGTGTAGCTGGTTTTCAATTCTTTATTGAGGTAGGCCAATATTTCTTTATTGTCCTCGACGAGTAGAATCACCGGCTTTTCTTCCTCCTGTTCATCGGATCTATCATGCAATACATGATCGTCATTATCTTCCTGAAAAGATTTGATGTCGAGCGATTGTTCCTGAAAAATTGGGATCGATAGCAGGAATATATTGCGGTTTTCCTCCAGATGTACAAGGGATAAGTTTCCTTGGTGCAATTCGACCAAGGAGCGGGATAAAGGAAGACCAATTCCCGTCCCCGTATCTTTATCGGATTCATTTAAGCGATAAAATGGTTCAAATATTTTTTCTCTTTTTTCATAAGGAATAAGCTCACCATCATTCTTAAATTCGATATTGAACATAATATCATCGCTATTAAAAGGGAGGAGCCTGACATAGACTTCTTCATCTGCATATTTGATGGCGTTGTGAATAAGATTAGTAAAGATTTTTCGGAGGGCTTCCTCATCCACATAAGCAGCGAGACTGATACGTGGCAGGCTAAGCTCATAATGCAGCTGTTTATCTTTTGCGAGATAATTTAAATCGTGAAATACTTCGGATAGGAGGGCATTAATATCCGTTTTAGTAAAAATAAGGCTCATATTGTTGGTTTCTGCTTTTCTAAAATCAAGTAATTGGTTGGTGAGGCGAATTAATCGTGCCGTGTTTTTTTCAATCAGCGCAAGGTCTTTGGCTGTGTCGCGATCGGTAAATTTATGGTTATTGATTATTTTCTCAAGGGGCATTTTGATCAGCGTGAGTGGCGTACGAATTTCGTGGGCCAGGTTGGTGAAGAATTCCAGCTTGAGGTTATATATTTCCTGTTCTTTTTTTCGTTCATAACTATCCATCTTTTGGGCGTTGTTGGCCTTTATAAGGAGAAAGTAATACCGTAATACGAGCAATGCAATGGTGCCGAAGCTCAAAAAATAAAGTAAGTATGCCCAACCTGACTGCCACCAGGGTGGCGAAATGATGATGAGCAGTTTTTTTTCATCCGGATTCCAGACGCTGTTGTTATTTGCACCTCTGAACTTAAACGTATAAGTGCCCGGAGGAAGTTTATTGTAATAGATTTTTTGATTGCCTGTAATATCGGTCCAGTCTTTATCGTAACCTTCCATGATATAACGATAAGGATTGCTCTTTGGGGAAACAAAGCTCAAGGCGGCGATATTGAAGCTAATATTGGAATTGTCGTAGGTCAGTCGGATCTCTTCTGATAGGGAGATGGATTCTTTCAGTATGCCATTTTCACGAACCGGTACGCTCACATTGTTAATCTGAATGCCGCTGATGAACATAGGTGGAATAAAGCTGTTCTTAATGGATTTTGTCGGGTTGAAGCTTACCATCCCTTTGATAGTCCCGAAATATAAAGTCCCGTCGCTATCTTTATAAGCCGAATTATAATTAAACTGATCTGCGGGAAGCCCGTCTCTCGATGTATAGATGACCCTACGCGGGACACCTTCGTCCAGTCTGACCAGTCCACCACCGGTAGATATCCAGATGCTCCTGTTGTCATCTTCCAGGACCTTGAATACCTGATTGGAAGGTAAACCGGATTCGGTCAGATAATTGGTGAAGTGCCCATCACGACGGTATTTTGAGAGGCCGCTTTCGGTGCAAAACCACAAGTTATTTTTGCTGTCTTCAAATAGACCGTTGACGTAATTATTGACGAGTGTATTTTGTTTACCTTGTTCGGATAACAGATGCTGAATTTCTCCCGAACTGCGGTTATATTGGTAGACCCCGCTACCGTAGGTGTTGATCCAGAGTATACCATATTGATCTTCATAAATGCCTTGTATCCATGCGGTAATTGGAAGGAGGTCAAAACTGTCGCTATTTTTGTTGTAGCGGTATAGTGCGCGGTCTGTCCCGACAAACATGCTGTTGTCTTTAGACTTATAGAGGCATACGGCAAAGCTGCTTTGTAAGGGGCCTTTGCCGATACGGTCATAGTGTTTTTTTAGTTTTCCGGTTTTTACGTCGAGAATGTCTAGTCCATGTGTTGTGGAGCCTACCCAAAGATCGTCACCAATTGTTGCCAGGCCATGAACATTGTTATGCGCTATACTTCCTTTTTTTCCATTGGCAAGGAAATGCTGAATCTGTTGTGTTTGAGCATCTATTTTGTTCAGGCCGCCATCTTCTGTTCCTATCCAGAAATTTCCATAGCGATCTTTTTTGATATCGTGTACAATATTGCCTGATAGGGCCGATTTTCCGAACCCGGATAGATACTTTTTGAAATTGTCGAATTGGTTGCTGTATTGGTTAAAGCCGCCGAAAAATGTTCCAAACCAGATATTGTCTTCACGGTCCCGATAGAAATTCAGGACAGCATTGTCAGATATGGCAAATGGATTGAGCAGATCTTTTTTGATGTGCTGGCTCTGACCCGTGTGAATATCATAGGTATATATTCCAGTTTCTGTTCCGATCCAGTATATTGACTCCGTCTGTTGAATAATACAGTTTGCCTGGATGACTTTATTGGGGTAATGACTTGCAAATAGATTTTTTAACCGGCCATTTTTGAAATCAAACAAATAAGCCGAATTGATTGTCCCGACCATCAATAGGGAATCATTGATGGCGTAAACGGTTTTTGTATTTGCCAATGCTTTTCGATCGATCTTTTTAAGGTCAACTTCGACAAATTTGCTCGTATTAACCTGATACCGTTGGATGGTACTGTTATTGTCCGTTGTCCACAACCCGCCTTTCTTGCTGCTGGTAATCGCTACAATGGTATTTTTGTTCTGATCAAATGGAATTATTTCTGTTGTGTAAGAATTATAGCGATAAAGTTTTCCGTTCGAAAGCAGCCAGATAAAACCGGCGTATTCGTGTATGGCATTTACTTCACCGATTGGTACACCCCTGAATGGTGTAAAATTTTCTTTAATGGGATCGTAACAATAGGTGCCGCGTGTGGTTCCCACCCATAGTATTCCTTTACTGTCTGTGAGAATACTTAAAATGGACGAACTTCCGATACTTGTAGAGTCTGAAGCATTGTGTCTAAATATCTTAAATTGATTGCCATCAAAGCGATTGAGACCATTCCTTGTCCCTAACCATAGAAAACCCTGAACATCCTGTGTAATACATTTGACCGTGCTATTGGAGAGACCGTCGTGGGTTTGATAATTTTTAAAATAGATCGATTGTGCCTGCACGTTAATACATGCTAGCAAGATATATAAAAGGAGTATGGTGGTTATTCTTTTCAAAACTGATTACGTTGAACTAAAAATAGTCAATTAAAAGATAAAAAAGAGTTTTACTGATACGATTTGATATAAAATTGAGACGCTCTGATTGGACTAGCTACAAGGATTTACGCATTTTTATAAAACAATAATAACCAAATATAAACGTATGTTTCGCCCTAGAATTATGACAGGTAAGTCCTGTGTCCTTGTTTTTCAGTTTGTTAGGTTTTTGTTTTTACATGTGAGACATGATGTTCACGATGCTTTGGTTTTGAATTTTGGCTTTAAAGGCCTTGATACCGAGCGCTACGTCTTTGCCATTATTGGGGAAGACTATACGCATTTCAAAAGGGCTTTGGAGCCTAAAAAATACCATTAAAAATCACTTAGTATCATTTGTGTATCCTAGATGCATGATATAAAAATCAATTAAACCACCAATCAAAAAGCGTATGAAAAATAAACTACTTGCACAATGCGTAATGACGCTTACATTTTTGCTTGTATCTTTTATTGTAGTTGCCCAGACGAAAGTCTTGAAGGGAAAGGTTGTAGATGAGACTCAAGGTCCATTGGCAGGAGCTACAATTAAGGTAAAAGGGGGAACCGCGGCTACAACAACAGACACGGAAGGTTCCTTTACATTTACTGTTCCCAGTGAAGCGAAAACGCTGGAAGTATCCTTTATTGGATACACTTTAAAAGAAGTACCCATTGTGGGAAACGATATCACCGTAGCGCTGGAACCTAGTGCCGGTCAGGGCCTAGATGAGGTCGTTGTGATCGGTTATGGTACCGCCCGTAAAAAAGATCTCACGGGGTCTATGGTCACTATTGGAGCGAAAAACTTCAATAAGGGGATCATGACGAGCCCCGATCAATTAATACAGGGAAAGACACCAGGGGTTATGGTGATTAACAATACGGGGCAACCTGGCGGATCAACCACAGTACGTATCCGTGGAAACTCATCGATCCGTGCCAGTAACAACCCATTATTTGTGCTAGATGGTGTGCCTATGTCGGGTAATTCGCCTTTGCCTGAAGGAAGAGGAGGCTTTTCTTCCGACAGAGGAAATCCTTTGACTTACTTGAATCCGGGTGACATTGCTAGTATGGACATCCTTAAAGATGCATCGGCTACGGCAATTTATGGTTCACGTGGGGCAAATGGCGTTGTCATTATTTCGACGAAAAGAGGTAAAGTAGGGCAGCCCGAGGTTTCTGTAGGAGCCTCAGCAGGTGTTTCTACCATGCGGGAATATCCTGATGTGTTAGATGCTGCTCGATTTAGAGAAGCGTTGAAATATTATACACCATCTGAAGTCGCAAATGCTGATTTCGGTGGCAATGAGGATGCTTTTAAAGCGATCACAAGAAAAGCGATCACGCAAAATTACTATGCTGATGTAGCTGGCGGAACCGAGTATGGTAAGTATCGCCTTTCAGGTGGATATTTAAACCAAAACGGTATTATTCGTGGATCACAGCTGAAGAAATACACAGCCAATTTTAACGGGAATTTCCGTTTTCTGGAAAACAAACGATTGGGATTGGATTTTGCAGTCTTTTTGACGCAAATGGATAATAAATACGCACCGATCAATGCGATGGTAGGTTCGGAAGGAAATGTGATTTCCCAAGCCTTACAATGGAATCCGACACGACCATTACGGGACGATCAAGGCAATTTAACCTTTGTCAGTTCAACTACGCGAAACCCATTGACAAGTATTGACGCCTTTAAAGATTTGGCGACAACAAATACCATGGTAATCAACTTGGCGCCATACTATAAAATTACAGACGATTTGGAATATCGCTTTATCTATAGTGCAATGCGACAAACTGGAAACCGTGAAGGTATGTACCGCGCAGGACTTATTGATCCTTCAGCTGTGAACAATGAGCAGGCCTTTATTTCCAATAACGGAGAAACCAACTTGCAAATGACGCATATGCTCTCTTACAATAAACAAATCAATTCAGATTGGAGTGTCAATGCGGTAGCAGGCTACGAGTATTTGGATTATAATTATAATAATAACATTTCCTTTGGCGGTGGATTTCGCTACCTGGGGTTAGATTATTTTGACTATCTACAATATACGCCTGTTTCCACGCGTGAAATATCGTCGTATAGAAGTCCAACAAACCAATTGCAATCGCTTTTTTTACGGGGCGGCTTCAATTACTTAGACCGTTATTTATTCACTGCAACAGTGCGAAGGGATGGTTCAACGAAATTTGGTTCAAACAACAAATACGCCATGTTCCCTTCGTTGGCCGTAGCCTGGAATGTTAATCAGGAAGAGTTTTTAAAGTCTTCCGGTATCTTTGACCAATTGAAAGTGCGATTGGGTTGGGGAAAAACAGGTAACCAAGAATTCCCTTCTGGTGCCTCATTGAATAGATTGGTCTTCGGTAATCAGAGTGTAAGCCAGGCTAACTATGGAAATCCTGACTTGAAATGGGAAACTTCGACGACGATCAATGCGGGTATAGATTTCGGAATCTGGGGCAACCGTCTATATGGATCCATTGATTATTTTAATAAAAAGACCACAGATGCGCTATTTGAGCAAACGCTTGCACAGCCAGCTCCTGCGGGACGTATTTGGGTAAATTTGGACGGTGAGATTGTCAATAAAGGGGTAGAGGTCGCGTTGACAGGTACAATTATTAAAAATGACAATTGGACTTGGGATTTGACAGGTAATGCAACGTTTCTTAAGAATAGTGTAAGTGGCCTTGTTGGTTATTATGAGACAGGAGCACTCCGCGGACAAGGTTTTTCTGGTGTATTGGGACAACGAATGGTCAATGGCCAGCCATTGAATGTATGGTATTTGGCCGATTACCAAGGTATCGACCCGCAAACCGGAATGAGCATGTACCGTGGACAGGATGGTAGTATCAGTACGGCCAACGATCCTGCAATTAATAAGTTTTATATGAACAGTCCAAATCCAACCACATTATTGGGTATCTCCACCAATGTAAATTATAAACAGTTTTCTTTGGCTGCCAATATGAATGGCGCTTTTGGACATTATCTATTCAATAATACGGCAGCGACGACTTTGGGATTGAGCAATTTGTCATCACGGAATATCGGTTCAGCATTCTTTAATACAGCTGTAAAAGAGTCTACTTCCAATTCGGCTGCGCCTTCGACGCGATTCCTTGAAAAAGGTGATTATCTAAAAATGGCTAATCTTACTTTAAGCTATCGTGTTGGAAATGTAGGTAGAACACTTAAGAACTTAAATGTATCCCTTACTGGACAGAATCTTTTCATCATCACGAAGTATACAGGATTTGATCCAGAGGTGAATACAGATGGTGCAACAAATGGTATTCCTTCGTTGGGTATCGAATATTTACCCTATCCACCGGCAAGAAATATCCTATTGGGGGTTAACTTCTCACTTTAAGCGTATACTGTAGATCATTAGATAATAAAAAGAGGAGAGCATCAAGATGGATTTAAACGTATTAGTGAATGAATAAAAATGAATAAATCTGATCGCCTCATTACAAATGAAACACCAAAGGCAGTATGAATGCCTTACAGTCAAAATGGATGAATAAATAATCAAATTTAGACGGATGAAAAAGATGAAATTAAGAACTTTATTATATATCGGAATAATTGGCTCCATTGTAACAAGTACATTTTCTTGTACGAAACTAAAGGAGGAATTTAAAGGAGAATTAGAGGAAGGGACATCCAATGTGGATCCTGGAAGCTTGTTGATCACAGCTTATAATTCATTGAATACCCCTTATCAGCAGGAACAGCGCTGGGTGATGCAGGAAATATCAACGGACGCAGCCATGGCTCCTACACGGGGAGGTGACTGGGATGATAATGGGATGCATCGTGCGATCCATTTACATACCTGGAATGCTGATAATGGTTATATGAACAATACATTTGTAAGTCTTGGTACAGCCATCTATAATGCGGGTAATGTGTTGCGGTATAATCCGAGTGCACAGCAAGGTGCTGAAGCGAAGTTTATTCGTGCGTTGGTCATGTTCGATATGTTGGATCTCTATGGCGTAGTACCCGTCCGGGAAGGAGCCTCTTTTGAAGATTTTAGAATCGCACCAGAGGTGTTACAGCCACAGGCGGCTATTGATTATATCGTGAAGGATCTCAACGAAATTATAGCGAGTTTGCCTGCAAACGGTCCGAAAGCAGCCTATGTAGCCAATAAAAATGCGGCAAAAGCATTGCTGATGAAGATTTATTTGAATAAGGGAACATTTTTAAACAGACAAGCTCCTTCTTTTGCTGCCGAAGATATGAATAAAGTGGTGGCCTTAGCCAAGGAAATTACGGCTTCGGGATCCTATACTGTTTCTGCAAAGGGCAAGTACTTTGATAATTTCGCGCCCGATAACGACGAAAAGTCTACCGAAAATATTTTCACTTTATATAATAAAAATGGCGATAGAGGTGGAAATGTGGATCGTACCTGGAATACTATTGCGCATTATAATATGAGACCTGGGGGCTGGAACGGTTGGTGTACATTATCAGATTATTACGATAAATTTTCGGATGCCGATGAAAGAAGAGGAATTTACTATAATTATCCGGCTGATACGACTTCTAACAGAACAAAAGAATTCAAACGTCAAAATGTAGGTTTTTTTGCAGGACAGCAATACAATTGGAGTACAAACAAACCATTGATGGCGCGAAATCCAGCGAATGCACCTTTGGTCTTCACGCGTGAAGTGACCATCCGGACCTCTGGAGCTACATTGGAAACAGCGGGTATCCGTCCAATGAAGTATGCCTTTGATTATGCTGTCACTGGTCAACGAAACAACGACTGGGTAGTCTTCCGTTATGCCGATGTATTGCTGATGCAAGCAGAGGCTATTCTGAGAGGTGGAACAGGAACAGCAACAGAGGCACTCGGTTTGGTCAATACTATTCGGACGAACCGTGGTGTTAATAACCTGACGGCATTGACGCTCGATAATTTATTGGATGAGCGTGCTCGCGAGTTATATTGGGAAGGCTGGAGAAGACAGGATTTAATTCGTTTTGGTAAATTTTTATTGGCCTGGCAAGAAAAGGCTGCGGATGCCGATCCCAAAACATTGGTTTATCCAATCCCGAGCCAACAGATTGCCGTCAATCCAAATTTGAAGCAAAATACGGGTTATTAATTTGCTATATATGCATCAGTAAAACAAGCAACTTCAAGAAGTTCGTTTTATTTTAAAAGGTATTTAGCTGATAGGAACTTACTCTTATCAGCTAAATACCTTCTTTTTTTGAAACAGGTCGTTTCTTACAATTCGTTTCTTTTGACCAGAAAGAACCAGCAGTTTACTTTCATGACAGTTGGTTCTTGTGAGACCAAAAAGCTTTTAGGAAAGAAGGTGCTTAAAATAGAGATAGAAGCAATTGCTTTATTGAAAAATATTGTCTTGTTTTTTTGATAAAAAATAATCACTTTAGAGCTGGATAACTAGCCAAAAAGCATAGGTCATTTTGATGGATCAAATTGAAATTCTGTCAGATACCAATTTCGATGTTCTTTGTGAAAAGGATAACAGCATTGAAACAAGATTATCTAAATGTAGATTATGATTAATAAAATCCTACAGCGGGCACCTACTAACGAAAAAGAGTTTTTTCTAGCTTATCGTTATTGGTACAGGAAATTATACTATTTTCTGTATCAGAAGACCCAATGTTCGAATCTTGCCGAAGATGTCGTCCAACAGACTTTTTTAATTGTTTGGGAACGCAAAAATAATGCGAATCAGCAAATCCAATTCAGTACCCAGCTCTTCCAAATTGCGCGCACAAAATTGATTGATGAATTGCGCCGGCGTGCATTGAATAGAAAATATGTAGCATTTGAGAAACCATTTGTACTGACCCAATATGAAGATCTTGAACGACAAATTGCCTATAAAGGAGAGTTAGAATATGTAAAAGAGCTGATTACACAAATGCCTTTTATGCGGCAACAGGTCTTTTATCTCCATAAAATTGAGGAATTGAGTTATAAAGAAATTGCCGTCAAATTGTCTATCTCCCCGAAGACTGTAGAAAATCACGTTAGCATTGGCCTGAAATTTATTAAAAAATTTTTTAAGTTGTCATAGGGGACAAGCCCATCCCTATTCGTATAACAGTTATATACCTATCCCGCTAAAAGGATAGAAACTGTTATGAATCGCAAATCCTTATTAAATAAATTCCTGGCGAATGAATGTTCTGCTGAGGAAGCGAAACTTGTGTTCACCTGGCTGAATGACGATCCGACATTATTGGACGATCTCATTTCGGAAGATGATTGGGTATCCTATATCAATCAGGAAAATAAGTCAAAAGGTGGTGGCGATAGCCTGTTGAGAATTATTACTGTATTCGTCCTGTTTGGCTTCCTGTTTGTTTTATCCAATCTTTTGGGCACGTCAACCGATAAACCTATACAAACAGCAAGTTTCATTCATGAAATTTACTACAACCCTTCTGCTCAGCCTAAAGAAATTATTGCAGCAGACAATTCTATTTTAACCTTGGAACCCGGTGCACTGATTCAGCTAGGTATAAAACCAGATCTTGACTTTCGGCGGGTTAAATTATTCAGTGGAAGAGTCAATTTTAAAGTAGCAAAGGATCCTTCAAAACCTTTCATCGTCGAAAGCGGCACGTTGATGACCACAGCGCTGGGAACAGAATTCATCGTGGATTATAATGCGGCAGTTGAACATGTTCTGATCCGATTATTTGAGGGGAAAGTTCGCGTTGAATCTATAGAACCGTCCGTAGTAGAGACAAACATTTTGAAACCTGGCCAACAGATTTATTTTGGCGGGGCGAACAAGATGCTTGTTTCAAATTTCAAAGGTACGCCAAAAATGAGCGCGAGGGAAAGTCTACCAGCCCAGCTTATGCTTTCCGCAACGGAAAAACCGTACCGCAATCCGGCTACAATTCACCAGAGCGCCAATTGGCTCCAATTGGAAGAAACCGCTGTATCCGATATTATTCAATATATCAATCATGAACTTGATGTACCTATATCTTATGATTCATTAATCGTTAAAAACTATCGGATAAAGGGGCGGTTTAGCAAGAATCCAACAATGGACCTGAAAGACAAAACGGATCTTGCGGCGTCTATTCTGCAGTTGATTGTTGAGGTGAATCCGTTTATTCTTGAAAAACAACATAATACATATATACTCAAACCTAAAAAATAGAATCATGGTAAATTTCAACTTAACCAAGAAACCATTTTTTGTTTTTCTTGTCTTGACACTGTTATCTTTTCGATGTCTAGCGGGAACAATAAATGGTGTAATCAAAAACTCGTCGGGGCAACGGCTGGCAGGGGTAAGTATAATTTTGAAAAATCCCGGCAGCAGTTTTTCAACAGCAGCTTCCAGTGCGAGTGATGGGAGTTTTCGTTTTGCTGATGTACCGAATGGAAAGGGGTATGAACTGACTTTTTCATACATCGGGTATCAAAGCTATGTAGAACGAAATGTGCAGGTTTCCGCTGATGGAGCCACCACTCTTTCCATTATTTTGGAGGATCAGGTGAATCAGCTAGAAGATGTTGTCGTGATCGGATACGGTAAACAAAAGAAAAGCGATCTGACAGGTGCCATTGCATCACTTTCCAGCAACGAACTAACGAAAGGAGGAGCGGTGAGTAATGTAGGGCAGGCCCTACAGGGTAAAGCTTCCGGTGTCGTTGTAACCCAGAATTCAAAGGCTCCGGGTGGTAGCACGTCTATTCGGATTCGCGGAACCAATTCGATTAGTGGAAGTAATGATCCACTCTATGTGATCGATGGATTTCCAACAAATAATGGAATAAACATCAATCCTGATGATATTGCTTCCATGGATATCTTAAAGGATGCTTCGGCAACGGCTATCTACGGTTCCAGAGGTGCCAATGGTGTTATTATCATTACCACAAAACGTGGTCTTACGGATAAAAACAACATTACCTATAGTGGCTATATAGGAACACAGAAACCGATTATACCGTTCACCTTTCTCAACGGTAAGCAATATATGAATCTTGCCAATGCACTTTATAAGGAGATTCAGGGGCAGGAAAATCAGGAATATGCAGTCTATACCAAATCACAGCTCGAGTCTGATGTCAATACGGATTGGGTAAAGGAGACCATGCGGAACGGCATTTTGCAAAACCATAATTTACAGTTTTCCGGAGGTGGTGAGAAAACCAAAGTGTTGACGAGCATAGGTTATTTTGATCAAAAGGGTGTTTTGAAGACGACAGACTTTAATCGAATTTCGGGACGTATCAACGTGGATCAAAAGGTAAACGATTATATCCGCACTGGGGCGAGCCTATCCGCGCAACGGGAAAAATCGAATATGCAGGTGTATGACGGAAATATCCTGAATTCAAATGTTTTATACAGCATATTGACCTATGATCCGACGGTACCTGTTTACAATGCAGACGGTAGTTTTGGAAGACCTCCAGGAGGGCAGGGGGATAATCCCTTGGCCAACCTGATGTCACGGATCAATGATGTGCAAAGGGACAAGTTGAATGGAAATATTTTTCTTGAGGTAAATCCGATCAAGGAACTGACCTTGCGCATGGATGCAGGAACGGAAATAACACATGATCAATTGGGCAGTTATCTGACTAGAGACTCTTATCAGGGTGGGATAGATGATGGTGTGGCAAGTCAGGCCGATTATAATGAAACCCATAACCTGATTGATTTTTATGCTACCTATGCAAAGGTGTTTAATGAGAAACACAATTTGAGTGTGATGGGGGGCTATTCGTATGAGAAATACGTGCGCAACAATAAGGGGATCAATGTGAAAGGTTTTTCAACGGATCTGCTGGAATACAATAATTTAGGAATGGCCTCTAGTATTACGGGAGTAAATTCTGCTAAAGCAGAGAACTTGGTCATCTCTTTTTTCGGGCGGGTAAATTACGCCTATGCTGATAAGTACCTGTTGACTGCAACCTTACGTCGTGATGGATCATCGCGCTTTAGTCCCAACCATCGTTGGGGAACCTTTCCTTCAGCAGCTTTTGCATGGAAGGTCAACAATGAGAATTTCATGAAAGAGCAGCAGTTATTTTCGGATCTAAAATTTAGGTTGGGTTATGGACAGACGGGTAATGATCGCGTTGCGGATTATGCTTCTTATGGATTGATGGATAATGGGCACTATACGTTTGATGGTGTGACCAATTCGGGTGGCGTTAAACAAAACCCAACTTATCCTGAAAACGATAAATTAAAATGGGAATCCACGACGCAATATAACGTCGGACTTGATTTTTCATTTTTTAAGAATCGATTAGCCTTTACCGTAGATGCCTATTATAAGAAAACCAATGATCTTTTGATTAAGAGTATATTGCCTTATTACACAGGATATACCTCCGGACAGCGCAATCTAGGTACGATGAATAACAAAGGGTTGGAGTTTTCGGTAACCAGTAAGAATATGACCGGAGCGTTTACCTGGGAGACAAAATTGAATTTAGCGATGAACCGCAATAAGGTGTCAAGCTTGGGTGGAGAGCCTGAACAGTTGTTGACTTCCTCAAAACCAATGGGTAATGTTTCTGAAGAAGCTTATTCGGTTATTCGTGTTGGGGAATCATTAGGCTCTTTATTTGGGTATAGGTACCTGGGAGTTATTCAACAAGGAGAAAACTATGCGCCACAGCCAAATTCTAAACCTGGCGATCCGAAGTTCGCGGATGTGAACGGCGATGGTACAATCAATTCAGCGGACCGGACGATCATCGGTCGTGGTTATCCGAAGTTCAATTTTGGTATGACCAATACATTCGCGTATCAAAACTTTGATCTGACGGCCTTCATTTATGGAAATGTCGGAAACGATCTCCTTAATATGACACGCATGAATCTGGAGTGGAAACGTACCACAGAAGCTTTAAATAGATGGACTCCGACAAACACCAATACGGAGATTCCAAGAAACGGATTTTACTACATGAACTATGGTGGCTATATCAATGACCATTTTATTGAGAATGCTTCTTTTTTGCGGCTGCGTAATCTGACACTGGGTTATACCATTCCATTGAAAACAAAAGCGGTTCAATCGATACGGGTATATGGTATGGCGGAAAACTTATTTACGATTAGCAATTATTCTGGATGGGATCCTGAGGTGGATACCAAGGGATATGAAAATGATGCGCTGGTTAAAAATAGAGCTGGAAATAATCAGAGTGCCAATGCTGGGGTAGGTCTGGATTTTAATTCATATCCTTCGATGCGCTCGTTTACTTTTGGTGTAAGTGCAACATTTTAATAGCTAATATCTAAATCAGAAATGACATGAAGACGTTTAAAAATAATATAAAATATATCTTGGGAATGGCGGGTTTGGCCGCTGTATTGGGCCTCAGCTTGAATAGCTGTACCAAGCTGGACCCTAAATTATACAGTGATCTGACGACAAAAAATGCCTACTCAACAGAGAGCGATATCAATGCTGCCCTGACGGGTGTCTATACGAGTTTATCGCCTTATCCGGGCGATGCCTATTTATACTATGCGGGTTATTTGGTGATGATTACCGATTACGCAACGGATATGGGCTTTTCTACAGCGGCCGGTGATCCTACACGGATGAGTAACTTTACATATGATGATAATAACAGGTATTTTAAATTTAATTATCAGAATATGTACCAGGTGATCAGCAATGCCAATATGTTGATTGATCGTATTGAGAGTGTAACTATTCCCGACGATCGCAAGAAGAAAATTATCGCACAGGCCAGGTTCTTGCGGTCATTATCTTATATGGATCTTACAGATGCCTGGGGACCGGTACCACTGATAACGACAGTCAAGAATCCGACGGAAAGCTACAATGAACCCTTGGTTGCTGTAGAGAAAATTGATGCACAGATTGCTGAAGATTGTCAGTATGCAATCGATAATTTGCCGGAGAAATGGTCGGACGAACTGGGTATTGGCCGTGCTACAAAAGGCGCTGCGTTGACCTTAATGGGAAAGATGTATATGCGTTCGCACAATTATGAAAAAGCAAAAACGTATATCGATCAGGTTTTAGCGTTACGTGATAAAGGTGTATACACGCTGAATCCAGATTTTAAGAAGGAGTGGTCCGACAATAATAAAATGGATATGGGGCTGATATTTGGCATCTTGCATGAGCCTACATTAAATGGAGGCGAGATTACCAATCACTTTGGTCCGACCGACAACCCTGAAGTACCGGATAGATGGCAGTACTATGGTGTTTCCCTTGATTTTTGGCGAAAATATAGTGATCTCGATCCGCGTAAAAAGTTTTTCTATTATAATTACACCGGAAAGGCTGCACGGGACAAAAATACAAAGTATGGATTTTTTTACATGTTGCCTGCTAAAGGACAGACTACTCCGCCAAGTGATACCGTAAAATTCCTGCAAAATGTTGCGACGAAAAAGTATTCTTATGATATGGTCAATAACTCCTATCTGGATGGGCGCACGATTCAGGTTCTCCGTTTGGCGGATGTTATTTTATGCAAGGCTGAGATTGAAAATGCACTGAATGGACCCGCTGCAGCATTGCCTTATATCAATGAAGTCCGGAAGAGAGCTGGGGCACCTGAATATGGTAAGCATCCTGATTTTCCTAGTCCTGCAAGTAAGGAGGCAATGATTGATGCGCTTGTTGACGAACGTGGTTTTGAGCTTGTCTTTGAATACAAAAGACGTCAGGATCTGATCCGCCTGGGCCGCTATGAAAAAGTAAGCAATGCTTATTTGAAAGGCCGCGGACTGAAAGAAAATGTCACTGAAGCCATGCGCTATTTCCCTTATCCATTGGAAGAAGCACGTTTGCATCAAGAAATGACGACAGCCAATCCATCGCGATTGCCTAAATAACCCGAATTAAAGCGCATTATATACCGTAATGCGCTTTGTTGATAGACCAGTGGAATTGAAATTATTTAAAGATGAAACCAATTAAAGCAATTATTGCACTGATTGTGGTGGCTATAGCGGTATTTGCTGCTTACTATTATTATGCACATCAGGTTGACATTGAAAATATTGAAGTGAGCTCACCCAATAATTTGCCGCTCAATGCTGCTATTCAGGTGAAACTAAATAACGCAGAAGCCGTGTATGTGGAGTATTGGAAAGAGGGAGATAAACAGTCTTATAAAACAACTGTTTCAAATGCTGCTGTTCAGCATAACATTCCGTTAATGACGCTTGAACCAAATACGAGTTATAAATTTCGGGTTATCATAGACCGGATTATTCCCATAAAATCGAGCGAACAATCTTTTAAAACAAGAGCGCAATCGCCATGGATGGTGCACGACTGGATCAAAGCCGACCATCCTCATGATGAAAAGGCCCTAGGTAATGGCATGGTATTATTATGTTATCGCGGATTTCCGGGCTACATGGCCATGGTGGACGGTAAGGGGACGATTCGTTGGTATTGGCAGGACGAAAAGCTGGGCGTGCGTCTTGCTTCTTTGACTCCACGGGGTACTATCCTTGCCTTATTGGCTCCAGCGAGTAAAGATGAATTCAACAAACCCAATCAGCCAAGCAAGAAATCGACCAATGCAAGCTATTATTTAAGAAGCGGCCGTATCGGATTTGTCGGTGGGACGGTACTTGTTGAAATTGATCTTACGGGTAAAGAAATAGCACGTATCGATTTGGATAAAAAAGGGATCATCATGCACCATGACGTGCAGATGGATCACAACAATAATATTGTCGGTATCGTGCGGGATTTTAGGATCGACGATCGGCCCAACCATCCAAAAGATACCCTTTGGGGTGATGCGATTTTGACGATGGATATGAAAGGTAATATCTTGAAGAAATGGTCTCCCTGGGAAAAATGGGATATTCAGCAGGATAAAAAATTAGACAGCCTGAAGCATGACCGATTTCATTTTAATACCATTTCCTTCGATCGTGACAACAATTATTTGACTTCTTCGCCAATTGAAAATCAGGTCTGGAAAATTGATGCCAAAACTGGTGATATTCTCTGGAAATTGGGAAAGGGTGGCGATTATAAATTAAAGGACCAGGAACTGTTTTATTTCCAGCATGCACCGCATATCACAAAAACTGGTGAGCTGTTGCTTTTTGACAATGGTGATTTTTCTCCGCGTGACAGTACAACAGCCAATAAGCAATCTCGGGCGATCGCTTTTAGGCTTGATCAAAGGAATAAAACGGCAACAGTAGCTTATACGCTGCTTATCTTGCGCGATAAACAGGCCATGCTGCAAGGTGAGCGACTTACAAATCTTGATGCTCTTTTGCCGTTGAAAGTTATCGGCTATGGTTTTACCGTTATGGTTGACCCGGTTATAAATAATGTGCACATGCGGATGCTCCCGGTCTTTATGGCGTACCATTAAAACCTGCGTGTCCTGTATCTTCATGCGTAACAAATATGCCTGGGCGATACTGACCATTTTTTCATCGGTTAACTTGTCCTTATCGTTCGGGCTCCAGCTTAACGCAATATGGCCGACCGCCTGACCTAAGCCGGGGCTCATTTTACGCTGCGCGTTAAAATCCTCAATGGTGTGCGCAATCTGCCCGGTGCGTACACCGTCCGCGTACAATATGGCTGCATCCTTTTTCAGTACGTTGTACTGGATGCAGCCGCCGAAACTTTTGCCGGGCTTAGGTATCTTGGCGATCATGGCTGTTGAAATATTTCAGGGCATCAAAAATCTCGGTTAGGGTGCTGTCGGCTTTACGGGCAATACTTAGGATGCCGTCCCGGTGCGCAAGCTTCGTTAATTGGTTCAGGTTATTGGCTAATCCTGAAAGCATCCGCATCAACTGTAAATCTTCCGGCTTTAGCCGGGCGACTACCCGCGCGGATTTAGCGGCTGCCCTTATCCAGTCGCTTACCCGCATCCCTGCTTCTCTGGCTTTTGTACTGATCATAAAATGTTCGGTGGCGGTTAGCCTTACCTTTACATGCGTTTCGCGCCTGACCCTGCTCTTGGGTCTGCCGCCCTTATGTTTGGACTTATCAGTTTCCTGTTTAATCGCTACTTTTAGTTCCTGTGACATACTTAAATCCTGTCTTTAAAAAGCCTGAACTTCCTTAAATCTTTTTGCGACCATCGGGAGCAAAAAGCAAGTTTGCCGACCCGCCGAAGGCGCGGACGGAGTTTTTGGGTACCAAAAACACAAACTTGCTTCTTCTTCGCCCACAGGATGGGCTTACCGTCTATGCAGATATACCGATATGCCATAGCCTGCCGCTTTTACTTATTGTTTTGTTCCAATAGGTTCATGATGTCCTCGTACTTGTAATAGAGCAGGCCGCCTATTTTTGTGTAATGAAGTGTGCCATTGATACGCAAGTTTTGCAGCGTACCAGGAGATATTTTTAGCAGCTTCCTGACCTCGTAGCTTTTCAGCCATTGCTTCGGTTCGATGCCTCCCGGCTGTATCATTTTCTTGATGCCCCTGATCTCGCCTAATAGTTCGTTCTTTAAATTGTTGAGGTCTTGTAATGTGATTAACTCGAAATTCATGCGGTCGCCTCCTTGCTTTGGTTTGAATTTAATGGTGTGGAATAATTAAGATTTGCGGATGCTATCCATTCGAGCAGCGCATTACGGGAGAACAGCAATTTGCCCCGCGCTTTGACGTGGGGAATTTTGTTCTCTTTGGCCAGTCCGTAAATAGTGGATGGCTTATAGCATATCAATGCCGATGCCTGCCGGGTCGTAAGTAATACATCCTGCTCCGGCGGTCTTTTGTCCGTCTCCAATGCTTTACGGACGGATGCTTCCATGAGCCTGCTTAGCTCATTTTCTGAAAGGGAAGTAAATAGAATTTTTTGTTTTGTATCCATACATTTCGCGTTTGATGGATACAAAGGAATAGTACAAAACCCCTTAAAATCGCAATGACATTAATGTAATAATTTATGTTTTTTAAGGATTTGCAGCATTTCTTCGATATGGAGATTATCGCTAATGCTGTCTTTAAGAATATCCAGACCTTTTGGGGCGTGGGTAGCGATAACGCTTTTTATACTATCGGTGCCGGAGCATGCAAAAACAGCAAAGTATCTTTTAAGAATAGTTACATACTGGATTAGGCCAGCACTGCGGTTAAATTCACGGTTGATATTATAAGTAGCATACATCAAGGCGTTAAGCACGTTGCGCATATCGCCGCGTGAAGTGATTTTGGCCGCTGTATAATCAGATGTTTTAAGGCTGTCAGGAAAAGCGCCAGATGAAAAGACCGACCCTAAAAATTGCTGCAATTCGGTTTTGCTAAATACGGCTGCCTCTATGCCGTTCTTCGTTTTAATTGGTTCGGTAAGTACTGACCACAATTTTTTTATTTCTGAAATATCACAAAGCAGTTCAATACTATTTTGCGGCTGTTTTTCTGTTTCCGGTTTGGTTGGCAACTGCTTTTGGAGTGTCAGCGGTTCATCTCTTTTTGCAAGTTCCCGGTATAAATTGTAGCTATCAAAATGCAAGCGTATAGCCGCATTGCCATCCGGCGACAATGCCAGCAGATGGTTGATCTCCACAAAGCCCCGGTATAAACTTGCTTGCAGGTAACCTAAGTTATAAAAAAGCGTATCTACCAGGTCGCCCTCAAAAAAAAGAAAATCAAGGCAATAAAGGCAAAAGGCACGTAGGTAAGGTAGTTGCTGTTCAGGCTTTAGTGCTGTATAGGTAATGCCTAAATTCTGTTCAAAATCGCTTTTATCTTGTTCGTAGCCATCTGTAAAACACTTTGCCAATTGCTCTTTAAATTCAATATTCCATCCCGGCCAGTAATCCACCTCATAATGATCAAGCGTGTCTTCAGTGATCTTTAAAAAATCTAACAAATCTTCGTCGCTAATAAAATACACGTGGCCGTCTCTTATCAGTTCCCGGAACGGAAAATAGCCCTCCCTGTCCATCAGGTCAAAGCGGCTATCAGAACGGCTATATACCCCGTCCCTCTTTTTGATAAAGGGTACTTTCAGGGCATCATAAAGATGGCCGGAATACGGACTGAAATGTTGTAGCCGGTGGAAAAACATACTATGCTTTTAACGACAGAACCTTGGGTTTGTTTATAGTCATTATATAGACCTAAAAAGCAAACCACTTATCAAGAGGCTTGGCGGCCATCATTATATTGTCTAATGGGTTAATGGCGGAATTAAAAGAAATTTTCTGCAAAAAGAATATACATGGAGAATACCTTTTAGACTCTAACTTCGTAATACCCTTGCTTATCCATTAAGCGGATATATAACCCCTCTGTTCCTTTAATCAATAGCAATACAAAATCTTCTTGTAATTTGTTATGTTTAAATTGATCTTTTAACATGTACAGGTCCGTATAAGACGGCGTAGGGAGTCTTTCAGGATGTGTATGCCACTCACCTAAATAAGTAAGCTGGCCATTGCTGTTATAGAATTCGTAATCTAAGATAATCTGTGCACCAACTTTACTTCGTTCGAAATTTGTCCGGGACGCTTTATCCAGTGGTGTAGGTACAGAAAGCTTTAAAATGTTGATCTCACCATTGATGAGCTTACCCAGCATTATTCCGCCTGACTCGGGCGCTTTCTTACTATGCTGAGTAAACCGTTCTAGTATCTCGAGCGGTTGTGCATGCAACACAATGGTGTATGGTCCTAGTTGAAGGTTCATTAAACAGTTTGTATAAGGATTTGGTGAGATTGCATAGTACTTGCAAAATTAGATATCGGCAAATCTAACGTAGCTGCCGTATTCAAGTCACCAGCATAGGTAATTGCGAGATTGTCCGTAGGCGGGTTTTGTATAAAATCAAACAAATAAGGCATAAGCGCTGAAATAAAACGTATAATTTCAGCTTTTCCATAAGGCATATAAGAGCCTTGGCAACCGGCCTCACGTAAAGACGTTTTTTTAGCAGGATCCTGATAGGCTTCAGGAGCCAGAATGTTAAACTTGTAAAAGCCGTTATTCTCTAAATCACTCAAATAAAAGGTAGTTTGGGGTTTGATGTATAGTACATGTGCACCGAGCAGATAAGGTTCCACCCAAAAAAATATTACCGGTCTCTGGATTTGTCCAGCAGCAAGCTGCTGCAAGATATAAGTTTCTATCGCGTCTTTGCCAATAGCACAAAAAACCATATCCATCTCATTGACTTCTTCGAGGTCACGCTGAATGACATCAACTATGGAACTTGCATGTTTTGTAATATTAACAAAAGGATTGTGGAACTTTAAGTATCTAGCCACACCGCTAACTTTGGTTTGGCCGACATCACTAAAGGATAATAGATGCCGGTTGACATTCTCTAAAACCAGCACCTCTGGGTCAACTAAGATATATCTTTCAACCTCAAAAGCATTTAAATAAGCCAGCAGATTAGATCCAATACTTCCTAACCCCGCAAACATGAACTTTTTAGCAGGCAGGGCCGTGCTATCTCCGTCGGTTCTAGCACGGAGCCTACTAGGATGGAACTCCATAAAGCGAATTCGAGCAACCGGTTGTGTAGGATTAATTCTTGTCATAATCTCAACCGTACTATGGTGTCCGCCCGTTCTCCACCCATTTATTTTTGTTCTTGTAGGCTTTAGGTAGAATCCCATAAAAATAGGCTGTGTGCCAGAAATTACTGAGAAGATTACAAACTTATTTACAGGTAGACTACGGTTAAAATAACCTTTGACTTCTTTCCAAATTCCATTAAAACGATGCTGAATAAATTCTATTAAAGATTTATTGGTAAAATAGAATGGAGGATTTAAGTCATCGGTTTCCCCTAAATAATATGCTTCTAAAGGCTGAACTGAGTGCCCCCTTAACTTGAAAAATTCAAGTAATTGTTCAGTTTCCGCTTCTTCATTGCCTACATACAAGTTAACATTACCATGATCCGGTTGTATGTAGTAAGCAACAACATGTCCCGGCACAAGGCTGGACATGTTGCTGCCTAAGTACGCCGGCGCAACACTATCATTGGAATGATAGGTATTCTCCCAGTAAGCAATAATCTCGTCATTAAACTCTGGTGTGCGACACTTATTAAGACCATCGGCTAATATTCTGACTGCTTGGTTAACGCATTCATTAACGATTCCTGCAGGGTCAGCCGTATTTTGCTTGATCTTTTCCTGATCGAATAAGCATATACCTCTACGGGTATCAACGTGTGGTAGGTACTTTGTCTGTTCATAGTCCCGTTCAGCAAGTTTAATTTCCGGAAGGGATAGGGGAAAGTCTTGCTTTAAAAATACTTCCAACGTAAAATCCTTGATGCGATCACCTACTGGCACTTCCACTATTACCCGCCAAAAGGTTTTAGTGGTAGTTCCGCCAACACGGTTTTTTATCGCTTCACTTACTTGCTCAATAGTCCTGGTACTTTCAAGGAGCTTAAATGCTGCCGCCCTAGCCTTGCCAAAATCTATCATCTATTTATTTAGGCACTTTTTGCGTTATTTGTTATCACAGCAGGTGCAGAATAACTGTTTGCGCCCTCATCCTCGTCTTTTGCAGTAGAGCAGGTGAAGCGTGGCCCCAAATGTTTTTGCCATTTATAGCAGGCATTTTTCGGGTTTGTTTCATTAATAGCTTGCTGAGCACTATCGCGAAAACTTTTTAATTTATTTAAGAAATAGTCTTTATAACTATATCCATCTACTACATCTTCATCTACCGGTGTTGTCGGACGCAGACACTGAAAGTTATATGAAAGCTTGTTGTATATTTTTTCAAGTAAATTTTTCAAGGCAATATCGTCCCTTTCATCAGCAACAAAGTGGTTAACCGCCCAAATAGTCATCACAAAGCCGGTTGGCATTTTTTTAGTACCATCTTCATAGTTTTGGTAATCGCACCAGGCCTTCAAGTACTTTACCACCCTTCTCAATTGTTCATTCTTAGCAGCCTCCGCATTGAACCATTTGTAAAACTCCTTAGGATCGCTGGCGATCCATCCCTTTTTCTTATGTGCCAACCAAGGATGGGTATCATCATCCTTATCCATAAAATAGATAGGTTGGTCAATATGGTGCCCATCGGAAAACAGAGTCCGGACACAAGTATTTTTGTCTACCGGCGGTATACTGGTATGTCCATCTACTGCGCTGCATATCCAATTGTGGTAGGTCTGAACACTTCTGCGCTGATCAATAGGTCCAATAAAATAAATTCCATCGTCCGTGTCATACTTGGTTAAGCGTTTTTCTTCACCATCCTCATCAATGACCCGAACAATAGGATTAATCCCAGTCTTCATTTCTGAAGACCCTTGTGCGCTGAATTTAGGTTTAATTTCATCAGAATGATTTTCTTTGAAGTCATCTCTTACCCGATCGCGTAATTTTTTTCTTGATGTTTTAAGCTTCTGCTTGCGGTCAGACGTGAGTGTAATTGTGGTATTAAAGTCTTCAAATTGGGCGTGACAATTGGCCATATCTATCTAGTTTTGTAAAGTTTCTCGTGTTTAAAAAAATCGGCAATCTCTGGTTTCTTTCGCCAGATATCTCCCATATCGTTGCCTTTCCCGCGAATCAGATCTAGAGCCTCAGACGTAGCCACGTCCAATTGCACTAATTCTTCCTGCGAACTGGAAATATCAGATGACGGTATTCGGACGTAATCCACGTCCAAATCATTCAACCCCGCAATTTTGCTCATGAAAAAGTGCGTAAAAAAGTTTTGCCCGGTAAAGGATGTTTCGAAAAGCTCATCCTTCCAGTCCAAAAATGAACGGTTGCGTTTCAACCCTGTCGGCTTACCACCAGTAAGAGATAGGCTACTGATGGACAAAATCTTAAGCTTATCAAAAGCTTTACCTTTACCTACAAAGTATTGCAGTGCTTCCAGATAACCCACCAAAGTTGGATTATTACCCCATACGCCACCGTCAATGAATTGCTTGTTATCATAGTAATCTATCTGTGCCATAGGAAAATATGTAGGAGCGGCGCTTGTTGCTAAAGCGACATCTACGTAGTAAGCCTTATTGTCGCGGTTTAATTGCCCCTCCGGGTGGTCATATTTAAAAATAAAAGGGCGAGCTTCCGTAATATTATAACTAGGAATACACAAAAGGTTATGACTTTCGCCAATCTTCTTCTCCCCAAAGATTTCCATTAAAGCGGCCTTCAGATTAGCGTCGGTGAATTTACCTCCATTTACTAACTGCTTTATTGTACCATTGTTAAGGCGCTTACCGAGGAACAAATTGTTTCTGAACTTGGGGAATATTTTTGGCCCTTGCTCGTCGTAAAACTTACAAATATCAGCCGCCGGAATCTGTAAGGATAGCGCCAAGGCAATCAATCCTCCAGTTGATGTACCACAAAGCATATCAAAGTAATCGGATATCTTGCAGGCAAATCGTTCCTCGAAATGTTTTAGAATTTGTGCTGAATATAACCCTTTAATGCCCCCACCATCAATGGATAGAACTTTAAATGTCTTAGGCTCTGGAATATCAATAGTACTAGTCATAATGTAGGTTGAACTGAGAAACTAAAGTACAAAAAAAAATCAAAATGCCAATTATTTTAGCATTCACCATTTGTGATATGATATACCTGAGTCAGAAAATAATTGCTGCGGTAATTTAGCTCCATAGTAAGTCAGTATTAGAAGAGCGCTCAGGAATATCGGGGAAGGGAGCTTTACATACGAGTGTTACATGGTCAGTTTTGCCCCGGAATACCTGATCAGGTCTCCCGGAAAGCCCTGGTCAAATATCGGCAGGACACATTTCCATGTTGCCGCGGAACGTCTGATCAATCTCAGCGGTATACCCATGCTCACTACCATTTTTCAATTGATTTAACAAAAGCCCTGTATTTACGTCCGGTTGTGTAAATGTTAAATTAGTTGAGGCCATGATATTAATGTAAGGTATAAATCTAACAGAAATGACAATCAAAACAAAGCCCGCTATACCGTAAAGGGCTTAATTTGAATGCCATAGACGATTTTTCAGTAAAAGGTCGAATAAGTTACAGGGCTTGAAAATATTTATTTGACATGATTAAGTTATTTTTAATAGTTATTAGTGAAAGAAAATACTTTTTGATTAGCAGGATGACGTTTATTGAATTCTCAAGCCTTACCTATTCCGAGCATTGCTTTTGTCAGTTTGTTATCTCGCGGTCTATCTTCGACGCTTTTTTTCTTCGTTTGATGCAATAAGCAATATTGGATGATTGTTATGATGATTCTTTTCGTACCTTTAATAGGCGAAATTTAAAGAACAACTTAATATTATGAATCATGACAATCACTAAAGGATTATTAGTTCGTTTAGAAGCGAAACATGGTAAAGATGACGAGGTGGAAGATTTCCTTTCGTCTGCCCTTCCGCTAGTACGGCAAGAGGCTGGAACAAAAGCTTGGTTTGCCCTCCGTTTTGGCCGGTCCGAATATGGCATCATTGATTTTTTCCCTGATGAAGCATCCCGTGATGCACATCTTAAAGGAGCAGTTGCCACCGTTTTAATTCAGAAAGCAGATGAATTATTTGAAACCTCCCCGGATATTCAAAAAATAGATATTCTCGCCAGCAAATTACCATCCGTAGCGCCAGCAGAAACTAATACAAAAGGACTATTGCTCACACTTAAAGCAAAAGAGGGCCACGAGCAGGAAGTGATACAATTTTTAAAAGATGCTCAGCCTTTGGTCATGGCGGAAGAAGATACAATAGCTTGGTTTGCTATCCATCTACCGAACGATGAGTACGGCATTTTCGATGTTTTTCCTGACAATGGTGGCCGTTTAAAGCATCTTGTAGGCCGCGTTCCTCAAGAATTAGCCAAACATGCACTTTCATTGCTTGGCAGTTTCCCAGATATGCATTTGCTTAAAATTACAGCCGAGAATTTTAATCCTTGAGTAAAATAAAGAAACTCATTATCCAAATGCCTGCCGCTAACACACGCTAAGCGATCATTGCCAAGGAGTTAGGCAAAATGAAGTTTAATATTACGAGAAAGTTTTATATTCACCGAAAGAACGCAGCCCGCTTTGCTTGGCAACGTCGCCTAGCGCGAGGACGTTAGCGGCAAGCCCCGAAAACTGCTAACAACCAAATTATAACTTAAAGAATAACAAAGTTTACAAACATGACAAAAAAATCAAATAAATACAGAATAAAATTAGAACAAGTTTCTTTAATGAAGGAAGATGCAAAATTATCAGATCCGATAATTGTGGAATTTGACAATCATGACGACATTTTTAAAATTATTGAAATTATGCGCGAAAAAAATCTATTTGAAGAAAAAAATCATTCGATAGAATTTGCAATAGGCATTAAAATGTTTGGCGAAGTAGTATTAAAAAATAAAAATAATCCACTTTTTGAAGAATTTTTTCCAGCCTTTGGAGATTTCATGAAGAAGCTAAAAAGTACAAATTAAAATAGTGATTTTTAAAAGGCCAGCCGCTAACAGCCGCTAATCGCCAGTGCGGTTTTTAGGTAAATAAAGTCATAATTTACTAATTTTGTTTACGTTAGCCGAAAGTACTCAGGTACTTTTTCCGCACCGATCGGTTAGCGGCGAAACGTTATGTGCAAGCTCCAAAATTATTCCTTTTTACCTTTGTGGGAAATAAATTATGGCAGGAAATAAATTACCCTTATTCAATTTTGGCTTTTTTCAGCCAGATTTTAAAACCCGGTTAAATGAACTGGCTGTATTAGCCATGAGCGAAAATTGGGATTATACAAGTACTCCGGTGGGTAATGGACATCCCATCTTGTTTAATTATATTCATCACACATTTGCTAAGTTAGAGAATGAAAATAAACTATTAGTAGATGGGGATAGCTGTTCTTTTAATACAGGTTTAGTAACCAATAATCAAGAGGGCATATACGCTTACTTTCAGAAAAATAAACGTACCGGCGCTTCATCTCCATGGTTTTTTTCGGCTGGCGAAAAGAGAGTGATCGAGAGCTTTTGAATTTTTCTGTTTTACCTGATACGGCAAACTACTTTGATAATCCAACTGAACTCATTTATGATACCCGTTGTGATCTGCGCGTAAATTACGATCATATCATTCAGGATAATTTATTACGCTTTCCCACAAGTATGCAAAGCATGGATACCTATCAATTAGGTAATTTGCTACAGGGTACAATTAATGATGCAAAGAAAAGAGTTAAACGTAACTACAAAACTGCTATTCCCCAATATTATAATGGCAAATTGCAGCTGCTTCTGCCGTTATGTCTTCAAAGTAAAGGCATAGCAGATTTAGCTTTAGTAGTGGAAAAGGAAAACAGTATTTATCGCGCTTCGACGATTTTAACTTTAGACATGGCTATCAATAATGCTCGGCTTATTGCTAAACCTGATGATGAATGGCTTCGACCCTAATTGAGTGTTTTAGTTCAAACAATAAATTTTTATTTGTGTTAGTTCTATACTAATAATAAATTCCTTATATTTGCATCGTTACCCGAATGGGTAAACATTAGATTTATAGGAAATCGATTTTTAAAACAGATCCATACATTTTTTTAGATTTAAAAAAGACTAAGATTTTATAAGCCCTCCATTTTTTGGAGGGTTTTTTTGTATAATAAAACTGATTTTTATATAGCATTCCGTTTGGGTTAGTCCTGCCTAATATTGGCTTAGTTAACAAATGATGTTAAAAATATAAGCCCTTTAAACCGTAAAGGGCTTATATTTCATTGTCATGATCGTAACCGCTTACTAAGCTGCGCCATGTCATCACCTAATTTACTTTCTATCACTTTCGCATAAATCTGCGTGGTGGTTAGCTTACTATGTCCTAACAACTTGCTTACGGTTTCAATGGGCACCCCGTTGGTGAGGGTAACGGTTGTGGCGAATGTATGCCGGGCAATATGAAAGGTTAGCGGTTTTGTTATGTCGCATGTATCGGCTATTTCCTTTAAATAGCTGTTCAGCTTTTGATTGCTCAATGATGGCAATACCTTACCCTCGGCTATTGCTTGTGGATGCCCTTTGTATTTTTCGATAATCCTTAAAGCTTTTGGTAACAAAGGCACTCTTACAGGTTCGTTTGTCTTTTGCCTGTTGGTGGCAATCCAAATGTTATTCTCGGATTTTTCTATCAGGTTAGCAGGTGTTAAATTAAACACATCAATATAAGCCAATCCTGTGTAGCAACTGAAAATAAAAAGGTCTTGCACAACCTGTAACCTGACAATATTAAAACGCTTGTTTTCTATCCTTGCCAGTTCATCTTTGGTTAAATACTCGCGTTCAACCTTATCAAATTTCAATTGATACGCCTGAAAAGGGTTGCGATCAATCCATTCCAGCCTAACAGCAAGGTTGACCATCTTACAAAATCTTTCGATGTGTTTCATCAGGCCATTGTTATTTAGCGGCTTTTGGCCTTTCTCCGGCGTTCTGTTTCGTAGATAGTACTCAAAGTCCGTAATAAACTTATAACTTAACTCGGACAGGTATTTATCGCTTGTCTTAAACCGTTCCCTGATAAACTCTTTGATATACTTTTGGGTAGTATAGTAGTTTTTCATGGTGCCTGGCTCTAATACATTGGACTGCTCGGTATTGTGGTACTCCATCAGTTTACATAGCGTAAATTCTGCCTGATCTTCCCTGGTAACTTTCTGCTTTAAAAGTTCGGCGGTAATAAATTTCTTTTGCAATAAAAGCTGCTGGTAACCCTCTACAACACTGGCCTTAAATTGGTCAAGGTATTTATTCAGTTTGGTAATTTCTTCGCGGCTGCCTTTTGCCATTCCCTTAACAGGGTTCCAATTACTTTCCTCAATGGAACGTTTAACGGATATTTCAATCCGCTTGCCGTTTACAGTGATACGGGCGTAAAGGGGTGATTTTCCCGCTTGGTTGGTCTTTTGCTTTTTAAGGTAAAAAGCAACGCCAAAGGTGTTGTTTGTATTACTCATAGCTATTCAATTAAATGTTTACAAAAGCATGTTTTTGAATGGTTTTGATACGCTCCGTAAAAAAGGGTCACCGATTTGGATAAAAACAGGTGTCAAAAGGTATCAAAACAAGTCAAAATAAATTAATCAATTAATTGACTATCAGTAAGTTACAACGATTTTGGTGACCCAAACCTAAGAAATAAAAATGGGTAACCGAATAGGTCTCATTTTCTTTGGTTTTACTTGAATAACTTGGATTGAAATAAAATAAAAAACCCCTTAAATCATACGATTTAAGGGGTTTTACCGACTTTTAGAGGTCTAATTGTCGGGATGGCCGGATTTGAACCGACGACCTCCAGCACCCCATGCTGGCGCGATACCGGGCTACGCTACATCCCGTTTATTCCAATTTGATTGAAAGTCGTATTTAAATAGGACGATTACCTGGAATAATTTTTTGGTAGGGCTAAAATAATAATTATTGACAAAAAATAAAATGTAAATACGAAAAAACGCCATCCGATTTAGAATGGCGTTTTTCTTCGCTAATAGATGCTGATTAGAACTTGTAACCGACCATAATGCCGATTGTTTTATTTTTTGCGTCTAAGGTCTTGTCGATACTCGTAAAACCATGGCTGTAATAAGCATCTAATGTAAGGTGACTGATATCTACACCGATCCCGACTCTACCATCAAATGAAAATTTCTTATAATCGGTATTTGCGCTGGACTTCACTGTTTTTACATCATAGTTTAACTGTGGTCCCAATAGCCCACGGAGGTTGAAGTCGCCATTTTCCAAAAATTTATAACCGACCTGTAATGGTAGATTTATTTGATAGAATTTAGGTGTTTTCTGTCCGTTTTCGAAGGTATATTCTTTACGCAACAGACTGGCACCGATTCCGGGCTGGAAGAAAATGCGATCTCCAATACGGGCAAATCCTGCTACAGATACGCCGACTTTGCCATTATTATCTTTGACAGACTTGTTGCCAAAGGAACTCATATGATAGTTGCTTCCGACCTGTAAACCATAAGTGATATCTTGCGCTTGTGTAGTACCTGCAATTCCTAATAATGTCAATCCCTACAGGGCTACTTTGAATGTTGTTTTCATTGTCAAATTATTTTTTGTGATCAATTGTATGTTGTTCTTTCCTTTATGACAATGGAAAATCCATATACCCTTAGAAAAAAAATATTTTATAAAATAGATGGCTTACCTTTAGTCGTCACAAAAGCCTTTTTATAAAGTTTTTTTGGTAAATATCATTGGCCGATGGGAGGATGTCATGTACTCGCCTGAGCATCTATACGAAAAGAATTACGAATAGGTATAAATAAGGGATTTGAAACTATATGGCGGATGTATCGAAGTTGATATAAAAAAAAAGTGAAAAATTTGTAAGGGTAATAGTCTATTGGGGTGTCTTACTAATAAAGTGGATTATTTAAACAATAAGACAGATTTGATCAATGTCGGAAAATAAAGAAAAGAATTTTGAGCAGCTTTTTCGGGCGCACTACAAAGAGTTACATCGTTATGCCTACCGGTATCTAGGCGATAGTGATGCGGCGGAAGAGGTTGTGCAACAGGTGTTTTTGCGGCTTTGGGAACGCGATTGGGAGGAGCAGATACATACTTCATTAAAAGCTTATTTATATCGGGCTATTTATAATGAAAGTATGAATGTGCTAAAAAAGGAGCAACGAAAGCTAAAATATCAATCACATGAGCAGCATAGACAGGATTTTGCGCCTGCAGTTGATGAAAGTACACGGGATTTGGACGAAAGGCTCCAGATTGCCTTGGCGGAATTACCCGAAAAAAGTCGGACGGTTTTTGAGTTAAGCCGTTTTCAGGAAATGAAGTATAAGGATATCGCAGTAACCTTGGATCTGTCGATAAAGACTGTTGAGGGACATATGAGTAAGGCGCTGCGACATTTGCGTATTGAACTTGTGGATTATTTAACATTGATTATTTGCTTTCTTATCTATAGGCTATGAATAAGGAACTGTTAGAAAAATATATCGTTGGTGAGACCAACGAGGTAGAGAATACCATGATAAAAAATTGGTTGGAAGAAGATGCCAACAATAAGGAGGAATACATAAAAATGAAAAAAATGTGGGATAGTTTGCCGAAACCCCTAGATGTTCCTGATGTGGATGTGGATAAGGCTTGGGCTGACTTCAAAGTGGTACGAGATAAAAGAGCGTCAGAAGCTGCGTCGTTACCCCAAAAAATGACTCCTGTGAAGCAATGGAGCTGGTGGCTCGCCGCGAGTATCTTGATACTCTGTGCAGTAGGATTCTATGTATTTGATCAGTCGCATCGTGAAGAAATGTTTCTTTCGAGCAGGGATCAAGTGCGCCAAGATTCCCTTCCTGATGGCTCGGTTGTTACACTAAATAAAAATACATCGCTGGCTTATTCAAGTCGTTGGACCAATAAAAATAGAAACGTGACCCTGGAAAGAGGGGAAGTGTTTTTCCAGGTTCACAAGGATAAAAAGCACCCCTTTGTCATTGAAACAGGTAAAACCAAAATCACGGTATTGGGCACAAGTTTTAATGTGCGACGGATACCCGATGCGACGGAAGTTATTGTTGCTACAGGATTGGTCAAAGTGGGGTATGCAAATAAGGAAGTCTTTTTGCGGCCACAACAAATGATTACGATCCGGGACAGGGATACGATAAAAGTAGGAAAGGAACCTGTCAAAGATCAGTTTTATAAATACTATGTGGATCGTGTATTTGATTTTCAGAATACCCCATTGAAACGTGTTGTCGAGGTGCTCAATCAAGCTTATGATTATACGATTATTGTAGATCATTCTCCTGATCAGAAATTGTTATTGACAGCAAAATTCGAACAAAATAGTTTAACTGAAATTTTGAAAGTCATTTCTAGCACATTTGGATTAAAAGTTCATGTGAAAGATAGGGAGATTCATCTGACGAGATGAGCCAACAAATAGATATATTTTCGGAACAAAATTGTATATAAAAACAACATGATACTATTTTTTATAAAAAGGATAGAGCTTTACCTCTTCATTTTAATGCTGTGTTCGTTCCATTCGGGACGAGCACAGCAAAAGCTTGCTGTAGAGATTCAGATGCCTGCTTTTGCGGAGACCACAGTAGGTGAAATCTTTCAGCTTTTGAAAGAGAAGGAAGATGTATTGTTCTCCTTCAATGGAAATATCCTACAGACAGACAGTGTTATTCATACCAAGCCTTTTAAAGGAAATTTGTACGATTATCTAGATGGGATTTTGGGAAAGGAATATTCTTTTAAAGAACTAGGCAGACATATTATCATTCAATATACACCACAACGGATGTCGGTAGATTTTGAAGTACAAACACCCACTAAGAATAAAGTGGTTATAACAGGTTATATCAAGAATATTCGAACCAACCGCCCGATTTCCAATGCGAGCATCTTTGATCGAAATGCTTTACTGTCTACATTGACGGATCAAAATGGCTACTTTGAACTAGATGTAAAGAAAAGGAGTAATCTCATTGCCGTGAATGTGAGTAAGGAAGCTTTTCGGGATACCAGTGTTATGGTGATTTTTCCGATAGAAGCGCGAATTGGAGAAAAGAAGACGCGTGATTATGGCTATTTTGAGGGTTATGAAGAAGATCATGGTCTTTATCGATCGTTTTGGGGACGGGTGTTTCTCTCGCCTGCCCAGAAGATCCAAAGTATGAATTTAGGAGGAATGTTTTTGTATAGTCCATACCAAATTTCGATGACACCAGGATTAAGTACGCATGGTTTTATACGCTCGCAAATTGTGAATAAATTTTCCATCAATATCATTGGTGGATCTACGGCGGGCGTAAAAGGTATGGAACTCGGTGGCGTATTTAATATCAATCAATACGATATGCAGGGTATGCAGATGGCTGGGGTGTTCAATGCGGTGGGCGGAAATGTGCGTGGAGTGCAGCTCGCTGGTGTAGGGAACCGTGATTTCGGAGGAATGACGGGGCTACAAATGGCAGGCGTTTTCAATGGCGTAGGTGGAAATGCAAGTGGGGTACAGATCGCTGGCGTGGGAAACCATGTTGTCGGGCAAGTAAAAGGTCTACAAATAGCAGGTGTTTTCAACAAAGCAGATACGGTGAGAGGAGTTCAGATTGCCGGAGTTGTAAATTTGACGAAAGATGCTTCTGGAACGACACAGCTTGCCAGTATACTTAATCATAGCGAATCGACTGTTGGAAATCAAATTGCAGGCCTCGCCAATAAAGCAAAAAAAGTAAAAGGAATTCAATTGGCCGGTATCGTCAATATCGCGGATAGCAGCGATTATCCCATTGGTCTGCTCAATTTTATTAAAAATGGCGAGAAAAGTCTTTCAGTAGCAATTAATGAAGATAGCTACCTCGGACTGCAATTTCGTTCAGGTGGTCGTGTACTTTATAGCCTATTATCGATCAATGTGGCACTTGAAGGTAATCGACCTGATAAATATGCCTTTGAAGCTGGGTTAGGAGCTGTAGTGCTCAATGGGGCTAAATTCAGTCTCCGCACTGAAATAACAGCGCGTAATCTTCTGACCGAGAAATTTAAAATGCTGGATAACCATCAGTCCTCGCTGCGGGTAATTCCGGCCTTTAAACTAAGTGAGCGCATGTCTATATTTGTCGCTCCCAGCCTTAACTATGCAGAAAGAGATGAGAATTCAATTTATGGTGGCAGTACGGTGTGGAAAGCTTGGCGAAGAGACCGTACACGAAATACATTTTATGGCGGTGGAATGGCAGGTCTGATGTTAAAATTATAAAACTGAAAACTATTTGTTAATAGTGTTGTTCTATAGATAGCTTTTAAACATTTAACATTTTACGTAAACGCCCAATATCAATTTGATAGCGGGCGTTTATCTTTGTATAGCTGATTGGAGAACAGTGTTTAAGCGACTGTCGCAGTCTTTAATACATTACGGTAAGGATAAGAATGGAAGATGTGTCTGCGGGCAAATCGACCTAAAGAATCTGCGTTGACAAATTTAATATAGTCATTCCGCTGAACACCAAAATATTCATATTGACTACCATCGTGAAAAGTGACTGTCAATATTTGTCCTTTCCAGTCAATATCCTGAATACCAGAATTAGTAATTGTCTCCGTGTAGATTGGTAACTGTTGCTCTAATGTTTCCGGACAAATGCTTACCAGAAAATGGTATGCTTCGATCATTTCAACACTTTTTTGCTCTGCAGCCAAACGACCTTCTTCATCATTGACAAATTTATCGGGATGACATTCTTTCATGATTGTCCGGTAAGTAGATTTTAGGGTTTTAAGATCCACAGATTTATCTACATTAAGTAACTTCCGGTAGTCGGCAATTTTTTTCATGGCGGCAAAGATATGCTTAATAATCAGATTATTCGCTATGAAATAAGAAATTTTCTTATTTCTTCAACAAGGTTTTTACATAGAGTTGCTCGACCTTCTCTCTTGCCCAAGGTGTTTTCCTTAAGAAAGTTAGGGATGATTTGACGCTCGGATTTTCATTGAAGCAACGGATGGATATGCGTTGTCCCAACTCTTCCCAGCCATAATACTCCACTAAATATTCAATAATGGTGTCGAGTCTTTTTCCGTGTAATGGATTATTAATTTGTTCTTGCATGTCGTAAAGATAATAATCTTCAAATTATGGATTATGCTAATTTCTATGGTTTGAATGAAAATGGAACAGAACTTAGTGTGTATTAATATTCATTAAGTTGTGTGGCCAGCTTTTCTAGATCTAAATTGAGCTGTTCGTCCCAAATTGCTCCCGTAGCATCCAGCTTTCCTTTGACTCCTTGTATGAGTAGATTTCTTTTTTCGTCAATTTGAGCTCCTAATCCCTGCAGGATACGCTGTAGTTCGACATGCGCTGTTTCGCCTTGCGCAGCAGCAGTAATGATACTAACGGGCTTATCGGTGAAAACCGTCGTTGCGGCGCACCATTCAAGTAGATTTTTTAATCCACTGGGTACACTGAAAATATATTCAGGGCTGCTGATCAATACTAAATCGGCGTCATTGATTACCTGGCGAAGTGCAATAATTTCAATAGGTGGATGAGATTGGCTCTCCTCTGGATCAAAATGAGGCAGTTCTTTAAGACGATCAAATAGGGTGAAATGGATATCGGCATTGATCTCCTGTTGGAGGTGATTTACAATATGATGATTGGATGAATGTGCACTGGCGCTACCAACAATGGCAAAAATAGTTTTCATGTGAGTTTAAATCTAATCAACGGCTGTATACTGCTGCTGAGTTTTTACTTTTTATATTCTTAATTTAGGAACTAAATTACACTATTCAATTCAAACGATTGACTTTGTTCTTCGCTTCAATGTAATTTTTCGTTTCTTTCTCCTTTTACCGATTAAGTTTATACTTTTGGAACTGAGGACTTATATTAGCCTTTTTTCGGATTATATGCTTTATTATGAGAAATAAAATGGGGTACCGCTTATTGTGGGAACGTATTCGTACTGGAGACGAAACGGCTTTCTTTGACCTATATGCGGCACTCTATCAAGAGCTTGTCAATTTTGGAATACGTACATGTGGCGATAGTGACCTGGCAAGTGAAGCAACCGATCAGGTATTTGTGAAAATTTGGGAAAAACGAGAACAGCTTGACCGGGTCGAAAATGTACAGTCCTATCTCATTACTTTTTTAAAAAGACGTATTCTGCGTTTGCTGGAGAAACAACATAAAATAAATACAGCCCTTCAACATGTAAAAGCTGAAGATGATTGGGTGGAGATGCCCTATGAGGAGTTTGTCATCAAAGTACAGACGAATGAAATCATACAGATCCGTTTGAAAGAAGCACTGGAGAAGTTATCATTTCGTCAAAAACAGCTGGTGAATCTCAAGTTCTTTGAGGGATATTCGTATGAAAAAATCTCAGAAATTACACAAATGTCTGTAAAGACAGCCTATAATACGCTTTACGATGCTTTGAAAATCCTACGGGGAGAGTTAAAGGATATTTAAGTTTAACCTGTTGTGGTTCCTTTGCAGATCCAATAATCGTTTAGCATGCGCTGAAAACTATTACAGAATGCTATTCTTGTATTCTTTATTTAAAATAAAAATCTGAATTTCAGTGTTTTATGAAATATTTTAAATTTTCTTTAGGCAAAAGAACGTCTTTTGGGCACTATAGAGTAAATACCCAAAAGAATGAGCCAAAAAGATTATAAACAGTTAGAAGATTTTTTGATTGACGATACTTTTCAAAAGTATTGTTCGGGAGAAGATAAAAACTGTATTCTGTACTGGCAACAATATAGCCTGAACCATCCAGAACAAGCGGAGACGATTCTGAAAGCCAAACGCCTCTATCAACTCTTGGTTGGCAATCGTCGACCTGTGAATGAGCAATTGGAAAAATTGAAGACAGATCTGCAGAATGTTCCAGTGGAGCATCAGGCATCCTTTCGGTTTAACTGGCCCAAATGGGCAGCCATTGCCGCTGTACTTGTTGCATTGGTATCGGGCGGAGTTTGGTATTATGCTCAACCCGGTAAAGTTGATTCCTCATTGCCAATAAGCGCAATCGGCCAAGTGTATCAAACAAAAAATGGGGAGAAAAAGACCTTCGAATTAAGTGATGGAAGTACAGTAACGCTAAATTCTGCGAGTAAATTAGAGTTGTCCGCAGATTTCAATCAGGAATTGCGTGTGGTGCGGCTTGCTGGTGAAGGCTATTTTCAGGTAGCAAAGAATAAGGAGAAACCTTTTGTGGTACAGGCAGCTGATTTTGATATCAAGGTACTGGGGACAACATTCAATGTAAAGAGTTATTCCGATGAACCTACAGCAGAAGCATTGCTAGTGGAAGGCTCTATTGAGATGACGAGCAAAGGGCAGCGTGAAAATTCTGTTGTCATCAAACCGAATCAAAAAATCACGATCTTTAAGAATCAAACTGAAGTAGCAATCGCTCGTAAAACCAATAAACCAAACGCGAGCAAATTACCGATTAAGGAAATTGCCATAGAGAATATCCCTACAATAGAATCCAATACAGCTGAAATACCAGACATTGCGTGGCGTGAAAATAGATTAGAAATCGTGGACCAAGATTTTGAATCACTTCGTAGAACACTGGAACGTTGGTATGATGTGGATATACAAATCCAAAATGATCAATTAAAACAATATCGTTTTACGGCAACCTTCAGCAAGGAAGGTATTGTTCAGGTATTAAGTGCTTTACAGGAAGTTGAACCTTTTAAATTTAATGTATATGGGAAAAAAATAACTATATCAGAAAAGTAAAAAGGATGGTGGACCAACACCATCCTTCATTGAAAAAATGATTAACCAAAAGCAGCAACATTGGGGCGTGCTGCTTAATATTAATTTTAACCAACACTAAAATATGATTAAAAATTGCTTATTGCAAATGCGCAATGGATATATTGTGCATTTTAGATTCATTATCCGGATGAAACTAGCCTTAATTATGACTACGTGTGCTGTTATGAATGTTTCGGCAAATGTATTTTCCCAACAAAAAGTCTCCTTGGATGTCCAAAAAACAAAACTGAGCAAGGTACTTAAAATGATCGAAGAGCAAAGTGATTATTACTTTGTCTATAATTCGACGAACGAAAATTTAAATAAAGAAGTGTCAGTCAATGCGAATAATACCAAGGTATTGGATGTATTGGCTAAGCTTTTCAATAAAAGTGGATTGGTTTACTCCGTTTCTAAGGAAGGTCTTGTGGTTGTCAGTCAACAACAGCAGGTAGCTGTCGCAGGTGTCGTCACGGACGATAAGGGCAATCCCTTAGCTGGTGCCACGGTACGTGTTAAGGGAACCGCGGTGGGGCGGGCAACAGATATCAATGGACGTTTTACGATCGATGCCGCAACTGGAAACACCTTGATTATTTCTTTCGCAGGTTATACTTCGCAAGAAGTCGCCGTCACCAAAGAGGGGGATCTGAAAATTGTTTTATTGGAAGACAATCGGATGCTCAATGAGGTTGTTGTGACGGCATTGGGTATGAAGAAAGAGAAACGCTCGTTGGGGTACTCTGTTACGCAGGTTGCCGGTGAATCACTAACCACAGCCCGTGAAAATAATGTGATGAATTCACTTGTCGGAAAGGTGGCCGGATTGGATATCAGTTCTACATCTGGTGGGGCTGGAGCTGCGTCCAATGTGACCATTCGTGGGGTATCAAGTTTGAACCAGACAAATCAGCCATTATACGTAATCAATGGTATCCCCATGGAAAGTAAACCAGTAGGAATTGGAAATGCTAATTCCAAGGGAAACTCAGGAAGCCAATGGGATAATGCACCCGATCTTGGTGATGCGATCGGCAATATCAACCCAGACGATATTGAAAGTATTTCGGTTCTAAAAGGTGCGGCAGCATCAGCATTATATGGCTCAAGAGCGAAAGCTGGTGTTATCCTCATTACGACAAAATCAGGTAAAGGTAATTCGATCGATTTCAATAGTAACCTTGTTGCCGAGCAGATCATTGACAACACCAATTGGCAAACAGTGTATGGTCAGGGGGCGAACGGTGAGAAGCCAACAACCCAAGCAGGAGCGGCCCAAGTGGGCGGATCGAGCTGGGGAGCTAAATTGGACGGTTCTCCCGTAGTCCAATTTGACGGTGTATCAAGACCATATTCATTACAAAAAGGGAATTTAGATAGGTTTTATCGTACGGGTTCAACATGGACAAATACGCTGGCATTAAATAAATCATTTGATGGCGGATCTATCCGTCTGTCGGGAACAGATGTCAATAACAGGTCTGTTGTTCCAAATTCGGGACTGAAAAGACAGTCGTTTAATTTGGTCGGACTTTTTGAACCACTCAAAGGTTTGACGATTGATGCGCGTTACAACATGATTTTGGAGCAGGTCAAAAATCGTCCAATGGTTTCTGACGGTGCAGGAAACGCCAATTACAACGTTATGTTTTTGCCAACGAGCATTAATGTCAATGATTTGAAGCCATGGAAGGATGGCAATGGAAAAGAGGTACTCTATAATTCAGGCAATGTGTATGCGACCAACCCTTGGTTTGCTGCAAATGAGTTTATCAATAACACCAATCGTGACCGCTCCATAGCCTCTGTTACGGCTAAATATACGATGGGCAACGGTTTGTTTGTTCAAGGAAGAGCGGGACGGGATGGCTATACTGATCATTATAAAAATGTATTGCCTTCTGGTACGGGTTATTATGAAAATGGTAAAATCGCTGAACAAGAAACCAAATTTGCGGATATTAATACGGATGTTTTGGTTGGTAAGTCATTCACTTTCGGTGATTACACCCTGACGCCTAATCTCGGAGCGAGTTACAGAAATACTAAAATCAGACAAACGACAAATTTGGGTACCGACTTCGCGATATTCGGTGTTTACAATATTTTGAATGCAAAAAATAAATCGGTAGCGTATCTCGAAAGCGAATCGGAGACACAGTCTACTTACGGTACCTTAGAATTTGCTTATAAAGATGTCGCCTATCTGACAGGTAGTTTGCGCTCTGACTGGTTTTCTACGCTAGCAACTCCGGGAGTGGATAATAAATTGAACTCGGTTTATCCAGCAGTTTCGGGATCATTTATCTTTTCAGAATATCTAAAGCCATCGTGGTTGAGTTTTGGAAAGTTGAGGGCAGGTTTTGCTCAGGTAGGGCAGGCAACAGATCCTTATCAAACCTTGCTAACCTATAATTTTAGAAGCGAGGTACTCAACGGTCAACCGTTAGGGGTTATTAACAATGTGAATATCCCGAACTCTTCCTTGAAAGCTTCTACAGCAACAGAGTTGGAAATTGGAACGGAGTTGCGTCTTTTTAATGATCGTGTAAACTTGGATCTAACCTGGTATAACAAGAAGTCGAAAGATGAGATTTCTTTTATCACAACCCCTTCAGCAAGCGGGTACGCCGGTGCCGTACTCAATGCCGGAAAGATGCAAAATAAGGGATTTGAAGCGTTGATTTCTGCTACTGTTGTTAAAACCGAAGATTTTAAATGGGTGTCTTCATTGAATGGTTCTTACAACGACAATAAAGTGATTTCATTGGCTGAAGGAATGGACGAACAGACGGTAGCAACGTCCCGTTCGGGTGTAGGTTACTTAATGAATAAAGTTGGTATGCCTGCTTTTCAGATCATGGCTTTCGATTATAAGTATGATAGCAATGGCGAGATCGTAAAATTGGCTGACGGTTCTCCTGACCGGGGTGAGTTAAAGTCTTATGGTTCAGCTATGAATAAATGGTTTGCAGGTTGGAACAATGAATTTAACTACAAAAGGTTTAATTTCTCTTTCTTGATTGATGGAAAGTGGGGTGGAAAGCTTTTCTCAGGAACAGACTACTACGGTTACATTTTTGGATTGCATCAGGAAACTGTGGCAGATCGTGAAAGCTTGGGTAGAACGGCCTCTACTTATTATACCAATACAGCGAATAATGTATCCAAGATATTTGTAAACAGCGCTGATTTTGTAAAGTTGAGACAGGTCGTTATGGGGTATACTTTCCCTTCCAACTTATTCAATAACAAAGTTAAGTCAATTACGGTAAGTGCTGTAGCGCGCAATCTCTGGACGATCATGAAGAAAACAAATAACATTGATCCAGAATCGAGCTATAATGCAACTTTCCCGGGTTTAGAACTCGGCGGTGTTCCAGCAGTGCGTACTTACGGTGTTAATTTAAGTGTTAAATTCTAATTGCAAACAATCATGAAAAGATATATTAAACCGGTATTTGTTAGTTTAATGGCGGCTACATTATTTATGGAAAGTAGCTGTACCAAAGATTTTGATAAGATAAATACAGATCCAGTTGCTTACGGAAAAGAAAATTGGGATCCAAATTATACATTGAGCTCAGCACAATTATTTTACACCGGAAGTTTTGATTTTGCATACGATACATGGCGTGGAAATCTGATTTATTCTTCCACAATGATGCAAGGTTTATCGACCGTAGTGAGTTATTGGGCTGGGGACAAATATATGCTGAATGAAAGTTATACCGCGGCTTATTGGGGGACGGGTACAGTAGGGGCCTATATTGAGCAGGTTCGTAATATTGTGGATGTGGTTGAGTTTACAAAAGACAAACCAAAATATGCAAATCTCCACAATGTCGCCCGTATTTGGAAAGCTTTAATTTTCGCACGCTTAACTGATTTGTATGGCGATGTTCCCTATTCGGAGGCGGGACTGGGTTTTTATACCAAAGTTTATAAACCGAAGTATGACAAGCAGCAGGATATCTACGCTGATTTGCTGAAGGAACTGGAAGCGGCTACTGCAGCGTTAAAGGATGATGGTGATAAAGTCACTGGGGATGTTATTTATAAAGGTGATATTGCCAAATGGCGTAAATTTGGTAATTCTCTACTGCTTCGCACAGCGATGCGTTTGGTTAAAGTAGACGAAGCTAAAGCGAAAGAGTATGTGCAGAAGGCTGCGGGCAAGACAATGGACAGTAATGCTGACAATGCATTTATTTTACATGATGAATCAGGATCTAGGGTTACTCAGAATAGAAATAGCCAGGTTTTATTGGGCGATGGTGGCCAAGAGAATTATTATGTAAAATGGTCTAAAACATTTATTGACTATTTAAAAAGCAACAATGATCCGAGGTTGCAAAAGGTTGCTGTTACAAAGCTATATTTGTCAGAAAAGGACAAAACACAGAACGGGAGTTTTATCACAGATCCAACCAAGCAAAAGGGGATGCCGAATGGAAAAGATTTGGGATCAAATGCACAGTATAACATTAGTAGCGACCCAAGTTATACGACATTTGCAGAATATTCTTCGCCCAATCCTACTATGATCAAGCGGACCGGTGCGACATTTATTTTGACCTATGGCGAATCCGAGTTGCTGTTGGCTGAGGCAGCCCAACGTTGGGGCATCGGTGGTAGTGCGAGCGACCATTATAAAAAAGGGGTGAAGGCAAGCATTACGTATCTGAATCAATATGATGGTTCCTTGGCAATAAGTGATGCAGATGCCGAGACTTACTTGGCAGCAAATCCATTTAATGCTGCTGATGCCTTAAAGCAGATTAATACTCAATACTGGGCACATACCATAACGATGATGGACTTTTATGAAACTTGGAGCAACTGGCGTAGAAGTGGCTATCCAGCGTTAACTCCTGTGAATTATCCAGGCAATGCAACGTCGGGGACTATTCCAAGAAGATTCCCTTATCCTTCTACTGAAGCGGCTATCAATGGCGAAAACTACAGAGCAGCTTCAGCCGCAGTACCTGGCGGAGATAAGTTGTCTGGTCGAGTTTGGTGGGATAAATAATTACAATGGTTTGTTTTTGATTGAGGCTGAACTTTCGTAGTTTGGCCTCTTTAACCCTTTTATAAAATATGATAAACCTAAAAAATCAACTGCTATTTGTGATTGCGATTTCCTGTCTTGTTTTTTCATGTAAAAATACTACCGAAAAGAAAGATGTGGATGCAGTAAAAGCCAAGTCCTTGACCGGTACCTATAAGCTTATTGAAAGCAAAACAATCAACGGGAAAGATACGGTGACCGCTTTTACGGATGCCAGTAAAACAGAGATGTTTAAAATGTTCAATGATGACCATTTTTCTTTCTTTAACCACGATAAGGAAAAAGGTAAAGGGAAAGAACCGCTATTTGTAGCCGGTGGCGGTACCTATTCTTTTGATGGTGTCAACTATCAAGAAAGACTACAATATTGTTCAATGCGGGATTGGGAAAGCAATAAGTTTGATTTTAAACTTACTTTAAAAGGAGATACCTTGATTCAGACCGGTGAGGAAAACTTACCTGAATTGGGAGTTAAACATACTATTGTGGAGACCTATCTAAAAGTTAAATAATCGATGATCTTATACCTGGAGTTTTAAAATCCTTATTAAGTTTATTTTATTAATGCAGACACTCAAGTTCATTCTTGAGTGTTTTTTGTTGAAAGGAGGCCCTTTAATGGGCTTTTGTGCATTTTTAGAATTATTTTAGAAAAAAAATAAAATTATATTGCAACATTTTCAGCAGAGCTCCGACTACATAGTAGAAACATAAGAATTAACAGTATTAATTTTAGAACGTGCAAAATCAGCTTAGCGATAAGGAATTATTAGCGATGTGCCAAACGGGCAATGAGTCTGGATTTGCACAGCTCTATCATCGGTATGCAAAAAAGATTTTTAATTCTATTTATCGGATTTTGTCCAATCAGGAAGAAAGTGAAGATATTTTACAGGAAACCTTTGTTGACTTTTTTTCAAGATCAGATAAATGGCATTTAGTGCTCAGTGTGGAAGCCTGGTTGAGAAGGATGGGGGTGAATAAGGCAATCTCACTGTTACGGAAGAATAAGCAATATTTTACGCCGGTGGATGATTTGGAAATCAAAGATGATGGCGAAGACGAATTGCTGGAAAAAGAATGGCGTGAATGTCGTTTGACAGATTTAGAGCATGTGATCGATCAATTGACAGGCGTGCCTAAGATGGTTGTTAATCTCTACCTGTTTGAAAACATGAGCCATGATGAGGTTGCGGAAACATTGGGGATGACAGCGGTTGCTGTACGTAGTCAATATCACCGTGCTAAAAAGAAAATTTACGAAGAATTGAAGGAAAGGTATAATTATGCGGGATAATTTAAAAGATTTTGTGAACGCTAATCGGGAAGCATTTGATCAGAGAGAACCTTCGGCTGACTTATGGAATAAAATAAGACCACAAGTAGTTCCCCCTGTTCAGGAAAGAAAGATTAAGCCTTTATGGAAGTGGGCTAGTATTGCGGCAGCAGCTCTGTTAGTTGGGACAGCAACTTTTATTGCTTTTAATCAACAACGAGAAATAGAAGTAGAAAAGCCTGTGGCTGCGGTACATCCTATTACTGTTCCGGAAAAAGAAGACAATGCAAAAGCAGTTGATGCTGAGGTGATGGGAATTCATACTAGTAGCCAAGAGGCTTCAGCTCCCGTTAAGGCAATAGCGGGTATCGAAAGCAAAGGAAAACAATTGGCAAAAGTAAGCGTATCCGAAGCTGCTCATCGCGAAAAGGAAGAGAAGATGGATTATGTTCAGATGCTTCAAGATTCCAGTTCTGCGAGTACACGGTTAAGTGCTGTCTTGGCGATGAAAGATGGGGGAAGCTTAGATGGGAATAGTAGGGGAGCTTTAGAAAAGACTGCTGTATCAGATCAAAGCAGTAATGTACGCATGGCTGCAATTGAAACGATATTAAATGGACTTAGTCCGGAAGAACGTCAACAAAAGGTTCAGGACTTTTTTGTGGAGCAAAATGATCCCACTTTACAAATGGAACTGATGCAAATGATGGCCCAACAGGCGGATCCGACGATGAAGGCGACGACAAAGGAAAAGTTAAATGAAATTGTCGAAGATCCCTTTACCCTGAAATTTGTGAAGGAGCAGGCCTATGCAGTATTATTAAATCAATAACGGAATATATTAAGTTGGAAGTCGGATTGTGTATGTTAATCAATGAAAAAGCTTAAAATGCATTATTTGACACATAATAAAGTAAAACTAAAACGAAATGAAAAAGATAAGGATAATGATGATTGGGGTCGCACTGATCTTTGCAAGCGCATTGCAGGCCCAGGTAAATGAAAATGTTGAAGGAGTTGCTGCGCCAAAACCTCCTAATCCTCCTAAAAAGGCTAGAGCGGTGTCAGGAGTTGTTGTCAGTAATAATCATAATTTTACCTACAGTTCTGCTGGATTCGGCCGTTCCAATGGGCCGAAAAGCTGGAAAGAAATTAAAGTTCCCAACTTGGGGAATAAGCTCCTATTAAAATTGGATAATGTTTATATCGAAGGGTATAAGGGAAAAGACGTGCTGATTACGGCCAAAGTGGAGGAAAGTGAAGAAAATGACCGCGCCAAAGGCCTACGTGTGATCAATGGCTCGGGCTTATCGGATAATTCAGGGCTTGGTATGAATATCAAAACAGAAGGTGGGGTGACTGAAATAAGTATGGTAGGGATGCCCTTAGAAGATTCTATTCGTATCAGGATACCGATGGATCTGCCTGTGACGATCAAAGGCGGTCGTGGAGCGATGTTTAATGCTGGGGAAATCGAATTAAAAGATATCCGGGCTGAGGTCGAAGTTGCTAGTACAATGGGGAATGTGAATTTATTGAACGTGACGGGGCCGATCAATGTCAAGGTTGCACAGGGAGATGTAACGGCCAAATTTGTTCAACCTGTTAAAGGACCGATTTCTTTGGTCGCAGCAATGGGGGCCGTAGATGTGGCCTTTCCAAAGAATTTTGGTGCTAATGTGGATGTGAAATCAGCCATGGGGAACATCTATGCAGCAGACGAGTTTCAGTTTGAGAAACAGTCTGAAGAGCCGAAGTCAACGCCAATGGGAAATGCGGTGAAAGGCAAAATGAATGGTGGTGGACAGGATGTTATCTTAAAAACATCCATGGGAGATATTTACATAAGAACACAGAAATAAAAAAAATAGCCTGTTAGAATAACAGGCTATTTTTTTAGTTCCATGCGGACGAGGTATTGATCATTCTCATCTTCATACAAAATTTGGACAACCCAGCCCATTTCGTGCGAAATTTTAATCAACAAATCCTGATCTAAGTAGAGCCATTTGAACAGGTTTCCTTTTTTGCCTTTGTATTCGTATTGATATTGAATTTCCCCAAAATAATGCGCTGGTTTTTTGATGTTATAATCTTTGTACAGATAACTGATATCTGAAGAGTCAAAAATCAGTTGGCCATTTTCAGTCAATAATTCTTTGCTATGCTGTAATAGTTTTCGAAAGCCATCTACGTCGCCAGCAAGGCCTATTCCGTTCATCAAAAGCAAAAGTGTATCGTATTTTTGGCCTTCGAATTTATAGAAATCTTCGCAGATAATATGTTGTACCCCGCGTTGTTGCATAATATGGCAGGCGGTCTGCGAGAGTTCCAGTGCATCTACTTCAAAACCTTTTTCTTGTAGATAAAGGCTATGGCTGCCAACTCCAGCTCCAACATCCAGTACACGTCCATCACATAAGGATAGACCAATAAATTCCAGTTCAGGGAAATCATCAGGTTCACGAAAGAAAATCTCGACCGGCATTTCGTCTCGGTCGCCATAACTCGTGTGGAGTACTAAAGGAAATTTTTCTTCTTGATGTACGAAATAATCATCTAAAGCTTCACCGTATACGTCTCTATGCATTGTCATCATCAATCATTAGTACTTTTTTTGCTATATATATGGAGTCTTCATCTCCCGTATGTTTCATGGGTTCGTCAGATAGTTTGATGACCGGGGTCCATTGATCATCTTCTGGCAAAGCGTCGGTCATCTTAATGACGATATTCATGGGTTTAAGACCGACATCATTGGTGAAATTGGTGCCAACGCCAAAGGAATGCAAGATTTTTCCCTCACAGTAGCTCGCGATTCTTTCGACTTTCTCATAGTCCAGTCCATCCGAGAATATAATTGTTTTGGAGAGGGGATCGATTCCATTCTTCTTATAATGTGCGATGACCTTATCTGTAAATTCAAGTGGATCTCCACTGTCGTGTCGGACTCCATCAAATAATTTGGTTAATTTTTTGTCAAACTGCTGAAAGAAGACTTCCGTCGTATAGGTGTCCGATAGTGCTATTCCGAGGTCACCCCGGTAGACATCAGACCAATGTTCAAGGCCAAGGAGATTCGCCATTTTATATCCGTATTTGGCAGCGTGGAACATAAACCATTCATGGGCATGTGTGCCGATTGGTTTCGTCTCATATTTCATTGCTAAATGTACATTGCTGGTGCCTATAAATGTTTTTTCGCCGTATTGCTTCAGTGTGCGAACGACCAAATCGTGGACTTCATAAGAATGACGTCTGCGCGTGCCAAAATCAGCAATTGTGATATTGAGTTTTTTATATTTTTCGATTTTATCTTTGGCGGTGGCGATCACAGCTGCATCCGAGGCACGTTGTAGACCTTGGGATTCATAAAAAAGTTCACAGATAAGCGACATTAATGGGACTTCCCAAAGAATAGTACGGTACCAATACCCTTCGATAATGACTTCAAGGTCGGGGCCATCCTGAAATATTTTGATTTCCTCGGGATCGTAGCGATAACCTTGAAGAAAATCGAAATAGGTTGGGTCTATATAAGGACATGTCTTGGCAAAGAAAGCCTTTTCTGCTTTTGTTAACTTCAAATTAGCCATCTCATGGACGGCCTCCCTCAGGAGTACATCAAAACCATCGGGAAATTTATGATGTCCCCGATTAATAAAATGATAACGTGCCTTGGCCTTTGGAAACAACTTGACCACGGCATGCTGCATGGTGAATTTGTAAAAGTCATTATCTAATATAGAGGTAAATGAAGCCATCTTTATCGATCTGTTTTTTGTTTGAAGCGGTAAATTTACTAATTAACGTGAAAATGTATGGATTGTTCATGATAAATATAAAAAGACATGCATATAAAAGGCGGGTAAAATTTTTCATTTTACCCGCCAAATGTGAATTATTATTTTATTCGGCTGTCATTATCTTGTTCTAGATCTTTCTGATCCTTGCGAAGAACGTCCAGAGTTACGTTCGCCTGAGCTTTCTGAAGACCTTGATCGAGATACTGAGGATGAATTGTCTGTATTTGATCTACTTCTTGTGTTTTCGTAGCTCCGATTTTGAGTTGGTTGTGCTACAGGTTGCGACACAGGTTGGCTCGAACGTGTTCTGCTGCCATCATAATTTCCATTTCGTTGCGGCGTTGTCGTAGGTTGCGCAACTCTTGGCGGCACAGCCTGATCGGAACCGTTCGCACTAGACCGCGAGCGTGAATTATAATCTGTGTTTCTATTGTAGTCTGTACTTCTGCCGTTGGCTACACCATTATTGTCAACGGAGCGATTTTGCCTGTCCCTAGTGGTAGATGTAGGGTTGTTATTGTCTGAAGCATCCGACTGGCGACTTGATCGCGTTCTAAAATCATAGTTATTCGAATTAGGTTGTGTACCATTCGTATTTCTATTTATAGTACCATTGTCTCCGGTTCGAGTATTATTAATTGAACTACGGCTTGAACCACCGCTGTTGGCATCATTACGAGACCTTACAGAAGCATTTCCACTGTTGTCAATATATAACTCACGATTTCCTGATCTCGAGTCGATGTTATCTCTGTTGGTTATGACACGATTGGTTCGATCTGAAATCTCACTATTGTTATTTCGTGTTCGGGTAGAAGCATCTACGACATTCGTGGGGCGTGCAGAGGATCTTGTATTACGGTCTACATTCGGACGGTACATACTGATTTCATTACTGCGGTTGCTGCTACTGCGTACAGACCCAGGTCTATCGACACTTGCGATTCTATTCACTGTTACGCTTCTTCCTGTCGAACGTTCAATATCGGATCTTCGCGGACCGCCAACATAATAGTTGTTGTTAATTATCGTGGTATTATTGATAATGGTGGTTCTGTTGTAGATATTATTGTAATTTCTTCTATTAACATAATATCTATCCATGTCTCGCCGCATAAAGTGATTGACGCCTACAAATGTCCAAAAATTCATTGGGATATTAACGGATACATTAATATTCATGCCTGGGCCCAGAGGAGCCCAACCGTAGTAGTCATTACTTTGACGCCAATTTACCCATGCTGGTCCCCATTCATAGTCAGGAACCCATCCCCAGCCATAACGGTCATTGTAGTTCCAGCGACCATAGTGGAAAGGGGCCCAACCCCAGTCATAATTGGATACCCAGGTATTTCCATAGTCAGTCATTGTCCAATAACCATTGGTTGCATAAGGCTGGAAGTTCGGACCAACGTCCGGGATCCAAACATAACCATAATTGGGATCATTAACCCATTGTCCATAAGGTGAAAGCTGATCATAGAATAGCTGGAACGAAACTCCATCATTGTTATAATTGTTATAACCATTATTGTTATAACCATTATTATATCCACCCCGTTGGGCCATTGAAGTAGCGCAACTTGAAAAAGAAGCGATACCGATAAAACCAAGTACCCAATATTTTATGTTGCCTAAATTTTTCATTTCTGTAATATTTAAAAGTGTGACAAACTCTATGCTATTGTCTTTGTTATTATGACAGCATAACGTATAAAATGGTTTAATCGGTACATTAGAAATCTGATTTTTTATATATAAAAGTCAAATTGATGATCTTTTTACATAAACGACAATTTTAGATACATATTTTTATTTACCTTTACCGCTCGAATTGCTACGTGTTTGTTCAGCATAAGACGTGTTTTAAAACACATTAATTTGAAATAGACATCATTTAAATGGCTAAAAAACTTCAGACTTTTTTTCTAGAATTTGCAAACATTCACCGTTTTTTGCTACGGTTTTGGCGTGAATTGGTAACTCCACCCTATGAATTTAAAGAGATTGTCCGTCAGTGCTATGAAATAGGCTATAAATCGTTGCCTTTGATCAGTTTAACGGGATTTATTGTTGGATTTGTTTTTACAAAACAGTCACGTCCTTCTTTGGAGGAATTTGGAGCGACTTCGATGTTGCCTTCGCTTATTTCGATCGCTATTGTTCGTGCATTAGCACCATTGGTGACGGCTTTAATAGCTTCGGGTAAAGTGGGCTCGCAAATTGGGGCAGAACTAAGTTCGATGAATGTCACGGAGCAAATCGATGCGATGGAAGTTTCGGGGACTAATCCATATAAGTTTCTTATTGTAAGTAGAATATTAGCTACAACTATTGGAATTCCAGTACTTTGTTTTTATGTGGCAGGTATAGGCCTTTTAGGTGGTTACCTAAGTATGATGAGTAAAGATGACTTAAGTTTTTTGAGTTTTTTTACGCAAGTATTTGAAACGATAGCATTTAAGGATTTAGGCGCTATGGTGTTGCGGGCAGTTATATTTGGTTTTACCATTGGAGCTGTAAGTTGTTATTGCGGTTATTTTTCTTCAAAGGGAACTGAAGGTGTTGGAAAGGCAGCGAATGCGGCCGTTGTAGCTTCGATGTTCCTTGTCTTTATTGAGGAAATAATTATTGTTCAAGTTTTATCGTTCTTTGGATAGTGAGCTATGGAAAAGATTAAGTCAACCATCGACCATTCGAAGCCGGTCATTGAAATTAGGGATGTTAGTAAATCTTTCGGTGATAATCACGTCCTACGTGGTGTCAATCTGGATTTATATAAAGAAGAAAATCTCGTTGTGCTTGGGCGTTCTGGAACAGGGAAATCCGTGTTGATCAAATTGATTTCGGGCTTATTAAGACCGGATGAGGGGACGATCAATGTTTTGGGAGAGTCAGTTCTTGAATTAAATGATCGTGAATTGCGTGAATTACGTTTGAAAATAGGGTTTTCTTTTCAGAATAGCGCACTTTATGACAGTATGACTGTGCGCGAAAATTTGGAATTTCCATTGGTTCGAAATAAACGCAACTTAACTCGTTCGGAGATCAATCAAGCTGTAGAAGAGGTGTTGGATGGAGTAGGGCTTTCGCAAGCGATCAATCAGATGCCTTCAGAGTTGTCTGGTGGACAGCGGAAGCGAATTGGTATTGCGCGTACCCTGATTCTTAGACCTGAAATCATGATGTACGATGAGCCAACAGCAGGGCTCGATCCGATTACTTGTTTGGAGATTAATGGATTGATTAACGAGGTTCAGGAGAGGTATAAAACAGCATCAATTATTATCACGCACGATTTGGCTTGTGCGAAAGAAGTGGGAGACCGGATTGTGATGTTGTTGGATGGTAAGTTTGAAAGACAGGGGTCTTTTGAAGAAATTTTTGATACAGATGACGCACGAGTAAGAGCGTTTTATAATTATAATTTTATTCTATAATATACATGAGTAAGGCAGAAAATAAAAGAGCAATCATTGTCGGTATTTTTGTTTTTTTAGGCGTATTGATTCTTTTAGCGGGTATTTTTATTTTGGGTAGCCAGCAAAAGAAATTTACTAGAAATATTGAAATTACGACTTCATTTCCCGATGTCGCTGGATTGAAGGTGGGGAGTAATGTCTGGTTTTCTGGGGTTAAGGTCGGGATCATTAAGAATATACATTTTAAAAGCGTGCAGGATGTTGAGGTGGTATTGACCATTGAGGAGAAATCTGCTGAGTATATTCGTAAAGATGCCGTAACAAAATTGGGCTCGGATGGTTTGATCGGTAACAAGATCGTAGTGATTTCTGGAGGGTCGCAAAACGCGCCCACTGTGGAGACAGGTGATTTCTTGCGTTCGGCGAAGACTGCGGACATGGAAGCGATGATGGAAACATTGCAGGTAAATAATGAAAACTTAGCAAAGATTACCACTGACTTTGTAGAAATATCACGTGGATTGGCGGATGGAAAAGGAATGGTTGGCGCGATGTTGACCGATACGTCCATGGTAAATACATTGCGTGCGACGTTATTATCGATCAGTGCTGCAATGAATAATGCAAACAAAGCTTCTGCTAATTTGGTCACCTTGACAAACTCTTTAAATAGCAATAAGGGCTTGATTCATGATTTAACGACCGATACCGCTATATTCTCTAATCTGCGTCAGTCTGCAGCGCAGTTGCAAGGAGTTTCCCAGACAGCAAATGCATTGATAAACAATTTGAATAATGCTTCAAGTCGATTGAATGATAAAGATAATGCGGTGGGTGTGTTATTGAATGACCCGGCATCGGCAAATCAAATTAAATCGGCAATCAATAATTTAAATTCGAGCACATCCAAACTGGACGAGAATATGGAGGCATTGCAGCATAATTTCTTGTTGCGTGGTTTCTTTAAAAAGAAGATGAAGGAGGATGCGAAAAAAGCTGAGTTGCTTAAAGCGGACACTGCAAAGTAAGTTGTGTTAAAAAAGAACATAAGGAAAGGCTGTACGCTTGCGTAGGGCCTTTTTTAATAAATAATAGCGTCATTATGGGATCCAACTCAACAGGTCTTAGCACTGTGTAGTATTTGGATAACCCTTTTATATTTGAAAGAAATGAATCACAGCGAAATAACCGATAAAGACGTCATTTACGAAGACAATCATCTCATCGCTATAAATAAGAAAGCGGGGGATATTGTGCAGGTGGATGAAACAGGAGACCTATCTTTAGAAGATATGGTGAAAGTATATTTGAAAAAGAAATATGATAAGCCAAATGAAGCATTTGTTGGTGTTATTCATCGATTAGATAGACCTGTTAGTGGTATGATTTTGTTCGCCAAAACAAGCAAGGCGCTAGAGCGAATGAATAAATTTTTTCAGGATAGACATGTGAAAAAGACCTATTTGGCAATCGTTAGACAGCGTCCGCGAAAAACTGAGGGGAAACTTATCAATTGGTTGGTTCGGAATAGACAAACAAGGGTAACAAAGGCCTTTCCACGCGAGGTGAAAGGCGGAAGTTATGCCGAGCTGGATTATACATTGGTGGGTGAGTTGAATGGATTCTATTTGCTGCGCGTAGAGCCTTTAACAGGTCGTACACATCAGATTCGTGCGCAACTTGCAGCGATGGGATGTCCTATTGTTGGTGATAATAAGTATGGATATCCAAGAGGCAGTTCTTTGGGCAGTATTTGTTTACATTCTCGTTCATTGACCTTTACGCATCCAATAAAAAAGGATAAGATGGAATTGATCGCTTCTTTGCCGAAAGATGGCTTTTGGGATAAATTTGAATCTTTGGCACGCTAATCGTTAAAATTTCAGTACCTTTGTGCTATGAAATGGTTTAAATATTTACTCCTAATATTTACCTTAAGCTGCTCGGCTGTGTCTGTTTCGTACGGACAGTGTGCGATGTGTACATTGAACGCTGAGAATTCTACGAAGGAAGGGAATATGCAAGGAAGAGGTCTGAATGACGGTATTTTGTTTCTATTGGTAATACCTTATCTAGCCGCGGCGGGCCTTGGTTATTTATGGTATAAAAAATACCGCAAGAAGAACCCCGTAACAAAGAAATTTTTAAACGAAATAAAATAGATTCTTAATGCCCACATCCAAATTCCATGCAATGATACATTCCAAATGTCCGAAGTGTCATATTGGTAATGTATTTGTAGGAAAGGTATACAGTTTACATAAGCAGCATATGAATGATACTTGCCCTTATTGTGGTGTCAAGTACGAGGTTGAGCCGGGGTATTTCTATGCTGCCATGTATGTGAGTTATGCTTTGTCTGTCGCTGAGATTGTTACTGTATCTGTTGCTATCGCAATTTTGACAGGAAGCGAGTCTCCTTGGTCTTATCTGATTGGTCTAGCTGTAACCATTTTGGTCTTCGCACCTTTTAATTTTAGATATGCCCGTTTGATTTTACTTCATTTTTTAACGCCAAAAATCAGTTATGATCCGCGCTATCAATTGGCGGCAGAGATAGGTGAAAAGAATAATAAGAACCTTGAAGAAGATGGTAACGATATTAATGAAATAAAAAAATAAAAGAGCTCCACAGAGCTCTTTTATTTTTTTAGATACTTCATGGTACTGTCGAAAAGGAACACCTTGTCTTTATATACTTCCGAAATGAGTTGTTGTAATGGAATTAGATGCACTTGCTGAAAATCTGCTATATGGTCTTCTGTAGGGAGTATAACTTGAATGCAGTAGGTCATACCTTCATGCGGCGACTGGAGCATTTCCAGAAAATGCACTTGAAATTTTTGGGATTGCACGATATTATCCTGAATCCATGAAACGACCTCTTGATGGATTGTTTCTTCTGCTATAACGGAGACATTGTATAAAAACATATGCAAAAATACGCTATTTTTCTGCGATAAAAAAGATTCTAAAGGACAGAACCGAGATAAGTTTGAATATTACATTTAATTACTATATCTTGTAAAAATAAGGTTGCATTTCATGCAATTCCGTATTTAATTGCAATATTTGGAATAAATGATAAGGATGTATTTGGGATTATGAGGATGAAATTTTGGATAGGTTTGTTTTTTTCTGCCATGATCATGTTGGGGTGTCAACGATATAGTGTTGATCTTATTCCAATAAATCAATTTTTTTCTACACCTGAAAAATCAAATTTTAAGATTTCTCCAAATGGTCGATTTATCGCTTACATTGGCTTAGATAATCATTGCAAAAATATCTATTTAATAGATTTGATCAATAAGGATAGTTCCAAACAGCTTACTTATCAAAATGATATTAATGTAAAATCCTTCGCTTGGAACAATGATTCAAAAATTTCCTTTTTGACGGAACAATCTTCGCAGGACAGTTTACGTTTATATGCTGTGGACATCAACACAGAAAAGATTTGGCCATTGATTAAACCGGTACGAGGTCGGTTTCGATGGATTCATGCTATGGCGACCGGAGGTGATAGTTTTATAGCGGGAATCAACGATAGAGACTCTTCTTTTTTTGACCTTTATCGTATCTATTTAGACGGGAGGCCTCGGGAATTGGTTTTACAGAATCCGGGAAATATGAGTTCTTGGGTTGTGTCCAATGATGGGCAGGTAAGATTGGCGGTAGCCAATGATTCCGTACAGCAGTCTGTGCTCTATCGGAGTTCCGAGAAAGAACCTTTTAAAGAGATTATACGCTGTGATGTGGAGAGCAGTTTTACACCTTTGGGTTATCAAGATAGTTCTGATGCGATCATTTATGCCTTATCCAATATAGACCGGGATAAACTGGCATTGGTTAGCTATGATTTGGCAAACCAGAAGGAGTTAGGGGAACTTTACAGCCATAAAGATGTTGATGTGAGTCCTGGAGGGTATTTTACGGAACAAAATAAGCTATTGTTCGTAAATTACAGTACCTCTAGACAAAATAGGCATTTTTTTGATGAAGCTACCAAAAAGAAATATGATCAGTTGTCCAAACAGATCGATGGATTTGAATTTCAGGTGCTAAATACCGACATTTCGGGTGACAAAGTAATTATCAAAACCTATACGGACGTAAACCCGGGCGGTATTTATTTCTATGATTTTTCGACTCAAAAATTAACGAAGCTAACAGATAATAATTCCGATCTAAAAGACAAAGAGCTATCGCCCAATGAGTATATCACCTATACAGCACGCGATGGTATTCAGATTTCAGGCTATCTGACTTACCCCATACATTCCAATCGCAAAGATCTTCCAATGGTTGTATTGCCCCATGATGGACCTAACGGACGGGAGGTTTGGGGATTCGATAACGAAGCGCAGTTTTTGGCGAACAGGGGTTATTTGGTTTTTCAGATGAACTATAGGGGATCGACCGGTTTCGGTAAGAAGTTTTGGACTGCGGGATTTAAGGAATGGGGCGGGAAGATTCAGGATGATATTACTGATGGAGTAAAATGGTTGATTAAAGAAGGAATTGCTGATCGGGAACGTGTCGCTATTGTAGGGAAAGGTTTTGGAGGCTATTCGGCGCTACACGCTGCTTGTTTTAATTCTGATCTTTATAAATGTGCCGTGTCTTATTCCGGCTATACCAATCTGTTCACTTACTTTAGAGATATACCGCCATATTTTAAATCGTATGTGCAGAAAATGTATCAAGTAGTTGGGAATCCGATTCGGGAGGCTGAGCTATTTAAAAATATTTCACCTGTATTTCATTCGGATAAAGTAAAGATACCGGTGCTATTGGTACAGGGAGGAAAGGATCGGTTTAGTTCGGTAACAGATGCAAATCAATTTGTACAGAAATTAAAGAATAATAATATTCCCGTACAATACATCCTAAAAGAGGACGAGGATAGAACTTTTAAACGGGACGAGAATGTCTTTGGTTACTATAATGAGTTGGAGCGATTTTTGGCGAAATATCTTGTAGACTAAGGGCGGGAGATTATGAAAGCAGAGAAATATAGCTATCGAAAAAATTACGGATTATTGTTGATGTTTTTCATCGTGATTAGTGGTCTTTATATATTTGCCCTTTTTCTTTCGCGTAATTATACAGAATCGCATATTAAGAACGAATTTACCAATCGGAAATCGGAGATATTTGATCAAACCTTAGTCCCTTTCAATGATTTTTTTCAGAATAGAATTCCTGAAGTATCTTTTTATCAAGGTTTTTTGGATTCAGTCCAGGCGGGAAAATATGCATATAGTATATTAAGTTCCTACCCATTCGTTAGAGAAATTGGTTTTTTTGATTTACAATTTAATAATGATCATAACTTGAACTATGGTTTTATTGTTAATAACCTTAGAATTCAACCGAAAACCATTACTTTTTTTACCGTTTCCAGGTCTGGCCTGAATAAAAATACGATTCGGGATCGTGGGCAGATGGGCTTGCATTCCGAAGAGATTAATAATATTGGTGTGAAGCTGGCAACTTATATCGATAAATTGCAACCGAATGCCAAGCTTTCTGATAAGGATATTCTGAAGGTTTTTTATACCATAAGACCTGGACAGATTACCTATCTGAATATTCCAAGGGTCAACGACTTAATAGTCTATAAGTCTATTATGGAAGGTAATTTGGATCATACTGTCGGATATGAACAGGATATGTTCAATTTTCAGATTGATCCAATGTATCTGGAAGTAAAAAATAGTTATTCAAATCTTTATGAGAAAGTAGAAATAGTGCCACTGGTTGGTGCTCCGATCACGCCGGAAAATGACGAGATTTCAACGGAGATGCCGTTACCTGGAGCCTTAGCAGACTACAAACTTCTTTTTAGGTCGAGTAAAAGTTTTCTGTCAAAAGAGATAAATCGCAGTTTTTGGCCGGTATTGGGAGGGGTATCCCTGATTTATATTATTTTAATTGCAATATTATATTTAATTTATAGAAATTTAGAAATTAACGGAAGACTTTTTAAATTGCAGTACGATTTCATCAATAATCTTACCCACGAGTTTAAGACGCCTGTGAGTGTTATTAAAATTGCTGGAAATAATATTAAGAGTGCGCAGGTACTCTCTGATGAAGAGCGGAAAATGTATGGAAATATATTAGATCAGGAGGCAGACCGATTAAATAACTTGATGAATAAGCTGTTGTCTTTTAGTCAGATCGAAAATAAAACCATAAAATTAAATAAAGAAGAAGTTGATTTGGAGGAATTTACCGAAAATCTAGTAGCTTCGTCAAGAATAAAATATGCGGATTTCAAGATTAGCACAAAAATTGATGTAAGGACATCAATGCTTGCAGATCCGGTACTGTTAAGTAGTGTGTTTCAAAATATGATCGATAATGCCTATAAATATTCGAAAGCGGGGCATAAAATCTTAGATATTGCGATACAACAAAACAAGAAGAATTTTGTTATCACTTTTAAGGATGAAGGAATAGGTATTGAGAAGGCAGAGTTTAACAACATCTTCAAAAAGTTTTATAGAATAAAAAGTCAATATAATCAGCAAGGAAGTATCGGTTTGGGCTTGGCTTTCTGTAAAGAGATTACCGAATTTATAGGCGGTGATATTACAGTAAAAAGTCAATTGGGACAGGGGACCACCTTTACCTTGGTATTTCCGGTTTAAAAAATAAATTTAAATATGAATAAAGACATCACTGTTGCTGTTATTGAAGATGATGAGAACTTACGGTTCTTGGTAAAACATCGATTGGAATCCGAAGGCTATCAGGTCATTCAGAGTGGAAATGGGAATGAAGCGGAAAGTTTGATCTTGGAAAAGAGACCCGATGTGGTTTTGTTGGATTGGATGCTTCCAGGAAAAGAAGGCAACGAAATCTGTGAAGATGTCCGTAAAGCCGGGTTTGAGAATATCATTATCATGATGACAGCGAAGTCTCAAGATGTGGACAAAATTGAAGCCTATAGCTTTGGTGTGACTGATTACATTAGTAAGCCATTCAATATGGATGTGCTTATTGCTATGATCGATAATAAGGTGAAATTTTTCTTACCTAAGAACAGTCCCGAAGTATATAAATTTGGGCAAACGGAACATCATCCGAATATTCATTCCTTAATACGTGACGGAAGGAAAGTTGAGTTGACCATTTTGGAAAACCGAATTTTGCTTCATTTTTTACAAAACTTAGGCCGGGAGATTACACGCGAGGAGTTAATGGAGGTTGTCTGGGGTTATAGCTCCAATGTCAACACACGTACTTTGGATATGCATGTGGTTCGTTTAAGGAAAAAGATCGAAACAAATCCAGATAAGCCACATTATCTACAAACAGTTCGGGGGCTGGGGTATAAATTTGTTGATGAGGAAGAGATTTAATTTTATTTAACGGGTAAGAATTTGTTTTGTTGAAAACAATTATTATCTTCGTATAGATTCAAAGCAAGACCATGTTTCCTGACGAGGGAAATATGGTCTTGTTTCTTTTTTAAAAAGTAGAAAATAAGAAAAAAGATAAAATTATGGCAGAAGTAACTTATTTTACGGAAGAAGGATTGCGTAAGCTTAAAGAAGAATTGGCTTATCTGAAGACGGAAGGAAGGTCTAAAATTGCCAATGCTATTGCAGAGGCTAGAGACAAAGGAGATTTGTCAGAAAATGCAGAGTATGATGCAGCTAAAGAAGCTCAGGGGCTTCACGAAGCTAAAATTGCCAATTTGGAGAATACATTGGCGACTGCACGTTTAATTGATGAGTCCAAATTGGATACATCTAAAGTTTTGGCCTTATCGATTGTTAAGATCAAGAACAAAAAGAATGGTGCTGAAATGACTTATCAATTGGTGGCGGAGTCAGAAGCAGATTTGAAGTCGGGCAAGATTTCAGTTAAATCTCCTATTGCCCAGGGTTTGTTGGGAAAATCGAAAGGTGATACAGCTGTTATTGAAGTGCCTGCCGGTAAAATTGAATTCGAAATCGTAGAGATTTCAAGATAATATATGTCGGTTATGTGCGGTATGCCATAACCGCGCATCCACAAATTAACTTTATATTAAGAAGGTCGTGATATAGTAATCGCGACCTTTTTTGTTTATATTTGTTGACAGTAGAAAAACAGGGTGTGATAAAATCTACAGTTAAATTTTTAATTGTTAACATACCGAAGGCTTTGCATTATAAAGTCTGTTGTTTGCTAATCACTGTTTAAAAGATTTATTCCAAGATTAGAATAATATGTCGACAATTTTTTCAAAAATCGTTGCTGGGGAGATTCCAGCTTACAAAGTTGCAGAAAGTAATGATTTTCTGGCTTTTTTGGATATCAGCCCATTGGCTAAGGGACACGTTCTGGTGATCCCTAAGAAAGAAACAGATTATATTTTTGATATAGCGGATGATGAATATATGGCACTTTGGGTATTTGCTAAAATTGTTGCTCAAGGTATTAAAAAAGTGATTCCTTGTGTAAAAGTCGGAGTAGCAGTAGTTGGCTTGGAGGTAGCTCATGCACATATACATCTGGTACCTATTAATAAAATTAGTGATTTAAATTTTGCTGGACCTAAATTGAGCTTGTCTAATGATGAACTTCATGAAATTGCGACTACTATTCGCGAGTCTATTGTCGGTATAACTGCTCAAAATCAATAACTAGAAAAGATTATATTACACTTGATTTACGTTCGTTTTTTAGAAGAATGCTATATTTGTACTTTGCTGTTTAAAATTTGTACAAGAATAAGCGTAGGATTTGTTCTAAAAAAGAAACGCAATATTGATTTTTACTAAAGATTATGCATGAACTTTTGTTGTCATTTCAACAATTATTAAATCCGGAAGAGTTATTGAGCTCTGGTGGATTTTATCTGGTTATCTTAATTGTATTTGCTGAGACAGGTCTATTTTTTGGATTTTTTCTACCTGGTGATTATTTATTATTTCTTGCAGGATTATTTTGTGCACTAAATAAAATTGACGTTAATATATACACGCTTTGTCTAGGCTTATTTGTCGCGGGAGTATTAGGGAATTTTACAGGGTATTGGTTTGGTTATCGAGCCGGACCAATGTTATTTAAGCGAAAAGATAGCTTCATCTTTAAGCGAAAATATGTGGTCATGGCGGAAGAGTTTTACCATAAATATGGTGGAACAGCTTTAATTATAGGAAGATTTGTTCCAATAGTTCGTACTTTTGCACCTATCTTTGCCGGTGTTGTAAAATTAGATTTTAAGAAATTCGTTCTGTACAATGTTGCCGGGGCTGCTATTTGGGTACTTGTGTTGACCCTGTCTGGATATTTCCTCGGTATAGAGTTCCCTTGGATTTTACATTATGTAGAATATGTTGTCGTTGGTATGATTGTGATCGCATTTTTGCCAATTGCAATAACGTTACTAAAAAAGCGTATAAAAGATAAAAGAAACAAACAAAATATACAGTAAATTAAAAAATGAGTAAACAAAACCCTTGGCACATGGTTTCTCCAGGTGAGAATGTTCCAAATGCCGTAAATGCTATCATTGAGATTACAAACGGATCCAAAGGAAAGTATGAATTAGACAAAGAAACTGGTTTGTTGCTTTTGGACAGAGTAATGAGTTCATCTGTCGTTTATCCTGCTAATTATGGTTTTATACCACAAACTTATTGCGATGACAAAGATCCTTTGGATATTTTGGTTATTTGCTCAGTGGATATTTTACCTTTGACATTGGTTGAAGCACAGGTTATTGGTGTGATGAATATGGTTGATGGTGGAGAACAAGATGATAAGATTATTGCGGTCGCCAAAAATGATCCTGTTTTTAATTACATTAAAGATATTGATCAATTGCCTCCGCATACGATGAAGGAGATTGTACAATTCTTTGAGAGTTATAAAGCACTCGAAAAGAAACATGTCATTGTTGAGGGTGTAAAGGGACGTGAAGAAGCGCAAAGAATCTTGATCGAGGCTATCGAGTTGTACAAAAAAGAATTTGTTAACAAATAACCCCAAGCATGGCGCTCGATATATTTTGGACATTGTTTTTAGTATTGGCTAACGGCTTTTTTGTCGCGGCAGAGTTTGCTATTGTCAAGGTCCGAGTCTCCCAAATTGAAGTTCAGGCAAAAACAGGTAGCAAAGTTGCTACAATAGCCAAAAGTATAACGGAGCATTTGGATGGTTATTTGGCCGCTACACAATTGGGTATTACACTTTCTTCACTCGCCTTAGGCTGGGTAGGAGAGGCTGTAATGACCCAAATTGTGCAGGGGTTTCTTGGTTTTTTCGGTGTTGAATTGACAGGTACAATCGCGACGAATGCAGGACATATATTGGCTTTTACAATTATTACTGTGTTACACATTGTATTTGGAGAGCTCGCTCCTAAATCAATTGCGATTCAAAAACCTGTTGCAACAACCATGAAAATTGCGGTTCCACTGCAATTTTTCTACTTTATCTTTAGACCATTTATTTGGATTTTAAATGGTTTCGCTAATTTTCTACTGAAAATTTTGGGATTTGAAGTCACTAAAGGTGAATCTGCGCACTCTTCTGAGGAGTTACAGTACCTGTTGGATAAAGGTAAAGAGTCTGGTGCTTTGGATATTTCCGAGCACGAATTGATTAAAAATGTATTTGATTTTAACGAACGTATCGTTAAGAATATTATGGTACCCCGTACCAAAATTGTCGCTGTTGAAGTTAGCGCTGATGCCTCTGAGCTGATTGAAACAATGACTGAAGAGGGGTATTCCCGTCTCCCAATTTATGAAGATAACATTGATCAAATCGTTGGTATTGTACATACAAAGGATATTCTTCCCCTCTTAGCTAAAGGAAAGGAAGTTGTCATGAAAAATATCATGCGCAAGCCCTATTTCATTCCTGAAACGAAGAAGATTAATGATCTCATGGCTGAATTTCAGCAAAAGCGTCTACAGTTGGCGATTGTACTGGATGAATTTGGTGGGACAGCAGGTATGGTTACCCTGGAGGATATTGTTGAGGAGCTGGTCGGTGAGATTCAGGACGAATATGATGAGGAAACTCCAGTTGTTGAACGAATTTCTGAAACGGAATATATGGTCGATGCTGGAGCTAGTATTCATGATGTGAATGAGTTTCTCCCTATAGAATTGCCAGAGAGTCAAGATTACGATACCATGTCGGGTTTGGTGAGTGAGATTTTTGATAAAATTCCCGAAGTAGGTGAGCGGAAAGAAGAATATGGCTACGTATTCACTATTATCCGGAAAGCCCAACAGAATATTGAGTTTGTCAAATTGGAATTGGTCGAATCGGCCGATGATGATACAGAAGAATAACCTAATAACGCTAATAAATGCAGTTATTTTTTACACCGGATTTAAATCCTTCGTTAGAAAATTTTATCCTTAGTGAGGAAGAAAGTAAACATGCAATTCGCGTGCTTCGTATGAATACCGGCGATCATTTACATCTCATCGATGGTCGTGGTGGTTTATACGAAGCTCAAATTATTGACCCTCATCCCAAACGTACCGTTCTTACTATTTTAAATGTCAAGGAATACTTTCAGCAGCCGAGGTATCATCTACATATCGCTGTTGCTCCAACGAAGAATATTGATCGTATAGAATGGTTTTTAGAGAAGGCAACTGAGGTTGGCATTCAGGAAATAACTCCAGTTATCTGTGAGCATTCTGAGCGAAAAGAGGTAAAATTAGATCGTCTGAACAAGGTGGTTGTTGCAGCCATGAAACAATCATTGAAAGCCTATCTTCCCAAACTTAATCCAGCTGTATCGTTTAAACAATTTTTGAGAGATATTCCAACAGAAGGCGTTCAAAAAGCAATTGCACACTGTGTTGATGCTGAAAAAACGTATTTAAACCAGGTTTTGGAGCCTTCGCAACATTATATTATCCTCATTGGTCCAGAAGGAGATTTCTCTGAGGAGGAAATTGATTTGGCACTACAAATGGGATTTCATCCAATTTCTTTGGGAGAAGCGCGCTTAAGGACCGAAACGGCCGCTTTAGCCGCATGTATGGAAGTTTCGCTGCTGAATAGATAAAATAAGCCGCTGCGTTGGTTTGGCAAATTGGCTCTGAAGAATAATTTGCAAAGCCAATTTGGTCGTTCAAATGGACGCTAGTTTATTTTATAGGTTCCGCATCTACAATCTGGATCTCAGCATTTCCCTTAAGTGGATCTTTGGTAAATATCATTTTCCCTTTTAATTTAATTGGATCTTCGGAAAATTTTATCGCGCTACCTTTTAACGTTACTTCAACCATGGGTGGAATTCCATTCGATCCACAGAATTGGCACTGCATCACGGGTAATACAGACATCATAAAGTTTTTATGGTTACGACCACTATGAAGAGGAACCATGTAGCCCGGTAATTCAACTATTTTATTTTCTAGGGCTTTAAGTTCTTTTGGATAGAATGGAGTATATACTTTCTTTGCCCCATTATAGGTTACTTTATAAGCCATCTTATCAATCGCTTCCCATGTTTTGTTCATCATAGGCGTATGGTCAGGAACATCCGGATTACTGCCTATTTGAGCCTGTGATTGTATTGTACAAAATATTATAAATAGTAATACTGTCAGCGTTTTTTTCATGTGTTATGCTATTGTTTTGTATCAAGAAGCTGTTCTTCTATATTTTACGTTATCCTACCTATAGGTCAAACTGCTCTTCTTATTGCGATCTTTTTTGTAGTGTATTGATCTTAGTTAAACTTATTTACTTGATAGCGTTCCAGAAATACTTGTCCTGTAAGCTTTGATTGCTGGAATGATTGCTGCGAAGATACCGATTATACAAGCAGCAAACAAAAATACCAATTCTTTGGGATGGAGTTTAAAGGCCTCAATAAAATCAGCGCTTTGACTCGCTTGATTACTGATATAGTAGAGTGCCAAATGTGCCATTATAAGTCCAATTAATCCACCAATAATAGTAATTGTAAGTCCTTCAAGGAGCACAATAGCAAAGAGTTTTCCTTTGGAGGCTCCGAGCGTACGCATGATGGCAAGATCGTATTTACGTTGCTTTAATGCATTATATAGGTTAATAAAGACACTTAAACCTGCAATAAACATAATTACATAAGCTAGTATAGATAAAGAATCTATCCCTACACCTAATAAAGAGAATAGACGTGTACTTTCCATCGCAGGGGATGCGGCCTGCATATCGGTTTGTTGATCGATCAATTTTGGTAAAATTCCGATCGCCGCAGGAGATTGATATTTGAGTAGGATGGCGGTTATTTCCAGTCCATTTTGCTTGACCATATCGGCCCCTATGGACTTCACAAACATACCTTCCTCTGTGTGTTCAGGATGGTCTTCCTGTTCGTGATGTCCTTTTTCATTCATTTCGACGGGAGAAGATGAATTTTCTGCTATATCTTCGCCGTGGTGGTGTAAGTGCGCGTTGACGGTTTCTTCCCGGTCTTCCTGACGTTCGCGCTGCTCTTTCTCTGCTGCTGTTTCATGATGCTCATGCTGATGTGCAATGCCATGTACATCCCAAACACTTTCCAAGTTTGTCAGTATTAAGTTGTCGGTAACGTTATTATTGTGTTTTAAAATACCGACAACGGTAAAAGGATGATCATCATGATGGTGCCCATCTTTGCTCAGGCCATGTGAACTATGGATCTTATCGCCAATTTTTAGCTGTTGTTTTTTGGCAACTTGATCACCAATGACTATTTCAAAATTATTTTGCCAAATACGCCCCTCGGCTACAGCGGTTTCATAAATAGCTAAGAAAGATGAATCAGTTCCAACAATGCGGTGACCTTTAAAATTGTCGCCTAAAGATAAGGGGACAGCAAGCCGAACAAGTGGATTTTGGCGTAGTGGCTCCAGTTCGCCTAGTAGGATATTACCGGTTGGATTGTCGATATGATAAACACTGGACAAGATTAACTGAAGTGGGCTTCCCTTGGCTCCGACGACCAAATCAATATTTTTACTGTTATTGTCAAGCTGCTTTTCAAAAGTTTCTCCGGTAATTGAAAGCACGGCAAGGATGGAAATTCCAAACGCCGTTAACAGCATGCTGAGAAAGACCGAGCCAAACTGCCTACTTAAATTTTTCCAAACCAATTGTATCGTGTTCATAACAAATTTTAAAAACTAAAGGTGACGCGTAAATAAAGTAAAACAATTATTTTAAAAGGTACATTTTGGAGAACTGATCTTTTATTCTCTTGTCGTGTGTTGTTATCAGTAAAGTTGATCCTGCAGTGTCAGCTATCGATAGGAGAAGTTCTAATACCCTGTAGGTATTATTATCGTCCAAAGCGGCAGTAGGTTCGTCAGCAATTAATAAGGCTGGTTTATTGATGACGCTACGTGCAATAGCGGCGCGTTGTAACTGGCCGCGACTCAATTCGTTCGGATAGGCAGCACTTTTTTCATCTAATTGTAGTTGTTTAAGTATAAGATGAATTGCACTGATGTCTATTTTTTTCCCTGCTAAAGACTGCGCCAACTTGATGTTTTCCAAAAGTGTTAGATTTCTCAGCAGGTGTGCCTCTTGGAATATAAACCCGATATATTGGGCACGAAACTCATCCAATTTGCTGTTTGATAACAATGCTAGATCTTGGCTATTGATCTTGACCTGACCTGTTTCTGGCCGAGCCAAGCCCCCCAAAATATTCAGCAGTGTTGTTTTTCCAGAACCTGAATCCCCCAATAACAGCGTATGCTGGCCTTTCTCGATATAGATATCTGGAAATTCAATTAGCCTTGAATTGGGATACTGAAATGATAACTTTGTTGTCGATACGATTGGAGTGCTCATGCGGATCAGAAATTGAAAATATATTCAAACTTAGATAAATTGCTTTTTATATGCAATNNATTGCATATAAAAAGCAATTTACTGCGGTGAGTTAACAGCTGCAATGGAAGATGATTGTTCGCTTTCAACTAGCAGTACCAGGTCGCTATGTAAACCCGTTACATGGCATTCATTAAGGTATAAATTAGAAAAATAACCTATTGTGTTAATAAATTAAGGGCTTAATAATTTTATTACACTTCTTTAATATAATCTCTTTGGAGACTGCCCAAATACTACGCAAATCGGCCATAAACAGCCTTTTTTACTGAAAATCGAGGAAAACTGGCTATAGGTAACATTAAATTAACAGCTGATTGATGTAATGGTAATTTGTTGTTAATGTTAATCTAATATTCTGCTAATAGCTTTGCAGAAACAAAAAACAAATAAATTGGAACCACAATTACAACTTAGAAGAATCGCTGCAGTCGTAACGCTAGCAGTAGCTGCGTCAACAACAGTTTATGCACAAAGTAGTGGGAAGTTAATGGGGACTATTACGAATAGTAAAACTGGTGAAACAATCACTGGTGTAACTGTGCGTATTTTAGGAACATCAAGGGGCGGAAGCTCTGATGTATCCGGAAAGTACAGTATTCCAGCTTTACCGGCAGGTAAATATACTGTAGAATATATTTACATTGGTTACTCGACAAAGCAAGTTACCGAGGTTGAGATTAAAGCGAATGATTTGACCAATTTAGATATCGTTCTTGATAATTCAGAAGGACAGGTGTTAGATCAAGTTGTGGTTACAGGATCTTTTAAGAAAGAATCTATCGGTGCATTATATTCGCAACAAAAAAATAGCGCATTGATTTCTGATGGTATTTCAAGTGAGCAGATCAGAAGATCGCCAGATAAAAATACATCCGAAGCATTACGTCGTGTCAGTGGTACGACAATTCAAGATAATAAGTTTGTCATTATTCGCGGTTTGAGTGACCGCTATAATGTTGCTATGATGGATGGCTCGGTATTACCAAGTACAGAAGCCAATCGTCGCGCATTTTCATTTGATATTATTCCTTCGAATCTTATTGATAAAATTACGATCTCAAAAACAGCTACTCCAGATTTACCAGCGGATTTTGCAGGGGGAGCTGTACAGATTACAACAAAAGATATTCCTGATCAAAATTTTGTCTCTTTCGGCTTGGGATATGGTTATAATACTGCGTCGACATTTAAAGATTTTTTACAAACTAAAAAGAACGTTCAAAATTATTTAGGTTTTGATGATGGATCAAGTCAGTTGGCTAAGAACTATCCTTCGCGAGAAGCATTCGCTGCTGGTCTGTCGCAAAAGTGGCAACGTTTAACGATGAAATCATTGTCGAATGATTTTTCAGTTGAAAATAAGAAGGCCCTTCCTTCACAAGCTTATCAATTTTCTTTGGGTCGAGTAAAGCAATATGAGAATAACAATAAATTTGGTGCGCTATTTTCTGTTAATTATCGGAATTCCCAAAATATTTTGTCAAATATTGAACGTAACTGGTATCAATACGATTACAAAGACAATCAATATAAGTTTACAACGAATTTGGGAGCAATGGCTAATTTCGGTTATTCTTTTGGAAAGAATAAAATCTCCTGGAAAAATTTATATAATCGAAATTATGATAACGTGTATACTGAGCGGACAGGAACACATCTTGGAACGACATCAGTAAATAAATTCTATGCTTTTGATATTTTGCAAAAATCATTGTTCAAGTCAACCTTGGAAGGCGATCATGTACTTTCGGATCTAAATGATAGAATTAAATGGACAGCATCATATAGCAACATTAAAAACAATCAACCGAATCAGATGAAAATCAATTATGCAAAAGCGATTGATAAAGAAAATGATTCTACAGTTCCTTATTTGGCTAATATTACCAGTCCTAGTAAAGAGAATACGCGTTTGTTTTCTGATCTTAATGAAAATGTTTTCTCTGGTGAGTTAAACTATGCTAGACCAATAAATTTTTTATCTGCACCAAGTACATTGAAAGTTGGTGCTGGAGCGAATTATCGTCATCGTGATTTTGATGCGCGTTTTGTTGGCCTTGTCTTAGATGTAATTAAGATGGATTCAAAATTAGCTGATCAAATACGTGAACTTTCTCCAGATAAAATATTTGCTGCAGATTTGATCGATAAAAACTACTTTAAATATGATGAAATCCAAATGCCTGGTGACTTCTATACTGCAAAATCAATGACAGGATTTGGGTACGCGATGATGGACCAAAAGTTTATGGATAAGTTTCGCATAGTCTATGGTTTGCGTGTTGAAAATTATAATGTTCAAATTGACACAGACAAAAAGGATGTTGATGATACAAAACTAGACTTTTTGCCGTCAATTAATATGACTTATAGTTTAAATAGTAAGACAAATCTTAGGGCTTCCTATTATCGAACAATTGCTCGTCCTGAATTACGAGAATTAGCACCATTTAGTTATTATGATTACGAGCAATTCGGAACTATTTCCGGGAATACAAAACTAAAACGAAGCGCAATCAATAATGCGGATTTGAGATTTGAAATATATCCCAAAGCTGGCGAAATCTTTTCGGTCTCTGCATTCTATAAACAGTTTACAGATGCTATTGAAGCATCTCGCTATGATGTAAATTCGACAGTTGATGTTTCCTATTTCAATACACCGAAAGCAACCTTATATGGAGCTGAGTTAGAGGCAAGAAAGAAATTGGATTTTGTCAGTGAAAATCAACTGTTTTCTAACACAACCGCATATTTAAATCTTTCTTATGTGCATTCGAAGGTGACTAATCCGACTGATCAGGACTATAAAGAGAAAACTCGACCTATGGTTGGACAATCACCTTATACTATCAATGCAGGATTGCAACATAGCGCATTGGGTAATAAATTGAATGTTAATGTTCTTTTTAACCGCATTGGTAAGCGAATAGCGCAAGCAGGAGGAATCACATTTGCGAGCGCTTACGAAGCACCTCGTAATGTATTAGATGCACAAGTCGGCTACAAATTGATGAATAATAAAGCAGAGGTAAAAGTCAATTTGGGTGATATTTTGAATAATCCTGTAAACGTATATTTTGATAATAAAGCTAAGGAAATTCTATATCGTTATAAGACTGGTGGAAATTATTCAGTATCATTTAATTATACATTTTAATAGTAATATAAACTTAATATTACTTTAAATATAAGGACATATCTAAAGTATTTTTTTGTATCAAGATTTTTAAAACTTAAAAAATGAAAAAAAGATTCTTATTCTTATCCCTGTCAGCATTATTATTGGCTGGAGCTTGTAAAGAAACAACAATTACGGATAATGGAGGTGGAACAGAAACTCCAACAAATCCTGGAAATGAGAATGTCGTAGAAATCTCAGGCGAGATAACTAGTAATACAACTTGGACATCAAATAAAATCTATGTTTTAAAAGGATTCGTATATGTCAGTAACGGTGCCACTTTAACGATTGAACCAGGAACTATTATTAAAGGAGATAAAGCTTCAAAAGCAACATTGACAATTACACGAGGTTCAAAAATTAATGCAACAGGTACAGCTGATAAGCCTATTGTATTTACATCTAATTTAGCTGCGGGAGCTCGTTCTCAGGGAGATTGGGGGGGAGTAATCCTTTTAGGTAAAGCGCCAGTTAACCAAGGTACCGATGTTAAGATCGAAGGTGGTCTTGCTGCACCGACAGGTAAGGATGAAAAAAATTATATTTATTATGGCGGTTCTGATGCTGCAGATAACTCTGGTGTAATGAAATATGTCCGTATCGAATATGGCGGTATCGCGTATTCTGTAGATAATGAAATTAATGGATTGACAATGGGTGGTGTTGGAAATGGTACAACATTGGAATATATTCAGATCTATCGCTCAGGCGATGACGCCTTTGAATGGTTTGGCGGAACAGTAAATGCGAAGCATCTTTTAGCTGTAGGTACTTGGGATGATGATTTTGATACAGATTTTGGGTATTCTGGTAATGTTCAATTTGCATTAGCACAACGTGTACCTACTGTTGCAGATCAATCAGGCTCTAATGGTTTTGAATCTGATAACAACGCTACAGGGACCGACCAAACTCCAAAAACTTCTGCTGTATTTTCTAACGTGACAATTCTAGGCCCAATTCAAAAGGCTGGAGGATCTTTTAATGCGAACTTCCAACATGGTGCTCAAGTGCGTCGGAACTCTTCTATCAGCATTTTAAACTCCGTTATTTCAGGCTTTCCTTTGGCTGGATTATATGTTGATGATACAAAGGTAATCACAGCAAATTCGACTTCGAATAATTTCTTAAGTGGAAATGCAGTTTTTGAAAATAATTTGGTATATGGTTCTAAAGACGCTGATTTAAAAGTTAGCTCAGCTACAAATGCTGCGGCTGTCTCTACACTTATACGTGCTAAAAATGTTTTCGAAAATGGTAAATATGCATCTGAACTGTTCGTAGCCCCTTATAACTTTGGTTCAGATTTTTCAAATACAAGCAACACTCCAAATTTCCAAGTGTTATCTGGATCCGCTGCTGCTAGTGGAGCAAGTTTTACCAATGCTAAGGTGTCGGGAAGTTTCTTTGAGAAGGTGGCTTATAAAGGTGCTTTTGGTACGACGGATTGGACAAGTGGTTGGGCTCATTATGATCCACAGAACTTGGCATATACCACTCCTGGAAAAGTAAAATAATTATAGTTTAGTAAATAGATGAAAAATCCCGCCTTGGCGGGATTTTTTATGTAGCATATATTTTAAATAATTCGTTAAATAGTCAAATAAAATAAATTCTAAATTATGAAACGAACAATCTATTTGGTTTTAATGGGTGCTTTCCTCCTTTTTGGGTGTAAAAAATCGAATGATATCAATGATCCTTCAACTTCTGGACTTAAAGTAGAAATAAAAGGAATTTCTGGTTGGGGCGAATTTGTAAATATTACTGTCGATCAAAATAAGACAGAGGTAAAGTATCCCGCTGGAACCACTGGCAATCCTCAAACTGTAAAAGATAAAAGCTACAAAACCAGTGAAGACACTTTTAGAAAGTTATCGTCATATGTCGAAACGTATGATTTAATGAACACCAAAATTGACGAGTGTGCACGTTGTGTAGATGGAGCAGACTATGTGATTACAGTAAAATCCGAAGGTAAAAAAAATACGGTAACAATTGCAGGGCAGCGTACAGATGGGAAATATACAGATGTACTTGATTTTATAAGCAAACTTTAGAACATATAAAGCTTACTTGATGATATATTTTCTACCGTAAGCTTTGATTCTACTGAAATTTTAGGATAGCGATGTAAAATTCCGATTATCAATTAGAATACCAACAGAGTAAACTTGTTGATATTTTAATTAATTCCGTGGGACCTTTGAAAAGGGCTGTCTCATCTCGGATCGTAGTGATATACAATCTGATAAGACTGATTTTTAAGCTCTTCAGACAATTGACCTATATCCAGTGTTTGCGCTTGAGGAGTAGGCTCACAGACAGAATAATATTTTCCATTGTACAAAATAGCATCACCGATAGGATGTTCAAATTGGACGGCCATCGTTACATGGGTGGGATAGAGCAGGGTGATCATCGGTAGATTGTAGATTTCCTTTACCAGGTAAAAAAACAAGGCAACACGATCGTCACAGTCACTGTATTTATTCAATAGCGTTTGTTCTGCAGAAAGACGTTTCTCGGTCCCGAAATTCTCTTCGTCATTTTCATACAAGAATGCATAGCGGGTGAACCGCATTAAATAATCGACACCTTCCTGCTGATTTTTTCCTTTTAAATTTTCCTTGAGCGCAGGAATCAGTGATTGATAAGTCTCTTTGCTAAGTGGAATATTGAAATAAGTTTCAAAATCTACGCCAGGATAGTTTTTAAAAAGATCACTGATATCTTCATTCAACTTGACATTAAAATGGTAGGCTTTATGTCCATAATTGAACTCAATTTGCTTCTCCTTATAATTTGCGGGTACAAAATCAGGTAATTTTGTGATTTTGTAACTGAAATCTTCGATAGCTTCTGGTACTTTAATTTTAACAGGAATATAGGTGTCTGCGCGTTGAAAGAGCTTTCCATAGTCATGGAAGTTTAAACAGGTGTATTTCTTGCCATCAATTTCAAAAAAGGGAATATCAGAGATATCTTCTTTGTTCTGAATGAAAAATATGATCTGATTACTACCCACAGCCAAACGAGCATCATAACCAGATTTACACATTAAAAACCATTTATATAATGTGTAGCGGGTGTAATTTTCCGTTTTGGGAGCAATCTGTTGTGCGGTGCGGCGAATCAGCTGATAATATACCCAATCATTTAGATGATGTTCATCTTTGTATTCGAGAAGGCTATTTATAAGCTGTATGTAATTAGTTTGATCAGCTATTTGATAGAATTTTTGTATGTGAGCTATTGTTAGGCTGTCATTGAATGGAATATTAAAGGACGATGGAATATCAATAGATACTTTGCCATCATAAAAATCGAAATCATGATGCTGCGCCCTAACGAGTTTTGGACTGTAGGTTAACCAAAATAAAATGGTTAAAAACGCAATATAGTATCCTTTGATATTCAATTATTAACAAATTGATAACATTAATGTAATGTAAATTTAACAAATTGTAGTTGCTTTTTATACCGATTATTGAATAATGTTTTTGGGATTGCAATAAGTCTGTTATTTCTACTAAATATTGTGGATATGATTCATTTGTGAGTGTTTTTTACTAAAACATCAAAATACATTAGTATGCTTTCTGATTTTGGCTGGAAGCTATATTTTGGACGGGAGGAAAATAAAGAGAATTTAATCAATTTGTTAAATAGTCTGCTTGAGGGAGAGCATGTGGTCGAGGATCTCAGTTACAGCAATGTTGAAGAAGACGGCGATTTGCCGTATGATCGGAAAGTGATTTTTGACCGTGGGGTAAGCTATACCTCCCGAACGATTAGTCGCTTGACCAAGAAAGCAACTGCGGGAAATAATTATGAGCTGCCACCGGTATATTTTATTGCCGTACTGGGGTTTCGGCTTGATCCATTGAACAGGGCGAAATATTATTACAGTGCCAAGATCTTTGATGAACTTGACCAAGAAGTTCTTTATCCCAAGCTGAGCTATAAGATGTTTGTCTTGCCCAATTTCATTAAGCCACTGTCCAGGTTGGATACAATCATAGATCAATGGATGTACCTGATGAAGCATCTGGATGAGCTGGACGGATCATCTAAGTATTTGGATAAAAGAATGTTATCGCGTATTTTCATCCGACTTAATAATATGTATAAAGCGGATGAGAGATCGCTAAATTTCTTTCGTATTGAAATTTAGCTTAGTTTTGCTATAGGAGAACTGGCAAATTTAACGCTGGAAGAGAAGATGTCATACATATCAAGCTTAGAACAGAAACGTGTCTATAATGCTACAATTGCGTATGCTGAAAAGGAGGGTATGGAGAAAGGCCGATTGGAAGAGCGTGCCAAAGCCGAAGCTGAGAAATTAGCTGAAAAGCTTAAATCAGCGTTAGAATTTAAGAAAATTGTTGTAGCTGTAGAAGATATTGCTAAAGCTTTAAGACTGACTGTCGAACAGGTGGAGGAGCTGAAATAGGATTTTTTGCTTATAAAATATTATAGAGCCATTCTTTAGAGGATGGCTTTTTCGTTTGATACAGATGGTCTGAATAATCTTGGATTGTATCATGTTGATTTCATTTAGTTTTTCAAAAACGCATTGCATCTTCAATAACATTAAAAAGAGCATTATTAAACATTTCGGTCATCGATGATAAAAGATGGTGTTTTCAGCCGGCCTACGTGGACATTATAGCCAATATAGCTTTCCCGAATAAAAAAGGGCCGCGCTGGTAACATGATTTTCCTAATCGATCAGCTTGAGCGTCTTTAAATTTTCCAACTGCCGCATTTACTTTATTCGTAAATTTCTGGACTTTATCAAGATCAACGTCTTGCAGATCAACGCCGTGTGCTGGATAAGAATCCAGCGACACTTACTACGATTGAAGATTCATGATTTTATAAATTTTCACCTTGCTTTTAAGAATCTAATTTTATTGAGTCATAATCTTCATTAAAAAACTCTGGAAAGGAATAACCAATGGCATTTAGATGTTTAATGAAAACCTTTAGTGTCATGTTGGACGATCCCGCTTCGATTTTTCCGTATTGAGCTCTGTCAAGATTGTAATCATAAGCAAAGTTCTCATGACTAGAATAGCCCATGGTTTTTCTTATTTGCTTGAAACGCAGGCCAATTAGTTTTTGTTCAACATCAAGAACTAGTATATTATTATTGTTTTTATGTTCCATTCTATAAAAGAACGGAAGCTGTAGGTAAAACACCACTCCATAAAACGATACGTTTTATTTGGAGTTATTTAAATGATTTTATATATTTGTGGTGGTTAAATATAATTATCTGAATTTAATGGTAAAAAATAAAAAGTAGGAATTAAACTAAACTTAATAGCGAACTCTCGTAGCAGGATCTGGCGATTATTGTGATATGGAGGGTGAGTAATGCGTCAATTTATCCTATCTTTGGAAAATATTCCTAGGGTAGGATGGCGCTTGCTTGATCTTTGGCATCACCCATTATTTTTTAATAATGGTACTGAAAGTTATTTCCTAGGGTAATGAGTAAAGGTTCCGCCAGAGCCTCTGCTGCTACGACAAGCAAGTAGTCATCCATTTTTGACTATTTCTTTGAGTTCGTTTTAATTTGACGAATTATGAGAAATAAAATCAAAAAAATAAAGCACCAATTAACATTACAAAAATGTGATTTTATCGGTGCTTTTGTTTTTCGGAAGCAATTACAAAAAAACATCATCACAGCTCCCGAATAGCTCGGCTGGCTCTGCCAAATACTATTTGGTCTCTTTTAGTCATTGATCGCGTAACGCCAATATATTTACCTGTGTGACCCCTCATTCAAACGCGATCTGGCTTACTGAATTAATTAAATTATTGTCAAACTGACCTGAGTATGATCAGGCCTCAAAAAAGCTGATTTCGATCGGAAAGGGGATCTTATGTACTTTGGGTTACGGATTTACAAACTGAAAAATGAAAAGGATTTTGGTGCTACAATTTGCTTTTGATTGGATGATTTACGATGTCCACAAGGTCGATTATGGCTCTATAAAGGAGATCGAAATATTCTGAGATCGGTATGCCTTAAATGCGATATCTGCTAATATCCTAGTGCTGTTGAGTGCTTATGTTGATGATGGAGTAGAAAGGCGTCAGCTTTTGAAAGATGAAGAAATGCAGGAGTTTGCAATTGCAGTGTATCGTCTGTTGATCGTATACTGTATCGTCAATCATCGTAAACTAGATATTACTAAAGCTGAGCTGTAATCGGAAGCAGACGAGCTTATAGAAAAAGAACTGGAATTGAGCAAAAAAATCGCTGATTTTTTCAGTCGGTTATCGAAATAACCAATAACAAACAAATTATGAATACGTTAAAATTATTGACGCTAGTCAAGATAAATATAAATACCTACATCTGCCAAGCACTGGCCAGATACTCGAGCAGATCCTATTGTAAGGGTACTGGCCGAGTGCTGAAAAAAGTACGCCTACTGGCTTTGGACTTTTTCCCAGTTAATACCGGCCTTTCTTCTGCCTTTTATGCTATTCGCTTCGAATTGGCATCGGGTTTTCATCGGTGTGACCCACTGAAATTCCGCAGCCGACTCGATGAAAACCCGCGGAAAGGGCGAAGTTGGTCAGGAGTTGGTAGGGGATTGCTTCTGCTTACAGCTATAGTTTTTCAATATTTATATTTTTCTTTTAAGGCATTGAAGAACATAAGAGCGTTTATCTTATTAGCTCTTATGTTTTATATGTTTGGTTTATCTGCTCAGACGCTCCGCCAAGACAGCGGGGCGGATGGGCTAAATAGCATCAAGCCATTACAGATCGGAGATACCATTCCAGACGCATTGTGGGGGCTCCACCTACTGACTGTAAACCACCCAGACGGAAAACAAAGGATTACATTGAATGATTTTGGAAAGCAGGAACTCATTGTACTGGACTTTTGGGCAACCTGGTGCGGAAGCTGCCTGAATTCACTGCGAAAGCTAAAAGAAATAGAACTGCCAGCATCCGTTTCCGTGATACCTGTTACTGCGCAAACTACCGACGAAATCGAACATTCAAAGACCATTTTATATTGGTTCAAGGACTACAAGCCCTTCTCTGTAGCCGAAGATTTCGTTCTGACCTATTATTTCGGAGTACAGTCTGTACCGCATATTGTATGGATCAAGGGCAATAAGATCAGGGCAATCACATCTGCCAAATATCTTGACGTTGAAAACATAATAAAGGCACAAGCCGATGACTGGTCAACAATAAGCTCCAAAGCAGCCGGAAATATCCAAAGCCGAAAACAGGTCAATACTCAAAAGAAAGGGGGGCTGCTTTGAAAATATGGACAACACTCCTGCTGCTGATATTGTGGAGCTCATTATCTGCGCAGACCAATATCACAATTTCAGGAAAGATAGTGGATAAATCCAACGGAAGACCTATCCGGGGCGCAACCATTATGCTTAAAGGGAACAATGTGTCGACATCATCAGACCTTACAGGTAATTTTACCCTTGTGCCGACTGCCCGTGGCCAAGACACGATCCTGATCAGGGATGTGCAATATGTACCGGTATCCCGACCGATTTTATTGGGAAACGCGCAATATATTTCTGTTGAATTGCTCCCAAGGTCAAACACGCTGGAGGAAGTGAAGATCAACACCGGATATCAGCGTATTGACAGAAGGGCTTCTACCGGCTCCGTAGCAACGATCAGCGAGCGGGAAATACAGTATAATACATCGGGAAACCTACTTGACAGGATAGATGGTCTTATTTCAGGTGCCTATACGGATAGGACCGGCTATAATTTTAATGGAGCGGCGCAACAGCCCAACCTCACCATTAGGGGACAGTCCAGCCTTATAGGCCAGACCTTTCCCCTGATCGTTGTGGATAACTTCCCTTTTGAGGGCACGCTTGAAAATATCAATCCCCAGGATATAGAAACAGTTACCGTGCTAAAGGACGCTGCCGCCGCCTCAATCTGGGGTGTACGGGCCGGAAATGGTGTACTGGTCATCACAACAAAAAAAGGCAAACTGAACCAGCCTCTTTTCGTAGATGTTTCCTCCAGCTTGATGGTTTCGAGAAAACCGGACCTGTTCTCGCGCCAGACCGCCTCGTCCAGTGATTTTATTGACATGGAGAGGTTTCTTTTTGAAAAAGGTTTTTATGGTACACAGATCAATGACAGCAAAAAGCCGGTGATCACGCCAGTCGTAAAGCTTCTCATTCAGCAACAGAAACAGGAAATCAGCGAAAAGGAGCTCGAGGAACGATTAGGAGTACTGCGGGGAATTGACGTAAGAAATGATTTTCTGAACTTTGTTTACAGAAATGCTATTGAAAGCAGCTCTTCCATAGGCCTGCGTGGAGGCGGGGATAAGGTAAGCTATTCTTTTTCGCTCGGTTACAATAAAAATACCTATAGTATGCCAACAAACGGCCAGGATAGGATCACGGCCAGATTTAGCCAGACCTACAGGCCGGTATCAAAACTGACCCTTTCGACAGACCTTTCTTTTAGCAGGATCACGGGCACCATGTATAACACTTCCAATATGGTAGGCTACGGCCACATCAAGGTCAACAACAAAGAACTCTATCCATATGCACAATTGAAAAACAGCGACGGGGTTAATGACATACTCTACACGGACTATGACAGAACGTTTATCGACCAAAATCAGGGGCTGGTATCCAGGAATTGGAATTTTGTCCCCCTGGATGAGCTCGAAAGAACCGGTAGCAGGTCAGAAAATCAGCAGATTGTCGCGGGGCTTGATCTGGGTTACGACTTAGCTAAAGGCCTACGGTTCACCCTTCAGTCGCAGCTGAACCGTGCCCTAACAGAATCCTCGTCATTACTGGAAGAAAACAGTTATTATACCCGGAACCTGTACAACCGCTTTACAGCCATAAACGGAGGCAAGACGACCTATGGGATACCTGATGGTGGCATACAGGACAGAAGCAATGCCAAACTATGGGGCTATTCCCTCCGGACCCAGCTGGACATCGACAGGCAGCTGGGCAGGGGGCACCGCCTTCAGGGGATAGCCGGGGCCGAGGTAAGGGAAATCAATAACAGCAATTCATCCTACCGAACTTATGGGGTCCAGGCAGACAGGAATACTTTTTCGCCAGTCGATTTTGCCAACACATATCCCCTGTTCCCCGCCATCGGCGGTAAAGGTTATATACCAAATGGGCTGGGGACAGGAAGAACGGCAAATAGATATGTATCCATCTACTCAACTGTAAATTACAGCTTTGCCGACCGGTATTTTCTGTCTGCCAGTGCCAGAAGCGATGCCTCCAATATATTCGGCGTGGACACAAGAAATAAATGGTCCCCGCTTTGGTCCCTGGGCGGTGGATGGGAAATATCGGGGGAACCATTCTATCATTCCGATGCGGTGAATTATCTTAAAATACGTTCTTCCTTCGGCTATAGCGGAAATGTGGATGCAAGTATCCCTGCTGAACTTGTACTCCAACAGGCCAATTATCTGGATTTTTATTCGAACCAGCCGTTTACCAATATCCTGTCCTTGCAGAATCCGGGGCTGCGCTGGGAGAGAGTTCAAACTTTCAATGCAGGCATAGAATGGAAAATGTGGAATAAAAGACTGGATTTTACATTTGATTATTACAGAAAGAAATCGCTCGACCTGATCGGTTTCGCTCTTGTCGATCCAACACTGGGTACCTCCTCCGTGACAATGAATTCCGCGGAACTCAAAGGCCAGGGATTAGACCTCACCGTCTCGACGGCTATAAGCAGCCGCAACTGGTCATGGAACGGGGTATTACGGACCGGGTACAACAGGACCACCCTGGAAAAATATCATGGTAGGATATTGGCTGTGACCAATCAGGCGATGTATGCCGGGTATTTTGTGGGAAAGGACCGAAATATGCTGACCAGCTTCCGCTGGGACGGATTAACAGCTGATCAGGGAGCTCCAAGGGGATTCGAAAATGGAGAACCTTCGATCAATTATCAAAATATAATCAGAAACACGGATCTGGATGATCTGGTATATCATGGCTCAAGTGTACCCCGGCTAACGGCATCCTACCGGAACAGGATAGGCTACAGGAACCTGGAGTTTGCATTCACCGTCTTAGGGCAATTTGTTTACTTTTTCAGAAAGAACAGCATCAACTATTCTTCCTTTTTCAGCAACTGGTCAGGGCATTCAGATATTTCCATACGATGGAAAAAGACAGGTGATGAACTGCACACCGATGTACCAGCAATGTACTATCCCCTGAATACAGACCGGGAAACTTTCTATAGCCTCAGCGAAGTTCTTGTCAGGCGGGGAGACCATATCCGGCTACAGGATATCAGGCTTTCCTACCGTTTCTCCAACATCGCAAGACAGCGGATAAGGTCATTGGAACTATTTCTCATGGGTACAAATATGGGGCTGATCTGGACAGCGAACAAAGAAGGGATAGACCCCGTATCCAACGGTGCGATAGCACCTCCGCTGACACTAACGGGAGGGTTTAAGATTGGATTTTAAAACACGTAGAAAACAATGAAAAAACTTAAATTTTTAAAAAGTGGCGCAATTATTAGCCTTGTAGCATGCGTCCTCTCAGGCTGCTCCCGATATCTTGACTTAAAACCTGATGACAGTTTCTCCATTCCCAGCAGCCTGCAGGACCTGCGGGGCCTGCTTGGCAACAGCGAGGTGGTAATGAACTTTGCCACAACAGGCCTTGGGGAAACAGCCTGTGACAGTTACTACCTAAATGAAACTTCGTGGGCAGGAATGACCAACGAAAGAGATAGGCTGCTTTATCTCTGGCAACCGTATAGTCCCGTGGCCAGCCAATGGACCGGCCCCTATCAGGCGATCTTGTATGCCAATACGGTACTAAAATACCTGCCTTCTATAAAAACGGCCACCAGTGATGAAGCGGAGGTGAATACGCTTCGGGGGGCAGCCCTTTTTTATAGGGCGCACCAGCTCTTCAACCTGCTGCAGGTATTTTCCCTTCCTTATGATCCTTCGGGGAGCAATGCCCAGCTTGGAGTGGTCTTACGGACTGAGCCATCCCTGGATGAACAGATCTCAAGAAGTACTGTCCGTCAATGCTATGATTTTATCATCACTGACCTGAAAACATCCATTGGGTTATTGCCGGACAGAACCGATATCCCGACAAGACCTTCAAAAGCGGCATCCTATGCAGAACTGGCCAGAATATACCTGGTCATGTCCGAATTTGAAACTGCTGGACGGTACGCGGATTCCGCCCTGATGATCCGGTCAGAAGTTATGGACTATGGAACGGAAATAACCGCTACCGCGAGTCTTCCTTTTTCCAAATGGAATAAGGAAGTGATTTTCGACGTAGCCATGAACGGCGGCGTAGCCCTTGCGCCTTCAAGGAGACGGGTAAACATGCTTGAATATGACAATTATGAAAAGGGGGATCTGAGGAAAGTGGCATTTTTCTCCCTGAACAACCTCGGGGAAATCCTCTTTAAGGGAAATTATAATGGTTTAAATTCCTCCCAGTTATTTTGCGGGACAACGACGGCCGAAATGTACCTTATCCGTGCGGAGGCGAATATCCGCCAAAACAGGCTGAACGATGCGGCAAAAGACATCGATTTGGTTCGGGCAGGGCGTTTTTCCACAGATGACTTTAAACCCGTAGTGTTTACAGACCAAAGGAGGGCACTGGAATACATAAAAAAGGAACGTCAAAGGGAACTGATATTTAGGGGACAGCGGTGGTCAGATATCAGAAGGTATATCCTACTCGGTGAACAGGTGGAAACAATGACCAGGACCGCCGAAGGGAAAACATATACAATGAAGCCGTCCGATGTGGTCAGGTATCTGTATAAACTACCTGATGAAGTGATTGATAATGGGTCGCTCACTCAGAATTGACAGTAAAAAGAGAGGAAAAACAATCAGTCTTTCCTCTCTTTTTCAGGAGTAGTCAGATTATTCCCTCACCCGTACGTTTGCCGAATGTTGCTCGTTTGAAGTCGCAGTCTGTATTTCATTCTGCAATGTGCTGTCTATATCGGGCTGCCCGTTTAAATCTACAGGTGCCCGTAGTGCACATACCTGATCCCCTGGGTTACAGGTCGGCATCGGTTCATCTTCTTCTATGAGCCGATACTTAGTTGGATCGGTCGGGGAATCCGATGAAGACCCGATAAATTCAAACCATTGCGTTGCAAGCATCTTTGGTGCTACAGTAGGCTCCGTTTTGTTCTGGTTCGCTCTCACAATATAGAAAGCTCCGAATAATAGTATTAATGCTGTAAATCCAGCTATGATTTTTGATTTTAACGTTATCATGGTGTAATGTTTTAATTTGAAATTCTGTTGGTAATCATTTTGCACATCGGTTTTGCCTCACAGTTATGCAATCGAGGGTTCCTATTGTATGGTCGGCCAGCTTCCTGGAAGCCGAGAAGCCAGCTAACTCGGGAACAGTGCAAACTTACGCGGATACAACATCTTGCTTGCGACTCTCTTTAGGGCCAAGGATAGACAGATAGGAGCATAGCGCAGTGTGCTGAACCAAAGAATGGCTCTATACCTGAATCGAAGGACAAACTGCCCAAACAGTAGGATCCCTAAGGACTGGAGCCCCGACCTGATCTGCAGGCCTAGCTGGCTGATTTTCGTTTTTACTGTTTGTAGACTTTTCATCTTCGTTCATTTTACCTATCCATAACCTGTAGCGCAGCGGCACATCCTGGGTGCGGCCTGCCCTCTGTGTTGTTTTGCACTTTATCGCTGTACCCGCGTCCCTATTTTATTTTGCTCCAGCTATCTCCTCCCAACCTTTCGCAGACGTACCGAAGATAGCTGGACTCCCAGTCGGGAAAGACGGGGATCGCATGGCACTTGTACGCCTGCCATCTCTTTTGCTTTTCGTTCTTTAAGCGTATTTCAAAGGTAAGGCAGCCTCGGTGAATTCATTTATCCATTTTTGATCATATGATGTATTCATTTTTGTCATTGTCGGGATTACGATGGAGTTCAATATAATCGGAGGGATACAGGCCTACCCGTTTTTCAAAATATTTGGAGAAACCACTTGGGTATTTAAATCCGCAAAAATTGGCTACTTCGCCAATACTATAAGTCGAAAGCAATCTTTCTTTTGCCAGCGGAAGGAGTATTTCGTCCCTATACTGTAAAAGAGTCTGTCTGTAATGGCGTTTATGGCAGCGCGTCAGGTGGGCATCAGAAACGCTTAGGATAGTGGCAATCAGGCTTATATTCACTTCCTGAAAACCTTGGTTGACGATATCATGGATCATTGTTCTAGCTTTTCTGGCCAGTATTTCACTTTCGCTCAGTTTCTCATAGAATGCAAATTGTTTTGATTCGGCGATATCAAATAACTGGTAAATCTGCTCGACAACCTTTGCTTCGTTTTGTTTGCTATAGTTGAAAAAGATTGTTTCAATGCGGTTGAGCTGGTAATCAGTCAGCTCTTTGATCGGCCATAAGGCGGTCTGGTAAAGACTGGATTTATCCCTTTTTCTGGCATTTTTTAATTCGGATAGAAAGTGGCCGTGATGGTAGATGATGTCCCGCACCAGGCCGATATCAATCAATAGCCCGTAGACCAGGTAATTCCCGGGCTTTAGCAGTATATCGAATTTACTGCGCGGAATGTAGGTAAAAGTACTATGTCTATGGGGAAGTACTATTTCGTTTTTGGTACCATGTTTTTGAACGATAATATCGTCCGTCGCGTTCTTGGTATAAATCAGGTGAAAGTCTGGCCTGTTTGTTTTAAGTTGCACGATACAATCAGTGGGCACATGGGCCTGTAGCCGATATAATATGGTCTGCCGGTAATCTATGTATTCCTCTACAAGCTGGATAGAAGGATCCTCATATAGATTACGCTTGGCACCAGGTAATTGGGTGAGAAATGGGTGTTTTTCGTCCTCGAAATAAGCTACTTTTGGTAATATAAATTTGAAGGTCTTCTTCATAATTGATCGTGGTTTATTTTTCAACTTTTACGGTATGGAAAAGTATTTATAATTTATTTACTAAATACTACCGTCCAGCACATGTTTATTTAATATATTTTTGCTATTTTATAGCTCGGTTTGACTGTTATTTATTGACTACGCCTAAATCCCAGCTAATGGATGAGTGAATTCAAACATAGAATTTGTGATTGTTTTATATTGTAGAATTAATTCCTAAATCAACTGCATTACTTCTCAATTGATCGACACTACTTCCTGTCACTGCTGAATTGATCCCAAATATATCGAGTATATAAGGTTAAAAGTTGTCCAAATCTGGAGAAAGAGTTGTACATTTTCCGTACTAGCCCACTAGTTTTCAAAATACATAATACTGGATTTTAGTGGGAATGCTCGCACCTCTTGCGAAATAAGGACACTTTTGGAGAAATTAGGACAAGACTAGGACATGCTCGCACTGAACAATGGCTGTATGGCGCTAGATTTTTTTTCATTTTCCTGAATTTTTAACTGTTACCAGTTCAAGGATATGGAAGGTTTTTTGGCCGAAAAGCGGCCATATGGTGGCCGAAAATTGGCTAATCATTATGCTCTTTTTCTCTCCCCTTTATTCACCATTTTTTCGTGTCTGGTTCGTGCCATCTTCGGAATGCGCCTACATATTTCCTACAGATTATCTACATATTGCCTACATAATCAGTAGGGAAGGAGTAGGGAAACAGTGGAGAAGAAGCGGGCGGCCTCCGAATAAGGGGCGAGGCAGGTACGAAGGATTTATGAAAAAGGATGAACTAGTTGCGATATCATCATTTAACTGCCAATTTTTTTGTTTTTTTTAATGTCCCGCAAAAATCCCCAAAATATGGGAAGTGAAAGAAAACACCACGGTTTGTCTTAGTATCTGCGTAAACTGTGAATTGAGATGTTACAATAATGTTGTTTCGTTTTGTTTTGGTGATGTTTCTTTTTGTTTTTTTTTCTTAAATATGAGACTAACTACTTATTTTTAAATTAAAACAATGTTAACAATATGGTAATCATTGTTATGGTAGTTTTTGTGGTCTTGTTTGTTAGTTTTGCAGCGTTTTAATCTAAATCTTATACCTGTTTTAACTTGTGTTGTTTATTTCTTATTCTTTCAATTTTTAAGAAATACATTTGTTTTGTTTGTTTTGAAATATTTGTTTTGTTTGTTTTTCTGAATTGTATTCGATCTCAAGTCAGAACCAGTTATAGATTTGTTTAACCAAAATTATTATGAAAAAATATAATCAATTAACATTCTCTTTGTTATCGTTGCTGTTTTTTTCTTATTGTAAAGAAGATGTTGCAACAAGGCAAGGTGAGCATGATCCCAATAAACCGGTCGTGCTCTCTTCTTTCTATCCTGCAGAAGGCGGAGCTAAGGATAAAATCTTATTAGATGGTCAAAACTTTGGATCCGATCCAAATAAGATCAAAGTGTATTTTAATAATGCACGGGCTGCAGTAGTCTCCTCAAGTGGAGAACGTATTTATGCTATTGTGCCACGTCTTCCTGGTGATGATCCCAAAATTTCGGTTGTCATCGGTAAAGATTCATTGATTTATGATAAATCATTTACTTATCATATCCAGGCGCAGGTCAGTACAGTTACCGGTACAGGGGATAAGGACTTTTTAGCAGGTACACTCGATCAGGCACATGTCTATGGCAAATACCTAGATATGGACGCGCAAGGCAACCTATTTATGACCTGGCGTGATGGTGGATCATTTGGGATAGCGCGTATCAACGAAAAGGAAAATATCGTTACCCCTTTATATTCAGCTGCATCCTCACCAAACCCTTATGCCAACGGGGTGACAGTGGATCGGGAAACAGGTATTATGACAGTTTCGCACGAGTCGGTTGCGGAAGTGTTTTTTTCCTTTGATCCAAGAGAAGCTTGGACACTTCGCCAGCGGAATGCACAGTTCTCAGCAGCTGATTACGGCAAAATTGTTCAGGCGGATAGATATGCCAACTTTGTGACTTTTTGCCCCTACGATGGCCATTTATATACACGCTTCCGTGATGGTCATATCGCTAAAATAGATCCGGTGACATATGCTGCGACGATCGTGCACAAAGGGCCTTATGGTTCACAATATGGACAGGCTATTAATCCAGCAAAACCTTGGGAGTTGTATATTACGTTACACTCAAACGCTAGCCCGAACACGTTTGCACAAGGAATTTCTGTATTAGACCTACGTCCTGAACATATCAACGAAGGCTTCAAACGTATCAATGCACCGGGTGGGTCGGGATTTCGCGACGGCCCCGTTAAAGATGCAATTTTCAATTATCCAAAGGATATCAAATTTGACAAGACCGGAAATATGTTTATTGCCGATTATGGTAATCACTGTATCCGTATGCTATCGGCTGATGGAATTGTTTCTACTGTTGCCGGACAACCGACTAAAGCTGGTTATAAAGACGGTGGGCCTGTAGAGTCGCAGTTCAACCAACCTTGGGGAGTTGCGGTGAATGATCAGGGCGATATCTATATCGCCGATTGGAGCAATGCGCGCATCCGTAAATTAGTTATCGAATAATTAACCTACTTATTATATTATGAAGATTTTTTATTTTTTGTGCATGCTGCCGCTGTGCCTCTGGCTATCACCTGCGCTTGCACAACAAACAGAAGAACAGTTAACGATTGCCGGAACTGTCGTTGATAGCAAGGGGCAACCTATATCTAAAGTATCAATCTATGTCAAGGATAAACCGAAAGGAGCAACTTCTACAGATGATAAGGGAAAGTTTACTATTAAAGCTGTGTATGGAGACTGGTTGGTATTTACCAGTGTGGGCTATGACGTTGCCGAGCATTTGGTGGTAGAATCCACCAGTAATCTTGAATTAAAGATGCTGGACAAGAGCACCAATATCGACGAGGTTGTGGTTGTCGGTCTGGGAGCCAAACAGCGAAAAATTAGTTCTGTAGGTGCCATTACAACAGTAGATGTAAAACAGTTACAAAGTCCCGCACCTTCTATCGCGAATATGTTAGGGGGCCGCGCCGCTGGTATTATTTCGATGCAGACCTCGGGTGAGCCTGGAGCAAATATTGCAGATTTTTGGGTGCGTGGTATTGGTACATTTGGTGCCAATGCGAAAGCCTTAGTGCTTATTGATGGACTTGAAGGTGATTTAAATACGATCGATCCCGCTGATGTAGAGAGTTTCTCCATTCTGAAAGATGCTTCGGCAACAGCGGTATATGGTGTGCGGGGTGCAAATGGCGTTGTATTGGTAACCACTAAACGCGGTACCGTAGACCGTATCCAGATTACAGGGCGAGCAAACTCTACGTTATCACGACTTAATCGCCTACCGAAATACCTACGTGCTTATGATTATGCCCTATTGGCTAATGAAGCTTCCGTAGTGCGGGGGAGCGAGCCCTTGTTTAATGATACAGAATTAGGTATTATACAACAACATCTAGATCCAGATATGTATCCAGATGTCAGTTGGCAGGATGAGATTCTAAACCGAAGCTTTTGGCGTCAGAGCTATTATGCCTCTGGGCGCGGCGGTTCTGAGGTAGCACGATACTTCCTGAGTTTGGGCGGTAATAGCGAAACAGCAGCGTACAAAGTCGATAAGAATAGTATTTACAGTTCTAATGTTGGCTACAATACTTACAATTACCGTGTTAATCTTGATATTAACTTAACCAAAACAACGAAGGTATTTTTGGGTTCAGATGGCTTTCTATCTGTTAAAAAAGAACCTGGTTATGGTAATACGGATGATATCTGGAAAACACAATCGACACTTACGCCCATTTCCATCCCGCTTCAGTACTCTAATGGCTTATTACCCGGGGTTGGATCAGGGCAGCGTTCATCACCTTATGTGATGATCAACCGTACAGGTAACTATAATAATCAAAACTATAAAGGTAAGGTAACACTGGCATTGGATCAGGACTTGAGCAGTGTGCTTGAAGGGCTGAAAATCCGTGGTCAAGGTGCTTATGATATCCAGAGCTATTTTTCTGAACGTAGGTGGATGCAGCCTGCATTGTATGAAGCAACAGGCCGTAATTTGGATGGGTCATTGATCATGGTTCAAAAGGTACAGGAAAGGCCCGCGTCCTATTCAAAATTCGTAAGCCAATATCGAAAGTATCATTTTGAGTCTACACTTAATTATGATAAAAAATTTGGAGAAGATCATCGTACTTCAGCTTTAGTTTATTATTACCTGAGCGATGCCAAAAATACGGATGATGCAACCAATAATTTGACGGCGATACCTGTTCGTTATCAAGGTGTTTCCAGTAGATTTACCTATGGTTATAAGGATACTTACCTATTGGATGCCAATTTCGGTTATACCGGTTCCGAGAATTTTCAACCTGGTCGCCAGTATGGTTTTTTTCCTTCGGTAGCGATAGGATGGGTACCTACAAGTTACCAATTTATGAAGAATGTAGCTCCTTGGTTAGATTACTTCAAAATCAGGGCGTCTTATGGTACTGTAGGTAACGATAGAATTGTAGATGACGTACGTTTCCCCTACCTCACTAAGGCGGATATAGATCGGAATAAGGTCTGGGGAATTGATGGGATAGAAACGATTACCGAAACCCGTATCGGTGCAGACAATCTAGCGTGGGAAAGAGCTATTAAATCCAATTTGGGTATTGAAGGAAAGCTCTTTAATAATAAAATTGATTTTGTGATTGATTTTTTCCAAGATCAACGGAACGGTATTTTTCAACCGCGGGTGCAAGTGCCGGATTATGTGGGCGTAATTTCTAATCCGTATGCCAATGTGGGGCGTATGAAGAGCTCGGGTGCTGATGGTAATATTAGCTACACCACCAAGTTGAATAGTGATATGACCCTTACTTTGCGGGGTAACTTCACTTATTCAAAAAATGTTGTGCAAAACTGGGAACAGGCTTACCTAGAGTATTCTTACCTAGAGTATAATGGTTATCCTCATAATTCCATTCGTGGTTATCAAGCATTAGGCTTATTTAAAGACGAAGATGACATTAAATACAGTCCGACACAAAGCTTTGGAACGGTATTACCCGGTGATATTAAATACAAGGATGTGAATGGTGATGGTATCATTAATACCCTTGATAAAGTACCATTGACCCATAGTAACTATCCATTAATCATGTATGGATTCGGGGGAGAGTTCCGTTACAAAAATCTATCATTAGGTGTCCTTTTCAAAGGAACAGGTAAGACTTCCTTCTTCTATGTTGGGCAGCCGATGAAATATAAAGATGTTACTGAAAATACGGGTATGGGCTATATGCCCTTCTTCGGCGGTACAGATGGTAACGTCATTACCATGGCTAATGATCCTGCCAATCGTTGGATCCCGAGAGATTATGCGCTACAGCATGGTATTGATTTATCCTTAGCCGAAAATCCAAATGCCAAATTCCCGCGTTTGCAATATGGTAATAACAGGAACAACAGTCAGTTATCCTCCTTTTGGATGGATGATGCCCGCTATTTGCGATTGCAAGAACTTACGTTGAGCTATAATGTAAGCCCGAATTTCTTAAAGCGATTAGGTGTCAAATCCATGGATCTTCAGTTTGTTGGAAACAACCTATATATCTGGGATAACGTTAAGATTTTTGACCCCGAACAGGCGGCTTGGGGTGGACGTAAATACCCAATTCCGACGACTTATTCGTTACAGGCTTATATTAATTTTTAATACCATAGAAATAATCGAAAGACATGAAAACGTCAATAATCATGAATAGAATTGCCAAATCCAGCTTAGCGATACTAGTGTTGTTTATGGTGACATCTTGTAAGGACTATCTAAATATTGATCAGTACTTTGACGATGAATTTAATATTGATTCGGCATATGCAAATACACGTTACTTAGAAGCGTATATGTGGGGGGCGGCAGCAATGTTCCCTGACGAATCCAATACGATCAGATCCAACTATACACCAGGGCCAATGGCGACAGATGAAGCTATAAATGGCCTTACAGGTACTGGGACAACCAATATTTACTACGGGATGGATTTTGTCACCGGAAATATTACGCCTGATTTTTATGGTGGACTTAACCAATGGGGAAAATATTATAAAATTATCCGCAAGGCGAACAATGTATTGAAAAACATTGATGTGCCAAAGGACATGAGCTACGCAGATCGTAACCGTATCGAAGGATATACACGTTTTATTAGAGCTTACGCATACTATAACCTCATTATAGATTTTGGCCCACCAATCTTGTTGGGAGATGAAGTTGTGAATACCAATGAGGATATTGCGTATTATGACCGGCCCCGGGCGACGTATGATGAGGCTATGGAATACATCTGTGGTGAATTTGAAAAGGCTGCTGTACAACTTCCTGTTGATGTTAGTCTATTGGATTTCGGCAAACCGACAAAAGGTGCCGCATTTGCATTGATCGCCCGTTTGCGCTTGATCCATGCCAGTCCATTGTTTAATGGCGGACCTGTTGCCGCATCCTATTTTGGTAGCTGGATTCGCAAGACCGATGGCACACATTATGTATCACAACAATACGATGAAAAACGTTGGGCAGTAGCCGCTGCCGCTGCTAAGCGTGTTATGGATATGGGCCGGTATAAATTATATACAGTGCCTGCGGACGAAAGAACGCCTACACTTCCAGCTGGCGTAACGTCCGATCCCAACTTCTATGGAAGCTTTCCGAATGGGGCGGCTGATATTGATGCATTTAGATCATATTCTGACGTCTTTACCGGTGAGGCTGTCGCTTCAATCAATCCCGAATACATTTGGGGGCGTAATACAGAATATTTTAGAACGGATTTGAATCAGGGGGCATTTCCGCCAACTTTAGGAGGATGGGGACGTTTCTCGGTGACACAAAAAGTTGTAGATGCTTATCTGATGGATGACGGACGTACCAAAGAAGAAGCACGTGGCGATACGTATTTTGAGGCGGTGGCTGATCTTCCTGCCGGTGGAACCTTTGGCGATTTATTTACGGCTCAACCGCGTAAATTTTCAGGTTACCCACTGAATGCGGGGATATTTAAGATGTATGCAAACCGTGAAATGCGTTTTTATGCATCGATAGGTTTCAACGGTGCTGTGTGGCAGGCTTTGTCGAGTACAACGTTGAATACACATACGGCTAAATATTTTTATCAGGAACCTGATGGTCGAGGTGGTGTCTCGGCATCGTCGCCTAACTATCCATTAACTGGTTATGTTATTAAGAAATGGGTAAATCCATTTGATGCAATCAGTGGCACGGGGGCCAGAATGATGCCCAAAGCATATCCTATTATACGTTATGCAGAAATATTGTTATCCTACGCTGAAGCACTAAATAACCTTACTGGAAGCCATACGGTACAGCTTGGTGATAAAACCTATACCGTGAGCCGGGATGAAAGTGAAATAAAAGGTTCTTTTAATGCTGTTCGATACCGTGCGGGTTTACCAGGATTGTCTGCTGCGCAGCTTGCCAACAAGGCAGAGGTACAGAAGCAAATAGAACGTGAGCGTATGGTGGAGTTTCTATGGGAAAACAGACGCTTTTACGACGTACGCCGCTGGGGTAAATACGAAGAGACTGAACGCGAACCAATTCGTGGTATGAACCCCGATGGTGCGGACCGGGAATCTTTCTACAAGCGAATTTCACCAGGTACATCGTCATTCTTGACACGTCAGGTAGACAAAAAATTAATTTGGGTGCCTATACCTCGTGCCGAAATGCGCAGATTACCATCATTGGATCAGAATCCGGGCTATAATTAGGATTAAGCATTAAAAAAGGAAAATATAACCGTCTTCCATAACCGTTTTGGTTTGTGGAAGACATTAAAATATTAAATTATGAAACGAAGTTTTATCGCTATACTGACAGCTTCGATGGCTTTAGTTGCCTGTAAGGACAATGAAGTATTCGAAAAGGAAATGTATAAAAATGAGGTAGCATTAATAAGTTCTGATTATCACAATACGTTTAAAGAAGTGGTTCGCTTGACGGGAGAAGAGGTAATTGGCTATGTAGCGGCATCTTCAGGAGGTACCCATGCGCCTGATAAAGATCTTGTTATTGCACTGGAAGAGGATTCAGAACCTTTAGTAAAATACAATTTTGCTGTTTACGATAATTCGGAAGATCTGTATGCCAAATTACTTCCTAAAGAGAAGTATGACATCATGGACAAAAGGATTGTGATCAAAGCAGGCGAGCTAACAGGCCGTACCATGGTTAAATTGCGACCAGATGGATTATCTCCGGACTCTACCTATTTTATTGGGCTGAAAGCAACAGGTTCATCCGGTGTTGAAATCAATCCTAAGAAAAGCACCATATTGTATCAGGTCATCATAGAGAATGAATATGCATCACAGGCCAAAAATACCATGTATTCAATGGTGGGGTTTGCCAATGGTTTGTCTACAGCGGCGAATAAACAGCTATTTCCATTAACCAGCAATAGCGTGCGGATGGTCGCCGGAAATGAAACCTTTATATCTAAAGTACCTAATATTACGAAAAACTGTCTTACGTTGGAGATAGATGATTTTAATAACGTAAAGATAAAGCCCTACAAAGATATTCAGGTCGTACAATTGGACAATGACCCAATGTATCCGAATAAATTCAAAGTGGAAGAAGCATTTGGTATGCGCACAAACGTGTTTTTATTGTCATATCAATATACGATAGGCAATGTGACGACAATTATGAAGGAACGTGTTGAAATGCAGGTTAAATAAAATTATGGAATTCATGAATACGATTAATTATTATAAATTGGATACGTTTCCAAAATCAATAGTTGTCTTTTGTCTTAGTTTGATAATGATACTAACATCCTGTAAAGACGATCTTGCGGTAGATGGTGCTTTTGCACTAAAAGATAACCCATCAAAATTGACCGCTGCGGCTGATGGTTTATCTGAAACCTACACTGTTCAGGCGACAGGCAAATGGAAGGTTGAGCCCCTCCGAAAAGAAAACTGGCTTAAAATCGATCCAATGGAGGGGAATGGAAATGGAACATTTACCGTTACCGTCCACAAAAATACCGATCCCGAAGCGCGTGAACTGACTTTGTTTTTTACTTTAGATGGAAAGTTACAAAATAACGTGCTGAAGGTAGAACAGGCAGGAACCACAGATCAAGGACAGGTGAAAGATCCCTATTTAAAAATAGATGGCATATCCAACCGTTTGGAAGTTCTGGAAGAGGGAAGTAATGGACAATATATTCTCCGTTCTACAGGTAAGTGGAAAGTTGCGGTGGAGGACGAGTCTGACTGGGTTAAGGTTTCCCCTATGGAAGGTGAGGGCGATACCCCGATAACAATCACTGTAAATAAAAATACCGACATTGAGCGTACAGCAAATCTATTGTTATTTTTAGACGATGTGCAACAGGCATCTCCGCTAACGGTATATCAGAAAGGCCAAAAATTGCAAGTAGAGGGCGATGTCGTTCTTCAGGAGGACTTTAACTGGCTGACCTATGGAAGCGAGATCTTTAATGCGACTTCAGGCGAAACCAGGATTGCTTTATGGAGCACGGAAGAGTTGGCCAAAGGCTGGACCAGTACGATCAATACGACAGAAGGTGGCGGTAATTATGCATCGATTTATGCGCGACCAGGCTTTATTAAATTAGGGCGTACGAACTACGGCGGCGATCTAATTTCGCCGAAGCTGGCCAATGTACAGCGTACAAAAAATCTATTGGTTACCTTCAAAGCTGTACGATATGCCACTGGTGATCATTATCTACTCAACGTTGGTGTCAAAGGACCGGGAACGGTCAGCGTGAGCCAATTTAATGTGATGAACGTTGCAACTCCTAATTCGAATCTAGAATCGTGCAGGGCTGCATGGCAAGCTCCAGAGGCGACCTATTCTTTTGTTGTTACGGGAGCTACTGCGGAGACTCAAATTTGGTTATTGGGTGGCGCTTTTGATCAGCGTGCTGGTAATTGGCCAGCTACTGTTAACCGTATCTTTGTCGACGATATCGTTGTTACCGTCGCTAAATAATAAACCTGGCCCATGCATACTTTCTCTTCAGAAAAATTGCATGGGCTATTTTGTGCCCCCTGCTAAGTAATTGTTAATAGCCTTTAATCACCTATTTTTTATGAAAAAAAAAGAACAATATAACCGACGGGTCTTTATTCGAACTACATTGGTAACCGGACTTGGCCTAACATTAAACTTATACAGCTGCACCAAAGCTTCAGCTATTCCCGAAAATAAGCCCGGTGAACCCGAACCGGAGAATGAAGATAATACATTACGGATAACCGGTGTGCTATTGTCCGCCCGGATAGAATCTTCCAAGGGGGGCGAATATACAATACAAGGAATGGGATTCAAGACGGGAGATCAGCTATATTTTGAATCACTGAATAAACCCGGTGTAATGGGGAAATTTACCGTCGCAAGCAAATCTGCTTCTGCAGATCATATTGTTTTTGTTTTCCCAACGGACTTGCCATCGGATAGTTATCGGATATCCGTAAAACGCGGAGCCCAGTCATTTTTGTTGGGATCAACCATTGTCAATTTATTTTTTAATGCGAATATCCCCGACAAAACAGGAATGACTGTAAAGGGTGTTGTTTACGCTAATGGTGTAGGTGTTGCCAATGTTGTGGTATCAGACGGCTTTGAAGTGACAATGACGGATGCAGCTGGTATATATTATTTACCTTCTTCCAAAAAAGGAAAATATGTGTTTATCTCCATACCGGGAAACTACGAAGTTGATTCAAACGTCAATGCGCCTCAATTCTTTCAACGCCTTTCGCAGCCGGCTAATATTGTTGAGATTAAAGATTTTGAGCTTAAGGCTGTAAATAATGAAAAACATGTGGTCATGGTGTTGGGGGATATGCACTTGGCTAAACGTACGGATGACCTGAATCAGTTTCAGAAAGGATTCCTGCCCGATGTTAATCAATCAATACAAAACTATAAAAATGCGGGCAATAAAGTGTATGCGCTGACATTGGGAGATATGACTTGGGATGGGTACTGGTATACCAATAATTATGCACTGCCGCAGTATATTGTTGAAATGAATAAGATCAACGCGATGGTATTTAATACCATGGGCAATCATGATAACGATCCAAAGTTTTATGAAGATTGGGGGGCTGAAGATAAGTTCCGTGATGTATTGGGGCCGACTTATTATTCATTCAATATCGGTAAGGTACATTACATTGTTTTAGATAATATTGAATATATTAATGCCGGTGATGCAAGGAACTATAATACAAAAATTGTCGCCGATCAGATTGAATGGCTCAAAAAAGATCTAGCAACCATTACGGATAAGGATACGCCGATTGTGATCGCTATGCATGCACATTTACATACCAATCCAATTCTCAATACGAGCGGTGCCGAAACCACAGGATATCGGATAAGCAATGCGCAGGATTTTGTGAATACCTTGAATGGATTTAACACCGTGCATGTGCTCACGGGACATACGCATATCAATTATAACGTAGAAACAGCTGCTACGCCGCATATCATGGAGCATAATACAGCTGCCATCTGTGCGACCTGGTGGTGGACCGGTAACGCGGGATATGCAGGCAATCATATTTGTAAGGATGGGGCCCCAGGAGGCTATGGAATATGGGCGATAGACGGAAGAGATTTAAAGTGGGGGTATAAGAGTATTGGTGAGCATGCTGATTATCAATTTAGGGCTTATGATCTTAATCAGGTGCATCTTACCAAAGATAAATATGCCCCAAATTTTAAGCCTACAAGTGATCTGAAATGGCAGAGTTATGCGGCGGAATATGCGAATCCCAATAACAACAATGAGGTACTGATCAATGTTTGGAACTACGATAAAAATTGGAAAGTCGAAGTGAGTGAAAATGGTCAACCGTTGACAGTCTCCCGTGTCCGTATGCGAGATCCATTGCATATTGTTTCCTATTCAGCACAGCGGCTTAATCGAAATGCTACCCCCACCGAGGACTTTGTCAGCACCCTGACAGCGCATATGTTTAAAGTGAAGGCCTCTTCTCCCACCAGCACCTTGTTAATTAAAGTAACTGATCGTTTTGGTAAGGTTTATCAAGAAACTATGGTTAGACCCAAAGCTTTTGGATACCTGATGAAGTAGTAGAGAGCTAGATAAAGCTCCGTCACCTGAAGACTGAGCTTTATCTAAATCAAGTTATTCCTATAAAGAATGATCTGTATTATCGAATATAAGATTTGATGGTACAGGGTCTATTAATAGGTAATCTTAGGCTTGCCATTTTCACAAACCACCCCTTTGGCTGGTTTGTCATTTTTGTCTGGACAGTTCAAGCTTTTGTCCAGCACTCTTTTTGCATGATCCAAATGATTATACTGTTCTGCCATATTGCCAAACTCAGCAAAGTTTTCTTTGTCAGTATACAATATAGAGATAAATTCACAGTCTTTACGAAAGGGGGCGATATGCCATTTACTTGGGTCGGTACAGGGAATGTCATTGAAAAATGTGGTCATTTTAGGTAACAGTTCATCCAGCCGCTGGTTAATTTCAGGCAGCTCCAGATCCCTAGCGCTGGCGACTTTGACTTTGCCTGCAATGCAGCGTATTCCAAAATGAGGCGGAAGATAATTTTCAGCTGGACTGGTATTGTAAACAATAGGCCCTTTATATACTTTCTGTGCCGTTTCTTTAAGGTCTGCAGCTTCGGCAATTAATTTATTATAAGCTTGCTCAAAGCTCGGATGTACGGGGACATAGGTGTAATAAAGCGTGTCAATACGACATTCCTTTAGGTCATTGCAGGAAAGATTTTCAGTTAGTTTAACAGCTTGTTGGATTTTATCGTCTGCTAGGCTAGTGAGTTCTCCATAGTCGTCTTCTTTTTTACAGCCTACAAATAAAAATGTACTAAATAACAAAAAGTAAAATAGGTGTGTTAAGTGCTTCATAAATTTGGTTTTTGTAAGATTAACGAAAGCTATTAACTATCTGCTACAGTCAAAGGTATTCTAATGCAGGGATATATTGCTTTTTATTATCAATAATTAATAAAGTTGTTTTCGAATAGTCTTTAGTTCGGCGAAATTAACATTTAAAAATGACTTAGTCTAAAACACTTTAGTGTAGTATTATTGCTAACCATCTCTATACGACTTGTTTTGATACAATGTGCAGGTAGGCAAGGGTTGTCCATAATTACTTTGTACAGGGATGTCTTTTTTTATGCCAGAAAATGAGATAATACCGCGAAATTGTCGCACTCCACTACCGCTACAAATTAATGTTACGTAGAAAAATAATATTAAAATTCGTATCTTCGTGCAATGGATAATTTTATTGTTTCTGCACGTAAATACCGCCCGATTACCTTTGATTCGGTTGTAGGTCAGCAACACATTACTGGTACCTTAAAGAATGCGATACACAACAATCAGTTGGCGCAGGCATTTTTATTTTGTGGTCCCCGCGGTGTGGGGAAAACTACCTGTGCGCGTATTTTAGCTAAAACAATAAATTGTGAAAATATCTTAGCAGGCACTGAACCTTGTGGTGCATGTGCTAGCTGTAAGTCTTTCCAAAATGGAAATTCTTTCAGTATTCATGAACTGGATGCCGCATCCAATAATTCCGTAGATGATATCCGCAACCTGATTGATCAAGTACGCATACCACCACAGGCTGGAAAATATAAAATCTATATCATAGATGAGGTGCATATGCTTTCTCAAGCGGCTTTCAATGCTTTTTTGAAGACATTGGAGGAACCTCCTTCCTATGCTATCTTTATCCTGGCGACTACTGAAAAACATAAGATTTTACCAACGATTCTTTCGCGCTGTCAGATTTTTGATTTTAACCGGATCAAAGTGGAAGATATGGCCAGTCATTTGGCCCGTATCGCTGACAGGGAAGGTATTGCTTATGATCAGGACGGATTACATATCATTGCCCAAAAGGCCGATGGTGGCCTTCGGGATGCCTTGTCGATGTTCGATCAGATCGTCAGTTTTTCCAATAAAAATGTCACCTATCAAGCGGTAATCGATAATTTGAATATCTTGGATTACGATTATTATTTTAAGCTAACGGATGCTATTTTAACTGAGGATGCAGCACAAACTTTATTGATTTTCAATGAGATTTTAAATCATGGGTTTGATGGCAGTCATTTCATAGCCGGTCTGTCTGCACATTTTAGAAATTTGCTGGTTGCTAAAGAGCCGGCTACGCTAAAATTATTGGAAGTCAGTGATAGTATTCGTCAAAAGTATCTGCAGCAGTCCCAAAAAGCTTCTCCAGGATTTTTGTTATCTGCATTGAATATTTCCAATCAATGTGAGATCAACTATAAGACAAGTAAAAATCAACGCCTGCAAGTTGAACTTTCACTCCTCAAGACATGTCATATCGCAAGTGCGATTAAATTGAGCCAGCTTGGATCCGTACAGATTCCTTCGGCAACCGAGGGCGTAAAAAAAAAACTTCCTGAGCCAGTAGTTGGACAAGCGCAACAAACCTCGGTAGTCCCTACTCCGCAAGCGACTTCTCCAGCGAATGCTCCTGTCGTTGAAAACCCTGTGACACCGCGTTCGCAAGCTAACCCCGTAAATTATCAGGCTTCCGAGACTAAGGAAGAGGTGAAAAAAGATCCTATTTCCAACGTGCCTCCTAAAGTAAAAAAAGGCGGGTGGGGAGCATCTACTGCAGCAATTATTCCGTCTTTGCCGGATTTGAATACCATATACGATAACAATGCGGTTGCCAAAGAAGGTGATGAGCCAGAATTAATACGTGGAAGCGAACAACGTGATGTTTCATTCGGTCAATTTATTGCTGTTTGGAATAGTTATGCTGAACAGCTGAAAGCGGAAAACAAGATTAACTTGTATACCATGATGACGGCTATGCAACCGCGGTTAAATGGGGTATTGATTGAAATTGATGTCGAAAATGGTGTTCAGATGGATGTATTGCAAAGTGCAAAGGTTGATGTGTTGAACTACCTACGTGTGAAACTCCAGAATTTTTCGTTGGATCTGCAGGGGGTGATGATGGAACATACGATTTCACGCAAGCCCTATACTTCCCAGGAGAAGTATCAAGCGATGGTCAACAAAAACCCGCTTTTAGATACTTTGCGGAAGGAGTTTAACTTGGGACTAAGCTAATTCAAGCACGCTAGTTGTTTTTTATTTTTGTACATTTGCAAACTCTTCCATGAAGAGGGAAATATTTAGTTTTATTATGCAAGGAAATTTTCAGAGACGTGATCGCGACCACGGGGAAAGACGTGAAGTGAATCAGATGGTATTTGGTATTCGTGCTGTCATCGAAGCAATCGATAGTGGTAAAGAGATCGAGTCATTATTTATACAACGCGGTTTGAGCGGCAGTTTGATTCTAGAATTGAAAGCCTTGTTAAAGGAACATAATATCGCTTCTCAACAGGTGCCAATTGAAAAATTAAACCGCATAACACGTAAAAATCATCAAGGTGTAATTGCGGTTATTTCTCCAATTACCTATCATGATATAGAAGAACTTCTCCCTCAGATTTATGAAAAAGGTGAAACTCCTTTACTTCTGATGTTGGATGGAGTGACAGATGTGCGCAATTTGGGTGCTATTGCACGTACAGCGGAATGTTCTGGAGTACATGCCATCATTGTCCCTAAAAAGGGCTCAGCTGAGGTTAACCCCGATGCCATTAAAACATCTGCTGGAGCACTCTATAAAATCCCTGTCTGTCGCCATGATAGCTTGTCCAAAGTTGGTAAATTTTTGATTGATTCAGGTGTGCAATTAGTTGCCAGTACAGAAAAAACAACCTCGAGCATTTATGATGTGGATTATACAGCTCCAACCTGTGTGATTATGGGTGCAGAGGACGTTGGTGTTTCCAATGACCTAATCCGTATTGCCGACCACCTGGCCAAGATACCAATGTACGGTGAAATAGGTTCGTTAAATGTATCTGTGTCGGCCGCAGTAGTGATCTATGAAGCGATTCGTCAACGGATTGTTAAAAAATAAAGAATATAATTTAGTTGATTACAAAAAAGCCTTTGTTTTTGACAAAGGCTTTTTTGTAGACTAGTTTTGATAAATATCTTCAATCTCTTGTTCGTATTTTTGCAAGATAACTTTTCTTTTCATTTTTAAAGTCGGTGTCAATTCACCGGTTTCAACGGTCATTTCGTCTGGGACTATGATGAACTTCTTGATCTGTTCCCAGCTGCCAAAATTTTGATTAATACGGTTGAGTTCCGATCTCATTTTCTGTTTCAGTTCAGGACTATTTAGAAAATCTAGCCTAGAAAGATTGGCAAGGGCGGGAAAAGCACTTCTTGACCATTCTAGAAGATTATTATAGTTGGGAACAATCAACGCCGCAGGAAATTTGCGGCCTTCTCCAAGTACCATAGCCTGTTCGATAAATGAAGATTCGACCAGTTTAGATTCGATCTGCTGCGGAACGATATATTTTCCTCCAGAAGTCTTGAACATCTCTTTCTTTCGGTCTATAATTTTAAGAAATTTACCGTCTACCCATTGACCAATGTCCCCAGTATAAAGCCAGCCATCCTTGATCGCTTCTGCTGTTGCCTCTGGATTTTTATAATAGCCAATCATATTATTCTCGCCTTTAGTCAATATTTCTCCATCGTCAGCAAGCTTTATTTCGATATGAATTAACGGTAAGCCTACAGTCCCAATTTTCATGCCTCGTTTATAGCAGTTTACAGCGATACATGGTCCCGCCTCAGTGAGGCCATAACCTTCATATATTGGAATTCCTGCTGCCATATACAGACGGATTAATCTTTCCTGTAAAGCAGCACTCCCGGAGGCAATCCCTTTGATGTCACCACCTAATGCTTCGCGCCATTTTGAAAAAACTAATTTACGGGCAATGTTCAGTTGAAGGTCATACCACCATGTACGTCCCTCCAGTTTGTATTGTTCGCCGATGCTCAAGGACCAGAAGAATAGCTTACGCTTGACTCCTGTTAGCTGCTCTCCTGTAGCCATAATCTTTTCATAAACTTTCTCCAATACACGAGGTACAGCGGAAAAAATATGCGGTTTAACGGATTTAAAATCTTCACCTATCGTATCCATCGATTGAGCAAAGAAGATTGTCAAACCTTTGTACATATATACATATTGGAATACGCGTTCATAGGCATGACAAACTGGAAGAAAGGAGAGGGCACGATCACCTCGTTCGACAGGAAAGGAATATTCACTACTCAACGTATCTGCCAATAAATTTTTATGAGACAACATAACACCTTTGGGATTTCCTGTTGTGCCAGAGGTGTAAATGATGGACGCTAATGTATCGGTTTTTATACCATCACGTAGTTGGTTTAGCGTTTCATCTGTAATGATCTCGCCCTTGGAGACGAAGTCATGCCAATGGTTTAGACCATCCTCTTTGTCTAGACTGTAAATAGCATTTAGTTGCGGACAATCATCTTGTATCGTTAATATCTTTGTGTATAGTGTCTTTGAACTGACAATACACTTCCTGATTTCGGCATGATTGAAGATATATGTGTAATCTAAGGTCGAAATATTAGGGTAAATGGCGACTACTACAGCTCCAATTTGTTGAATAGCAAAATCAAGGATATTCCACTCGATGCGGTTCTCACTAATTAATGCTACTTTCTCTCCCGGCTGAACGCCTAATGCGATCAAACCTTTAGATGTCTCGTTGACCTGTTCAATAAAATAAGTATTGCTTACTTTTACCCATTCGTTACCTTTTTTGAAAGAAAACATCGGGAAATCCGGAGCAATATTATATTGCAGGTATGCTAAATCAAATAATCTTGTTGCTACTATTGGCATGTTAGAAGTCCAGTTCGTATAATACAGCTAATTTAAGCTTTTTTATAGAGACTATTATATTGGCAGGAGATATTAGTGCCTGTACTTTTAGAAGGGGATATAAAAGAAAAGACTCTGGTAAATCAAGCTACGTGCTTTTATACCAGAGTCTTTAAACTCTTATTTTAAATACTAATGACTAGTATTTGCTTTTTGATTCTTTACGTTTTCCAGAGAAATCACGGAAGCCACCGCCATTGCTGCTACGCTCACCACGATCACGACGCTCACCACTGAATCCGCCTTCACGTCTTCCGCTGCGTTCGCCGCCACCATATCCACCTTCACGTCTTCCACCGCGATCTCCACCACGGTATCCACCTTCACGTCTTCCGCCACGGCTTCTTCCACCACGGTCGCTACGACCTTCTCCTCTAGCTTCACCAGATACTTCGATACGTACTTGACGACCATTGTAATCTACACCTTGGAATCCTTGGAATACTTTTTCTACTTCTGCATCTTGAACTTCGAAGAATGTGAACACACCTTTCAAATCAATTTTACCGATTGATTTTCCTGAAATATTCGCATTGTTACAGATAAAGCCTAACATGTCTCCACGAGAGAATTCATCTACTGAACCTAAGTTCATAAATAAACGCGTGTAGCCTTTTGAACCTTCACGTGAACGACCATCACGTCTATCACCGCGGTCTTCACGACCACCATCACGCGCTTCGATATTTAAATCAGGTGCATTTTTGTAATAATCCAAGAAACGGTTGAACTCAAGAGAAGCGAATCTTTTGATGATATCTTCTTTTGAAAGTGATTCCAAATTTTCCATAATTGCAGGCAAGAATGGACTGATTTGTTCATCGTTTACTTCAACATTTTCAATCTTTTTAACGATAGAGAACAATTGTTTTTCGCAAACTTCAGCACCTTGAGGTACTTGTTTTTTCTCAAAAGGCTTACCGATGATTTTTTCAAGATGACGGATTTTGCTTAGCTCTTTTACGTTTACCAAAGAAAGCGAAATACCAGTTTTACCTGCACGGGCTGTACGGCCAGAACGGTGCGTATAGTTTTCTGTTTCATCAGGTAAAGAGAAATTGATAACGTGAGTTACATCACTTACATCAATACCACGAGCGGCGACGTCTGTTGCGATCAATAATTGTAAACTACGGTCACGGTAACGTTTCATAACTTTATCACGTTGTTGTTGGGACAAGTCGCCATGCAGTGAATCAGCGTTGTAACCATCTTTAATCAACGCTTCAGCGATATCCTGTGTTTCGATTTTTGTACGACAAAATACGATACCAAAGATATCAGGGTTTGAATCCACAATACGTTTGAATGCAGCATATTTATCTTTTGCTTTGATCAAATAATAGTGGTGTTCAATGTTGGCATTACCGGTGTTTTTTGTACCTACAGTAAGCTCAACTGGATCGGTCATATAATTCTTTGCGATACGACGTACCTCAGCAGGCATTGTCGCCGAAAATAACCAAGTTTTTTTCTCGTCAGGAGTTTCTGACAAAATGTTGTTGATGTCTTCTTTGAAGCCCATATTGAGCATCTCATCCGCTTCATCCAATACAACATATTTTACATTTGAAAAATCAATCGCATTTCTGCCGATGATATCCAACATACGACCTGGGGTCGCTACTACAATTTGCACTCCACGTCTAATTTGACGTAGCTGGTCTGAGATATTTGCACCTCCATATACAGCAACAACATGTATGTTGTCAACGTATTTAGCAAATTTTTCTAAATCTTTTGAGATTTGTAAACATAATTCCCGAGTAGGGCAAAGAATTAATGCCTGTGGGTGTTTTTGAGAAAAGTCTAATTGCTCTAATAATGGAAGACCAAATGCCGCGGTCTTTCCTGTGCCAGTTTGGGCTAATCCGACAAAATCGTCGTTACCAGTCAATAAAACAGGAATGGCTTTTTCCTGAATTTCAGAAGGTTTTTCGAAACCTAATTCTGAGATGGCATTAACAACTTCCTCACGGATTCCCAGTTCTAAAAATGGGTTCATGAAATATTTTATACAATAGGCACTATTGCCTAAGGCGATGCAAAGATAAGAATAATATTGGAATAAACAAATAATTTAAACAATTGATTTTTAAGGTGATCTGATTCTTTTGTACTAAGTGATAATAAATTGGGTCGTGTTACTTAGATTTAGCGCCCTTTAACAAGTTTTATTTTGAATGTGAAACCATTTACAGCCTAGCTTATTTGAAAGGGATGCTCAACATAAAATTATAGATTTCTTTAATTCCGATAAAGCCAAAGATAGATTGTTGGAGCACTGGCGTAAACATATATTTGACTATTTCTCCGATATTGTGCAAAAATATATTCCTATTTAAATCTGCTGTTAACTAGGTATAAAATGCTGCAAAAGCAACCTGATCACCTGGATTATAACGTAAATCGACGATCAATTCCTCTATTTGTTTTGATTTAAGATTTTGTATTGCTTCTAATAGCGAATAGGCTCCATCGAAATCAAATTGGCATATAATTACTTTAAATAGGGGGATCTTTTTACGTTTACCTTATCAAAGAATAAGATTTCGATAAGAAAAGGAGTAATAAAAAAGGCATCACCGTGAAGTGATGCCTTTGGCTTGTATAAATCAAAGAATATCGATTAATAAAGCGTAAACTCTACGCGACGGTTTTGTTGACGACCATCGGCGGTTTTGTTTGATGCGATCGGTTGGTCAGGACCATAACCTGTCGCTTCAATACGCGATGCATTAGCACCTCGAGATACTAAATAGGCTTTTACCGATTCTGCGCGTTCTTTTGATAAACGCATGTTCAATTCACGGGAACCTGTATTATCGGTGTGACCAGCTAGTTTTAAGCTGAAGTTTTTCTCGATTAACAGTTCTGCTACTTTATTTAATGTCGCGTATGATGTAGGACGTATGGTTGCTTTTCCTAAATCGAACTCCAAGTTTTTGATTGCGTCAGCAACAACTTTTCGGTCAGCCTCTGTTACAACAACCTTTTCAACCACTCTTGTTTCGTTTTTAACAACAATTGGACATCCTGCACCGTCTACCTGAACACCTGAAGGTGTGCCTGGGCATTTGTCATATTTGTTAGCTACACCATCACCATCATCATCTTTCAGGTCACTGTTTAGTCCGTCCAGTTGATTTTGTAGTGCTTGGTTTTTAGCATTTAAAGCATCATTTTGTGCTTTAAGATCATCGTATTTCAATGTGTAGTCGTTTACTAAGGTCGCGACAGGATTTGAATTGTTCAAAGCAGGTTTGCTACCATTACCCAGTGCAAATTCTAAGCCACCATGGATGTAAGTAAACAAGTCATTCTTATATTGACCACCTCGAATACCGTCAAAGTTTTGGTTAACCCAATTTAACTGATAACCCAACTCAAAGTTGATTCCTTTGGCAACAGCAAATTTGAAACCCATGTCCAATGGTACATATATTTTAGAAATACCATCGGCTTCTTGAGAAGTAGAACCTGTTGTCAATGTTGTTTTGCTGTTCATAACACCAACACCAATTGACGCATAAGGTTTGATGAAACTGTTGAAGAATCTCCAGTTCGTATTAGCCGCTTGGAATTCTCCTGACAATGCAGCAGACCATGGTGTTTTAGCCTCAAAAGATTGTGATCCATCTTTAAATGCGCCACCTGTTTTACCGCCAAAGTAACTCGCTTTAATGCCGAAAGAAGGAGAGATTTGCTTTTTAATATAAGCACTATATCCCAAATTCCATGCTAAATCCTCATAGTTTGCACGGTTAAAGCCAGCAATGTTAGTTTGATTTGTCACCCCGGCACCAATACCGATAGACCATGTTCTATATTGTGTAGCTGGTCCAAATGGTGTTGTTCCTTCAATGGATGATGCTTTTGCATTTTGAGCATTTGCTGTATTCGCAAATAAGCCCGCAGATGCAAGCGCGAGTACGAATTGTAATTTTAGTTTCATATAATTTGTGTTTGTATAAACCGATGCAAAAGTAATAAGTTAAAAATTAAATTCACTATAGGTTTGTAGTTGAAATATGACATTTGGTAAATAAAAAGGTGTTTCTGTTTAAAAACACCTTTTTATTAGTGTAATTTGTTAGTTATTAATAAAGTGTAAATTCAACACGGCGATTCTGTTGACGGCCCGCTGCATTTTTATTGGATGCAATTGGTTGGTCTGGACCATATCCGGTTGCTTCGATACGCGACGCATTAGCACCCTGAGATACTAAATATGCTTTTACCGCTTCTGCACGTTCTTTAGACAAACGCATATTTAATTCGCGTGAACCTGTATTGTCGGTGTGACCTGCGAGTTTTAAACTAAAATTTTTCTCGATCAATAATGCGGCAACTCTATTCAATGTCGCATAAGAGCTGGAGCGAATAGTTGCTTTACCTAAATCAAACTCCAAGTTTTTGATCGCATCAGCAACAACTTTCTTATCTGCTTCTGTAACCACAACTTTCTCTACGACTTTGGTTTCGTTTTTAACGACAATTGGACAACCCGATCCATCCACTTGGACACCAGAAGGTGTACCTGGGCATTTATCGTATTTGTTAGCCACACCATCGCCGTCGTCATCTTTTAGATCATTGTTGAGACCATCTAACTGTCCTTGTAACGCTTGATTTTTAGCATTCAACGCATCATTTTGAGCCTTTAAGTCATCGTACTTAACCGTGTAGTCATTGACAAGCGTTGCGACAGGGTTAGAATTGTTTAAAGCAGGTTTGCTACCATTACCCAATGCAAATTCTAGGCCTGCGTGAGCATAAGTGAATAAGTCATTTTTGTATTGTTGACCCACTGGGTTATCGGTACCCATTCTGTTGTCAAAACGTTGGTTCGCCCAATTCAATTGGTAACCAAGTTCAAAGTTGATACCTTTTGCTACGGCGAATTTAAAACCAAAATCTGCCGGTACATAAATCTTAGAATACGAGTCACCATATTCTCCTCTGTTCCCGTTAGCGATTCCAGCGGTCTCGGCGTTCATTACACCAACACCAATGGATGCGTACGGTTTAATAAAGCTGTTGAAAAATCTCCAGTTGGTATTTGCTGCTAAAAACTCGCCCGACAACGCTACAGACCAAGGTGTTTTAGTTTCAAATCCTGTCTGTTTATCGCTATTAACATAGCCTGATGTTTTTCCACCAAAATAAGTAGCTTTCAATCCAAAGGATGGGGAGATCTGCTTCTTGATGTAAGCACTATAACCCAAATTCCAATCCAGTTTATCGTAACCACCATTGTTAAACTTGGCGATATTTTGCAAGCTCGTTACACCTGCTCCCACACCGATCGACCACGTTCTATATTGTGTTGCCGAGCCTAATGGTGTTGTGCCTTCAATAGATGCTTCTTTTGTGCTTTGCGCAAAGGATGCGGTGGATAAAATTCCTGCCGCAACAAGTAATCCTGATTTTTTAAGGCTAATTTTCATAATGCGTGTTTGTAAAATTATCTACTATAATACTGTTGTTAAATTAACTCACTGAACACTCTTGCAATAAATTTGCCAAAAATTATTTGGTTACTCTACTCGCCCAAAAAAGTTTGGCACCTCAATTTCAAAAGCCAGATGCTTAACAATATTTTCAGTAAAAATGTTTTGAAAAAAAGTTTTCCTGCTTTTTGTGATCAAAATAACATCGACATCTTCATCCCGGATAATGGTATGAATACCGTTTGCAATATTCTCTCGGGAACCTGCAAAATAACTTGGCGACTTGATAATATAGGAAATATCCTCGATACCGGTTTCAGCAATGATCTGTTCAATCCAATTTTCAAGTTTTTTACCTAATATGTTGATTTCTAGTTCGTTTTTATTGATATGGATAAGCTGTAAGTGGAAGTTTTTTCCGTACAATGGTATGGCTTGTTTGAGGACCTCAAGTTCACCGGGTTTGAAATTTGTCAATAACGCAATGTTATCATTTTTCAATTTTATCGCGTTTTTCGGGATGGCTAAAACAGGGATCTTCGACTCTTTAATGACATCATATGTATTGCTTCCAATCAATACAGATTCAAGTCCAGTCACGCCTTTTGTACCCATAATCACCGTTTGATAGACCTCTTTTATCTCTTGTTTATCCAGTGTTTCCGCTAAAATACCGTTAGCAAATAAGGTAGAAATTTTAAGCGAAGGATATTCCTGTAGAAGTTCAGCTACAAGTTTTTCCATCTGATGGCGGGCTTCTCCCTCGGTAGGGTCTACTAAATGCTTCGCATTTGCAAATTTGTTGATATGTGAAGTGAACGAATGAAAGAGTGTAATCTCATCGTTTGTTGTCACTGCGATTTGAGCGGCATAAAATGCGGCAACTCGTGCGTTTTCGGAATAATCTACAGGTATTAATAGTTTAGACATGGCTATAAGGTTATGCTTTAGTGAAAAATATTGGAACTAACGGATGACTAAATAGTGCTTTTGCAACTGAACGCGTGAAGACACGTTCAAAGAACGATTTTCTCGATCGTGTCACCAATAATATTTTGATCTTTTCCTCATGGATCATCTCATTAATGACTTCCGGAACGGTATCGAGGTCCTCAATATCACCCTGTATTGAATCGACTTCGATAGCAATATTGGTCACACCGATATATTTTTTGATCTTATATTTCCATACTTCAAGCTTGTCTTCGATTCTGTTTTCTGAGGAATGATCGTAGTGAACATGCATCAATTTTAATTCAAAATCCTTGCCGATAATGTTGACAAAATCCTGTACGGTTTGTACCTCTTCTTCTTTAAAATTAGACAGTAAGCCAACTTTGTCAATAGGAGTAAAGGATGCTTCAGTTGGAATGGCCAAGACAGGTATTTTGGCTTTTTTGCTAATAACATAGGTTGTGCTGCCAATTAGCTGGCTGTCGTCATTGGTGATGCCTTTAGTTCCCATGATGACAAAATCAAATCGATTAGGAGTGGCGAGCTCGGGTAGTGTTTCTGTAATCATACCGCGCTCACATTGTGTTGTTATTTCAAGCGTAGGATGTTTTAATTTTATTGATTCTGCCAGATTTTTAATAAGGATATCAGCTTTGAATGTTGGAGAATCAGCCTCATTACGGCTGTTTTCCTCCTCAAATACTGCAGAAGCTGAAGTATAATTGTGGTAAAGATGGAGTGAATACCCCTTTTCGAGGGCAAGGTCCACTGCGTAATCTACAGCATTATTAGAATGAGCCGAAAAATCTACCGGTAGTAGAATGTTTTTTTTCATTAGAAGGAATTTAATCTACAAAATCTAATCTTATTTATTTTGCCTTTAGGGAATGTGCGCGAAAGTGTACTAGATTCCCTATTTTACTATCAAATGTAATAAAACAAATGTAATTGTGGATGACCTTAAGTCAAATAGTTTTTGTTGTTTTACATGTTGAATTTGACGAGCTTTAGACAAATATGAATAACGAATAACGCTTTTAAAATGTTGTATTTAATGTCAGTTTGTGATTTTTGCCACCTATAAAATACCCGTGCTCTAACTGTCTGTATGTTATCTCCTGATTTTTTTGTTTGAAAAGTCAATATTGGAGTTTTTCTCGTTTAGAGAAAACGGTCGTTTCAAGGTCAATATATGGAATTCTACATTGCATAACCTACCAATTTTGAGTAAGTTTGCACATATTTTTAGATAATTAAATGACAAGTAGAGAAATTCGTCAAGCCTTTTTGGACTTTTTTAAAAGTAAAGGGCATCAGATAGTACCTTCAGCACCAGTAGTTGTAAAAAATGACCCTACATTAATGTTTACCAATGCGGGGATGAATCAATTCAAAGATTTGTTTCTTGGTGAAGCACCCATCAAATTTCCGCGTGTTGCCGATACACAACGCTGTTTGCGCGTTTCCGGCAAACACAATGATTTGGAAGAAGTAGGGATTGATACCTACCACCATACATTGTTTGAGATGTTAGGAAATTGGAGCTTTGGTGATTACTTTAAGAAAGAAGCTATTGCTTGGGCCTGGGAGCTGTTGACAGAAGTATATAAGTTAGACAAAGATCGTTTATATGTAACCATTTTCGAAGGGGATGCAAAAGAAGGTTTAGAACGTGATATGGAAGCTTTCGATTTCTGGAAGGAATGGATTGACGAAGATAGAATTCTCCTTGGTAACAAAAAAGATAATTTCTGGGAAATGGGAGAGACTGGGCCTTGTGGGCCTTGTTCCGAAATTCATTTCGATATGCGCAGTGCAGAAGAGCGTACACAAACTTCAGGACAGAGTTTGGTCAATGCCGACCACCCTCAGGTAATTGAGATCTGGAATCTTGTTTTTATGCAGTTTAATCGCTTGAAAGATGGTTCACTTCAGTCGCTCCCAGCTAAACATGTTGATACGGGAATGGGCTTTGAGCGTCTGGTGCGATGCATCCAGGGAAAGACATCTAATTATGATACGGATGTATTTACACCTACCATTGATTTTATTTCTGGGAAATCAGGCATAAAATACGGTATAGATGAAAAGTCTGATATTGCTATGCGTGTAGTGTCTGATCACATTCGTGCGGTTAGTTTTGCAATTGCCGATGGTCAATTGCCATCTAACAATAAAGCTGGTTATGTGATCCGTCGTATTTTACGTCGCGCGGTGCGTTATGCTTATACATTTTTAGGTTTTAAGACTCCTTTTATTAATGAACTCGTCCCTGTCTTGGCATCACAGTTTGCCGGTGTATTCGACGAACTGATTCAACAGCAGGATTTTGTACAGAAGGTAATCTTAGAGGAAGAAGTTTCTTTCCTAAGAACATTGTCTACGGGGGTCCAACGATTTGAAAATTATGTAGAGGACCACAGCGTAATTAATGGAGATTTTGCTTTCGAGCTTTATGATACTTACGGATTTCCGATCGACTTAACTGAATTATTGGCCCGGGAGAAAGGGTTAACGGTTGATATGGAAGGTTTCAACCAAGCACTTCAAATTCAAAAGGATCGTTCTCGTGCTGCCACTGCTATAGATACAGGTGATTGGGTTGTGGTAAATGATGATGAGGGATTTGAATTCGTAGGCTACGACACATTAACTGCCGTTACAGAGGTTATTAAATACCGTAAGGTTGTAGCAAAAAATAAAGAACAATTCCAATTGGTGCTTTCTGTCAGTCCTTTTTATGCTGAGGGTGGTGGCCAGGTTGGTGACTCTGGAGAATTGGTTTCCGAGGAAACGGGCGAGAAGATTTATATCACGGATACAAAAAAGGAAAATGGTCTATTTGTACATTTTACAAACAAATTGCCATTAGAATTGAAAGGAACATTTGTTGCTCAGGTCGATAAATCCAAAAGAATCGATACTGAAAACAATCACTCGGCGACCCATTTATTACATGCTGCGCTAAAACAGGTGCTAGGAAGCCATGTGAATCAAAAGGGATCATTGGTCAACGCCGATATTTTACGCTTTGACATCTCTCATTTTGCGAAAATGACTGACGAAGAGATTAAACAAGTTGAAGATATTGTCAATGCTAAAATTCGTGAAAATATTCCGTTGAAAGAGGAACGTAATGTCCCTTATCAACAGGCATTAGATTCTGGTGTAACAGCACTATTTGGTGAAAAGTATGGCGATTTTGTTCGTGTGATCACTTTTGAAGATCAATATTCTAAAGAATTGTGTGGTGGTACGCATGTCAAAGCAACTGGTCAAATCGGGTTTTTCAAAATTGTTTCTGAATCTGCTGTTGCAGCCGGTGTACGTCGTATTGAAGCAATTACCGGCACTCGTTCAGCTTCAGTTATCCGTGAGCATTTCGAATTGGTGCATCACCTGAAAGAGCTTATGAATAATCCAAAGGATTTCGTTTCTGCATTAGGTAAAATCATCGACGAAAATGGCGCTTTGAAGAAAGAAGTCGAGAAGAGCATTACAGAAAAATCCTTGGCATTGAAGTCAGATCTGGAAGCGAAGATTCAACAAGTTGGATCTATAAATTTCTTGTCCACAATTGTTGATCTGCCCAATGCCGAAGCTGTAAAAACTTTGGCGTATGCGGTAAAGGGAGCTGTTAACAACTTGTTTTTGGTCATTGGTGCTGAGTTTGAAGGTAAACCGAGTTTGACCGTCGTCATATCAGATGAATTGGCCAAAGAAAAAGGGTTGAACGCAAGTCATATTGTTCGTGATTTGGCTAAGGATATCCAAGGCGGCGGAGGTGGTCAACCATTTTTCGCAACAGCTGGAGGTAAGAACCCTGCTGGATTAAAGGTTGCAATTGAGCGAGCAATAGATTTCTTGAAATAAATTTTATACAATACCAAGCCATCGGATTTATTCGGCGCCTTCCTTGGGAGATCCGAATAAATCGGATAGTTTTCACGATTCTTAAAGCTGTGACATGTAGCGTGAATCAAACAGAGCAAAGCCATTTGCGTAATTGGGAATAGGTACTTAACAAATAAAAATAAACGGATGAAAAAGGCAGTTTTTTTAGCAGTAGGGATCGTTGGTTTGATGATGGGTTGCCAAAATAAAGAGCAATTTACCATCGCTGGAAATGTCGAAAATCCTGGCAATATCAAAGTTATTTCATTGTATGAAGGTGATACCAAGCTAGATTCAATGTTTTTTGGCGATAATAACAAATTTCAGTTCGTACGACCTGCTAGCCAATCCAGACTGTTGTCCTTGCGTGTAGGTAAAAATCGGTACGATTTGATTGCTTCTCCGGGGGAGACGATCACATTTAAGACAGATCTTCATAAAGATGTAAATGATTATCAAGTGGATGGGTCTGAATTGTCAAAGACGATACAGCCTTTTGCCAAAGAGCGAAATTATCGCGATTATTTACAGGACTCCTTACAGACGGTGTTTTCTAAGCTGACAGCCAATTCAACAGCAGCTGAGATCGAAAAGATTCGTGCTGAATATAAATCAAAGTTTGCGGAAGAATTGCGTACATATACAAAAAAAGCCGTCGATTTCGCTAATAAACACAATGATCTTGCTGGTTTTTATGCGATCTCTACCTTAGATCCCGAAGTCGCCGAAAATGAAATCATTACCTATGCAGAGAAAATAAAGAATGAATTTACGGAGAACAGATATGTGACACAGTTTAAGGAGGAGACCCAAAAGCTAAAAAAAATGGCTATTGGACAACCTGCTCCCGAACTGACTTCATTTACGCCTTCCAACAAAGAGGTAAAATTGTCGAGTTTTAAAGGAAAATATACCTTGGTTGATTTCTGGGCTTCATGGTGTATGCCTTGTCGCCAGGAGAACCCCAATCTCGTTAGGTTGTACAATACTTACCACGCTAAAGGCTTTGATATACTCTCCGTTTCATTTGATGATAATCCTGGCTCATGGATGCGTGCTATCGAAGATGACAAGTTAACCTGGACACATGTATCAGATTTGAAAGCTTGGAGCTCACCAGTTGTGATTGATTACCGTGTGAAAGCCTTGCCTACCTCTTATATTCTCGATCCGAACGGCATTATTATAGCAAAGAACCTGCGCGGCGAGGAGCTGGAGGCATTTTTGAAGAAAACAATTAAATAATCAATCTGTTATTGTTAAATATTATATTACTTAATAATTTGGTAACATTAGATTAACTGATTGTTATCATTTTGTTTATAATTTAGCAAAAAAAATAAGACAAATGAGTTCTTCGAAACAAAAGATTTTAATTGTTGATGACGAAAAAGATATCTTGGATTTAATTGCATTCAACTTAAATCGTGAAGGTTATCAGGTCTCTACAGCGCAAAATGGGGAAGAGGCAATCAACGTTGCTAAACAAGTAAATCCGGACCTCATCATTTTGGATGTGATGATGCCAAAGATGGACGGAATTGAAGCTTGTCGCATCATGCGCGCAATGCCTGAATTCAAAAGTACATTTATGGTGTTTTTGACTGCTAGAAGCGAAGAGTATTCGGAGATCGCAGGATTTCATGTCGGTGCAGACGACTATATTGCAAAGCCGATCAAACCGCGTGCGCTAATGAGTCGCATCAATGCTATCTTAAGAAGAAATGCTTCCGAAGAGTCAGATGCTGCCGTTCAGGATAAAATTGAAATTGCCGATTTGGTTATTGATCGAGATTCTTTCTTAGTCTACAAAGGGGAACAAAAGATCGTTCTTGCAAAGAAAGAGTTTGAGCTATTATATTTGTTGGCTTCAAAACCGAATAAGGTGTTTACGCGTGAACAGATCTTAAAGAGCATCTGGGAAGATTCTGTTGTTGTGACTAACCGTACAATTGACGTTCACATCCGCAAGCTGCGTGAAAAGATAGGAGACGATTATGTAACCACTGTAAAAGGAGTGGGATACAAATTTGATAAAGAATAAAAAAAAGAGGCCAAAGCCTCTTTTTTTATTGATTAACTTTCCGCAGTATAGATTCTATACGATTCGCCTTGCGCCAAATCTGGACAAATCTGGGGCAGATGTTTCCAATTTAACATAAGAGAAAGGAGCGGATTTAGTGAAGGAATTGCCATCGTTATAGGGAACTCTTTCTCGAGATGACTTGATATCACCGCAACAAATCTTTACTTTTGACCTAAAGCAAAGTAAAAATTTCAACATGTCATCTATTCTTATAAAATCTGCACAACTAGTCAATGAAGGTAAAGTTGAGGTTGCTGACGTATATATCAGCAATGGTCGAATCGAAATGATTGCTCAGGAAATTAATCATCCTGCTGATCAGGAGATAAATGCTGAGGGGCTACACTTGCTACCGGGACTTATCGATGACCAGGTTCATTTTAGAGAACCCGGGTTAACTTATAAAGCGGATATATGGCATGAGAGCCGCGCCGCAGTTGCTGGTGGGACAACCTCCTTCATGGAAATGCCTAATACTGTCCCGAATACGTTGACTCAGCAGTTGCTTCAAGATAAATATGATATTGCAGCAAAAAATGCATTGGCCAATTACTCATTCTTTATGGGGGCGGCTAATGATAATCTTGAGGAGGTGCTTAAAACTAATCCAAGAGATGTCTGTGGTATCAAAGTTTTTATGGGGTCATCTACAGGGAATATGTTGGTGGATAATGAAAAAGCGTTGGAAGGGATCTTTGCGAATGCTCCGACCTTGGTGGCTACGCATTGTGAAGACGAGGCGACGATAAAGGCAAATCTGGCCCTATTTAAGGAAAAATATGGTGAGGATGGATTGAAAATTGAGATGCATCCATTGATTCGTTCTGAGGAAGCCTGCTATTTATCCTCGTCGAAAGCTGTCGAATTGGCAAAAAAGCATAATACACGCTTGCATATCCTTCATATATCAACAGCCAAAGAAATTGCATTATTTAGTCATGATATTCCATTAAAGGATAAAAAAATAACGGCTGAAGCTTGTATCCATCACCTTTGGTTTTCTGATCAGGATTATGCTTCAAAAGGTAATTTTATCAAATGGAATCCAGCTGTAAAAACAGCCAATGATCGCGACCAAATTCTAAAAGCTTTATTAGATGGGCATATCGATGTGATAGCGACAGATCATGCTCCGCATACAATGGAGGAAAAATCGCAGCCCTATGCTTCAGCGCCAAGCGGAGGACCTCTTGTACAGCATGCATTGCAAGCCTTGTTGGATATGGTCAAAGCGGGAAAAATGACCCTGGAACAATTGGTGCAAAAATCTGCACACAATACGGCTACATTGTTCCAAATCGAAGATAGAGGTTACATTCGTGAGGGATATTGGGCCGACCTTGTGTTGGTCGATCTGAATAAACCTTATACGGTTTCGAAAGCAAATATCCTGTCAAAATGTGGCTGGTCACCATTTGAGGGACACACATTTAGTTCAACGATTGAACATACTTTCGTATCAGGTAAACTTGCTTTCTCCAATGGGCGACTTATTGAGAAAGGTGCTGGTGAACGTCTGTTGTTCAACCGATAGTATTTAACAATGGAAAAAAGAGCCTTTCTAAAATCGGTTGCTTTAAGCATGTTGTCTATTCCTGTACTGGGAATGGGATTGCCAACCGGAGACAAAAATGAATTGTACGGCCAAGCGGCTTTGCTTGCAACGAGGTTAAAATTGGGGGATACCATAGGTTTAATTACACCTGCAGGTGTATTGGATGAGGAAGAGTCCATTAGCATTGCGCGTGAAATATTCGAGACACTGGGTTTTAGAGTAAAAGAAGGTAAACATATTCGCAGTCGCTACGGTAATTTGGCCGGTACAGATCAGGAGCGTATTGCCGACATACACGATATGTTTGCAGATAAGACTGTCAAAGCGATTGTCTGTATCAGGGGTGGATCGGGTACTTCGCGCCTTTTAGATCGGCTAGATTATAAACTGATTTTCAATAATCCCAAAATTCTATTGGGTTATTCAGATATAACAGCGCTTCTTTTGGCCCTGTATACAAAAACAGGACTTGTTACATTTCATGGCGCAGTAGGTATCAGTACATGGACCCAAAAACTTGCAGAGGCTTTTAAAGCCCAGTTTGTTGCCAATCAGCCAGCGATATTTGAGAATCCCAAGTTGAAGGGGGATACCATTGTACAGACCAAAGACCGAATAGCAACGATTCATCCTGGCATAGCAGAAGGAATATTGTTGGGTGGGAATATGACCGTATTGACCGGATTATGTGGTTCACCTTATCTGCCGGACTTTAAAGATAAAATTCTTTTTATTGAAGAGGTAGACGAAGATATGGAACGGGTAGATCGGATGTTCTGTCAATTGAAAAATGCGGGTATATTAGGCGTAATTAAGGGCTTTATTTTTGGCAAGTGCACCAATTGCAAACCATCTGCTGGCTATGGATCCGTAACACTTGACCAACTGTTCAATGATTATATCAAACCTTTGAAAATTCCGGCGTATACAGGGGCTGTCGTTGGGCATATTGCCGAACAGTTTATTTTGCCCGTAGGAGCAAAAGTCCGTGTAGATGCTTCTCAAGGTACAATTGCTTTAATGGAGCCTGCATTAAAAGATTAATATGAAATTAGTAAAAGTTGATTTCATCAAAGCCTTTTCTTTATATGAAGAAAAGGCTTTGATGCATAGAAGATTTAAACATGCTGATATTTTACCGTTATTAGAAAATATCAGGAGCTATGGACGTTTCACTGTAGCGGAAATTGGGAAGTCCACTGAAGATCGTTTGATCTTTCGACTACAATACGGACAAGGGCCAATCAAGATACTTTTATGGTCACAAATGCATGGTGATGAACCTACGGCGACAATGGCCCTGTTTGATCTATTTAATTTCTTTGGCGGGAAAAATGATGGTTTTGATGCCTTTAGAGATGACATCGCATCAAAAATGACTTTATATTTTATTCCGATGCTAAATCCTGATGGAACCGAAAGGTTTCAGCGTAGGACAGCCATGGATGTGGATATGAACAGAGATGCAAGGGCAGCAGCAACAGTGGAAGGAGCCTTATTGAAGTCGCAAGCCATGTTGCTAAAACCTGATTTTGCTTTTAACCTGCATAACCAAAACAATTACTACAACATTCCCGGAACAAATACGCCAGTGACAATTTCCTTATTGGCGCCTGCTTATGACTATGCGCGGAGTATCAATAAAACTCGGGGAGATGCGATGCGGGTGATTGTCGGAATAAACAAGATCCTTCAGGAATTTGTTCCAAATGCAGTGGCAAAATATGACGATGAGCATACACCGCGCGGTTTCGGTGATAATTTTCAAAAATGGGGCGCCAGGACGATTTTAATTGAATCAGGAGCTTATGTTGGTGATATCGAAAAAATGCTGGTCCGAAAATGTAATTTCGTGGCTTTGTTTAAAGCATTTGAGGAAATTGCTGACCAATCCTTTAAACAGCATTCGATTACCGATTACGATGCAATTCCCTTCAATGATGAAAAGCTCCATGATGTGTTGCTGAGAAATTTGACCATTGAGCGGAGTGGAAAAACATTGCTTGTCGATGTTGCCATCCGGCAGAATGAAAAGACAATTGGATCAGACTATTACGTAGAGGGTATTGTTGAAGATATTGGCGATCTGCAAGATTTTTATGGTTATGTAGATATTGATGTTACAGGAATGGAGTTTGGCCCAGCCAAGATGTATATGGAGCCATTTGCTTCGTTGGCAGATTTAGATGATGCCATCGTGATGGGATTACTTGAAAAAGGCTATGCCGCTGTTATGATTGAAAATGTGATCCCGGGAGAAGTTTTGCATAACCTTCCAATTCGTGTATTAACTAAAAAAGCTATAGAATTTTCACAACAATTAGCTCTCGGAGCTCAGGCGGATTTTTTCCTTCGGAAAGAAGGTAAGATCATTTACGCCGTAGTTAATGGTTGGGTGGTCGATTTGAAAAAACCAAGGCAACAGCAGTATAAAAATCAGATAAGTCAGGAATGCTTAATATAGCTCAAAAAAGAAAAAAGGTCACNNGTGACCTTTTTTCTTTTTTGAGACTACTAGTAGCCGGTATTCTGTTGATTTGCTATAGCTGGGTTTGCATTCATCTCATCCAGTGAAATAGGAAGAATGGTTTTAAAGAAGGTTCTATCGATCGTTTTTTGTCTATTTGTTGTGCTTATATTTCCTAAATCATCATCAAAAGTTATCGATTTGTTCCAGCGCATCATATCAAAGAAGCGATGACCTTCTCCAAGGAGCTCTTTGCTTCTCTCATCGGCAATCATATCTAAAGTAATCGTGCCTGAGGTCGCGACATCTAATTTTGGAGAACGTTGGCGTATTGCATTCAGGTAATTTGCTGCAAGGACCTTGTCAGGAGATGATTTTAGTAGAGCAGCTTCAGCAGCGATAAGATATACTTCGGACAAACGGATGACCTTAATATTGACAGCGGTACTATTTGCTGTTGAATTTTTATCACCGGCAAGCGTGGTGCTACCGCTATATTTATAAACCGCTCCTAAATGGGTGGTGCCGACTTCATCATACGCCATAACACCCCATCTGACATCTGTCTCGTCTTTCTTAAGTTTGGCCAAGAATGGATCTGCGGCTATAAAGTTTCCCAATATGGCTGTACTGCCATGTCCTTTTCTGCGGAACATCGCACCCAGTGAACTAGTCCCTGCATCAGCTTCATTCGGATAAACACCCAATTCTAGAATAGATTCAGTTCCAAACATACCTGTCCAGGATTTTACCCAATTTTCATTGCTATATAATGTGTAAACTTTGGAGTCTATTACTTCTTGAGCGGATTTTAGCGCGTTTTCATAATCGTTCATGTAAAGGTACACGCGAGCTTGAAGCGCTTTATTGGCGAAAAAGTTAAAATATCCATCCGATTTAGATTTTGGCAAAATGTTTTCCGCATCCTTTAGATCCTGTACAATTTGTTTGTAGTTTTCTTCGACAGAAATGCGTTTTTCCTGCGTACTATATTCGAGGACTTTTGTCACATTAGGAATACCAAGGGAAGATTTATCCATATTGTAGGGTTTTCCATATAGCCTCACAAGATCAAAATTGATGAGGGCTCTTGCGGTCAATGCTTGTCCTTTGTAGGTATTAAAATTTTCGGTTGAACCGGCAGCGACTAGTTTATCGATATTCGTCAAAAGATTATTAATCTGCACAAGTGCATGAAATCCTTGTGTCCAGATACCTGAGTAAGGATTAGAAGAGGCTGAATGATTAAAAACATAAAGATAATCATAACCGCGACCCTGAGATGCTATCGTAAAGTCTCCTCCTTTAGCATCAGCATAGAGTGGGAAATTTCGTCCGTAGTAGGCGACGTTTGCCATTTTACTCATTAACCCATTGATGATAACTTTTGCGTCGGCAGCAGTTTGGATAGAGGAATTAGAGTCACCCATATTAGTCGGTGTGACATCCAGAAAGTTGCTACAAGAGCTGATTGCTAATGATATTGTTATGCACGAGGCAATAAAAAGCTTTTTCATAATACTGTTTTTTTTATTAAAAACTAAATTCGACACCAAAAGTGTATGTTTTTGCCAATGGTGTTTCCCAACCGCGCGTACCAAACTGGTTGACTTCCGGATCCATATACTTATATTTCGAAACAGTCAACAAATTGCTTCCATTGAAAAATACTCTTGCATTGGAAATGCCGGCCCGCTTTAAAAACTCATTTGGTAATCTATAGCTCAAAGAAATGTTTTTTAATCTAAGATAGGATGCGTCAAATAGCTGCCTGCTACTGATTTGGTTAACATCTTCCAGATCTCTTCCCGTTACCATTGGGTAAGATCCTCCGGTATTTGATGGTGACCAGCTGTTTTCCGTAAAATAAGCCGCATGAATTCGCTCCCAATAATAGCCATCGTCGGCAACATCTTTGGATGTAGCGTCATAAAGTTTACCGCCTATTTTATAAGCGAAATTAAATCCTAGTGAAAAGTTTTTATAGTCAACATCAGAGTTTATACCTCCGTATAACTTAGGATTTGCATTTCCGATGATGGTTTGTTTCGCTTTTTTGTAGTCATAACTTGCCGCCTTTCCATTAAATATAAAGTCGCCATTAGTGCCATCATTTGTATACCAGACATTTTTACCATTGGTTTGATCGGTACCTGCCCATTCCAAGCCAAAGAATGATAAGGATGACTCTCCTTCACGGTAAATAAATCGGGCTCTATCGTCTCCCCCTGTGGGATCGAACCAAACGATATCCCGTCCACCATATAATTTTGTAATTTTAGATCCGATGATTGCGGCATTTGCGCTTAATGTCCATTTCCAATTTTCGTTTTTAACGATATCTGAACCTAATTCAATCTCGATCCCTTTATTGTTCATTTCACCAACATTTCGCAGTATGGAGCCGAAACCAGTTATTGTGGAGATTGGAACGTTCTGTAGTAGGTCCTTCGAGTCTCTGTTAAAATATTCAATAGTACCAAATAGTTTGTTGCGGAACAGGCCAAATTCTAATGCGACGTTTGTGGAGTAATTTTTCTCCCAAGCGACGTCCGGATTGCCTAGATTATTTAGACCACCTCCTGGCTGCGTCATGTATTTGTTGGAATAGCTTGTCAGATTTCTCCAGGCAAAAAGGTCGGTAGGTAATGTTCCATTTACGCCATATGAACCTTTGATTCTGAGGTTGTTGATTTCCTCAATCCCTTTAATAAAAGATTCTTTTGCCAGATTCCAGGAGCCGGCTAAAGACCAAAAATTACCCCAACGAGGACCTGGTGCTAAGCGTGATGAACCGTCCCTTCTAAAGGATGCTGATGCAAAATAGCGTTCATCATAATTGTACTCGGCCCGCGATAGTACAGACATCATATTATTGCCCCAAGAATAGGCCGATGCATCCAATATACCTGCAGTGGCGACCGTATGAAGGGAAGAGGATGGTAGATCTTTCCCCGTGGCACGGATAAAATCCGTTGTATTTTTTTCAGCCTCGAAGCCTGCTAACAACCCGATATGATGTAAGCCGAAGCTTTTGTTGTAATTGGCGGTTGTGGATGATACCAATTTCTCAATGGACGTAGAAACCTCGGTAACACGGCCATTATCTGCCATTCCGTTATAATGTTTCGCACTATAGTAAATATGATCTTTGACCTCTGTTCTGTCATAGGAGAAAATAGTCTTCAAGGTAAGTTCAGGCAATAACTTCAATGATAGAGATTCTATAGCTGATAATTTGCTCGTTTTCGAAGAGTTTTCCCATTCTTTATTATAGTATAAAGGATTGTATGCAAGACTACCGTAGCGAGCCGTATATTCCTTACCAGTTTTATAATCCGTTGGCCAATACATCTGCCATAATAAATTACTGGTTTGATACAGGTAATTTGTTCCTGTATTTCGGGTGTCATTCATTCCAATAAGCTTGTTGTTGGCGTAGTTGACATTTGATCCAAATTCAAGATATTTTCCAATTGTTTGCGTCAAATTAATCCGCCCATTAATTCTGTCAAAATTATTCTCGATCACCCTACTTTTGTCCTGCGTATAGCCTAAGGAAGCATAATAATTGGTTTTTTCAGTTGCTCCACTTACCGAAATATCGTTACTGTTGAATATTCCCGTTCTGAATAAAGCATTGTTCCAGTCATAATATTGACCATCTCTATTCACGACACCATCAGTTTTTCCTGAAATATGTACGTTCTCCCATTGGGTGGTCCCATCCGTACTAAATTGATAACCATGAATACCAAAACCATAAGAAGAAGTTGGCTTACCATAATTTGCCGAATTTGGATTCCAGTCCAAGGAATTTAAGCGGAATAAAGTATTTTTATTCGCCTGTTCAGCGGTTTGACCAGCTGCTATTCTAGAATCATATAAAACGCTATAAAGCATGTTGATTTGATCCTGTACGGAAGCAGGTTCATTATTTTTTGTTGCCCAGGAAGGGCTAATGCCAATAGAAGACTTGACATTGATCTTTGGATCTCCATTTTTACCCCTTTTGGTGGTGATGATGATGACGCCATTTGCGGCTCGGGATCCATAAAGAGAAGAGGCAGCGGCGTCCTTAAGCACAGAGATTGATTCTATATCACTCGGATTTAATGTGCTCATGACGTTGTTTGTATTAACAATGTAATCTCCCATTTGTCCGACACTTCCCGAAATAACTGGAACACCGTCAATAACATATAATGGCTCATTCGATGCGTTCATGGAGCCTATGCCTCGAATACGAATCGCCGAAGTAGCCCCCGCTTGCCCCGATCCATTTGACATTTGTAGACCCGCGACACGACCGGTAAGTGCTTTTTCAAAAGAGGTGACAGGTTGTTTATCAATAGCATCTGATTTTATTTGTGCCGCCGAACCGGTATAGGTGCTTTTTTTAGCCGTTCCATAAGCAATGACAATGACTTCGTCCAAAGCTTTTTCATCACTGTTAAGTGAAATACCGATAGTTTTGCGGCCATTGACCTGTACTTCTTGTGAGCTATAACCTACGGCAGATATACTCAATGTTGCATTGGCGTTTGCGTTTAGGGTAAACAGGCCATTTTCGTTTGTGGATGTCCCTTGATTAGCGCCTTTTACATTAATCGTAACTCCGCTAATTGGTTTTCCGTTGCTGTCTGTTATTTTACCAGCAATTTGGATCTGTTGTGCATATAAAGACTGCATCGAACTACAGGCTATGAGACACAACGTTGTGAGCACATGTTGTTTCATAAAAGTGTGAATTGATTAATTTAGTTGTTAATATTTTGGTGCTGTCGAGTGTTGGTCAAACTTGCGATAGCAATTCAGTGCAATCTTTTCTTTAAGAAAAAAACATTGCACTGAATATAGGGTTATTTTCTTACAATTCCAATTCCCGGACGGTCGGGGAGAAGGCAATTGCCATTTACCACGGTCATGCCGTCGTATATATCATTTGCAATTAATAAAGCACCGTCTAGATCTGCCCAGTCTGTTAATGGTGCAAGTTGTGCCGCTGCACTGATGGCGCAAGAAGTTTCTGTCATACAGCCGATCATAACTTTCATTTCCAAAGAACGAGCAAGTTCTGCCATTCGCTTCGCTTCGCGCATGCCCGTGCATTTCATCAGTTTAATGTTAATACCCGAATAAACCCCCTTTAAACCCGGCACATCGACCAATCGTTGGCATCCTTCGTCGGCGATTGTGGGAATTGGGCTATGTTCTGTCAACCAAGCATTATCATCGATCTGCTCTTTAGGCATAGGCTGTTCTAAGAAAGAAACATTTCTTTCTGCAAGCCAATGCGCCATCTCCAAGGCTTCTTCACGTGTTTTCCAACCCTGGTTCACATCGGCGCATAATGGTCGATCCGTAACCTGACGGATGGTATCAATAATCATTTTGTCGGTGTCGAGCCCCAGCTTCACCTTTAAAATTTTAAACTGATCAGCCTCGGCAACTTTTTGGCGGATCATTTCTTCTGTATCGATTCCGATGGTGTAGGACGTCGGTGGGATAAGGTCAGGATTTAACCCCCAGATTTTATAATAGGGCTGGTTCATAATTTTACCAAGGATATCATGTAGGGCAATATCAATGGACGCTTTTGCAGCCGTGTTTTTCGAAGCAAGCTGATCAATATAATGCAGAATCTCTTCGGTTTGAAAAGGTGAGTTAAAACCTGTGAGATCAATTTGATTCAAAAACGAAATCACGCTATCTTGCGACTCGCCAAGATAGGGTGGCATACTCGCTTCGCCATAACCGATAACGCCATCATACTCTAATTCGGTCAATACAACCGGTGTTGTGCTTCGGCTAAAGGAAGCTACTGTAAAGACATGGCGCAAAGTTAGCGTGTAAGGCCGAAACCTTAATTTAAAGGCCCCAAAATCTTTACTAATCCATTCAGATTGATTGCTCATCGCTATGTTTATTTATTGTTGTAGTAATTGTTTTCAACGACTTTCTGTATTGCGCTATCGTGAACTCCGAGGTAACGGCGTGCAGCAACCACAGTTCGGGTTTGAAAATCATCATAGTTAGCTGCATCCTTTAGCATGCTGTTGATCCGTACCAAGCCTGCAGCATGAATAAAGGTTCCATTGCCGATATAGAGTGCAACGTGTGTTACACGCGCATTAGGATTGCTATTTTTGCCTGCCGCAAAGAATAATAAGTCTGCCGGTTTCAGATTTTTAAGTGCTTTCTCAGGGTCGAAATGCCCTTCTTGATCTAAAATGTCGATTTTTTCACCTGCAAGTACTTGTTGCGATGCATCTCGCGGAATTACGAAGCCGTTCATAAAGAAACTTGTTTTAGTAAAACCGCTGCAATCTACGCCTTTTACTGATGTCCCACCCCATAAATAGGGTAGACCCAACATTGTTTTTGCACTGGCAATAATATTTTCCGCCGTAGGTTGGCGTGTTTCAAACCAATTTTTTAAGGTTAGACTTTCTGATTTTTTAATATAACCTAAACGTCCATCCGGATAGGCAATTTCATAAAAATTGCCTTTCTGTCCTTTCAATTGAAGGATGTCACCATAAACGAGATCAGATACCCGCTGGCTTTTTTCATTGGGTTCAGAATATGATTTTCCAAATTCAGCTGTATAAATCACTTTTTCCGCTTGTCGCCAATTGGCCAGCATGGTTTTGTCCATGGCTTCAATAGACGAACTAGGAACCCATGCGATATAGCCGTCGGGTGTACGGACACGGTAGTCACCGCTCTTTTTTTGAAGAAGGTCAACTTGCGTTCCTAATAAAACCTGGCTAGTCAGCTCGGCAGCATTATCTGGAAATGTGCGCATATTTGCGACGGAGAGTCTGATTACTCCAGTCGTTTTTTCGCCTACACTTGCATCGGGCAAGAGCTGTACTTGAATATTGGCTGATATATCTTTTGCCTTTTGCTCTAAAACGAATTTAGCATTTTTTTCAGTTGTTTCGAGCACATATTGGTTCTGTGCTATATCCGCTTTCTGGATGGCCACGATCTTGGTTCTTTTATCGGGAGCAAATTCACGTTTTACGTTTTCTTGCAACTCTTTGATCGTGAAATAAGTCGTGGAATCTAGCTGCTGCGCCTGACTGCTTTCAACCCCTATAAGGCTTGCATAAGCTAAAATAGCGAATTTAAGAGTGTTTTTCATGCGAATTAGTTTGTTTCTAAAGATAGGATTAATTCATAATATAAGTCAATTTTTATTGTCGATTTTTAAGTGATTTTGATGTTATGTTGCTAAAAAACGAATTTTTAGGTTTAATTTTAATTAAATCATCTATTTGCTAAAACCATTTTGTAATATTGCTTATTGATTGTGACGGCAACATTCTTCTTCCGTTTACGGCGAAGCTGTAAAAATGTAGCATAACATTTTACAGCGGATATTGACGAAGTAGGTTTGGGGGAGATCTGATGCAAGATAGTGTAATATGCTAGAAAAGAAAGTGATGCACTTGTACAGTCAATGATGAAAATTTCTTGTATTCGGTAGACTGAAAGCAGTTTTAATGATTGTTTTTTGCCGGATTAATAAATAGCGATAGTTTTATAAAATAGTAATAAGGAAATGAGTTCAAGACGTGATTTTATTCGGCAAGGTTTGATTGCTGCGACGACAATGGGGACATTAACCGCATTTGATGCGAAAGGATTGACGATTGCAGCAAAAGGCAGTGTTAAAAAATACCCTATTGTAATTTCAACTTGGGACTTTGGGATCGCAGCAAATAAAGCCGCTTGGGAAATATTGTCGAAAGGTGGTAAGGCATTGGATGCCGTTGAACAAGGCGTACGTGTACCCGAGGCTGATCTCAAAAATATGACAGTTGGTAAAGGTGGTTATCCAGATCGCGACGGTCACGTCACACTTGATGCTTGTATCATGGATGCGGATGGTAACTGCGGTGCTGTTGCCGGAATGGAAAAAATTGGACATCCAATATCTGTAGCACGGCTGGTTATGGAAAAAACACCCCATGTCATGCTAGTAGGCGAAGGCGCATTGCAATTTGCGTTAGAAAATGGTTTTAAGGAAGAAAATCTACTGACCCCGGAAGGTGAAAAGGCCTGGAAGGAATGGTTGAAAGAGAAAAAATACAAACCTGTAGCCAATATTGAAAACCAATCTTTTGCCGCAGAACGTTTGCCGGGAAATCAATACAACCACGATACGATCGGTATGTTGGCGTTGGATGCCAATGGAAATATTTCTGGAGCCTGCACCACGAGTGGTATGGCTTTCAAGATGCATGGTCGGGTAGGAGATAGCCCTATTATTGGAGCCGGACTTTATGTCGATAATGAAGTTGGGGGTGCTACTTCGACCGGAGTTGGTGAAGAAGTTATCCGAAATGTAGGTAGTTTTTTGGTAGTCGAATTGATGCGTCAGGGTTATTCTCCCGAAGATGCCTGTAAGGAAGCTGTTATGCGTATCGTTAAGAAGAAGCCTGCAATTGCAAAGGAAATCCAAGTTGGATTCTTAGCAATTAATAAAAAAGGGGAATATGGTGCCTATGCGCTACAACAAGGTTTTTCCTATGCGGTTTGTGACAGTAAACAACAAGATTTATTGATTAAAGGAAAGCACTACTATAAATAGTAAAAATAGGGGCTTACGGGTTCGAGGAGCGATGAAAGCAAGGTATATCATTGCCGATTAATCATTATATTTGTTTAAACCTATAGCCGCAGCTGATGCATCGGCTATAGGTTTATAAAAGTGAGAGTAAAATACGCAAGGTTATAAAAGTATGAAAGCAACATTTGGAGGAGGATGTTTTTGGTGTACAGAAGTTATTTTCCAAAACACTGAAGGGGTAACATCGGTATTACCTGGTTATATGGGGGGACATGTAGATAAGCCGACTTATGAGCAGGTCTGTACGGGGACAACTGATCATGTTGAGGTTGTCGAGCTAGAATATGACGACGAGCTGGTGAATTATGAAGATCTCTTGAAAATCTTCTTTAAGACCCATAACCCGACGACATTAAACCGTCAAGGTAACGATGTGGGTACGCAGTATCGATCAGTTGTTTTTTATCATAATGAAGAACAAGAGATCTTAGCACAGAATTTTATCGATGAATTGGAAAATGAGGATGTTTACGAGGACCCTATTGTCACAGCGGTAGAACCTGCGTCTACATTTTGGTTGGCAGAAGATTATCATCATAATTATTTCAATGATCATCCTGAAAATCCATTTTGTTCAGTAGTCATTGCTCCAAAACTTCAAAAATTCCTAAAAGAATTTAAAGCTTAAAAAGACAATATTTTTAAAAAGACAATATTTAAGGTGTTGTATCCCAAAAAAAAGCTCGAATATTTATTCGAGCTTTTTTTGTGTATTTAATATGAGTTAGAACATTTCCATCTGTCCTTTATCATCGATTTGAATATCATTTGGATTGGTGATCTCCAATTTGATGTCGTCATTTTTTTCGGTTGACTCGACCTCTTTTTCGTTCACGGAACTGTCAACTTCTGTCGTCGTACTATCAACTGTTGGTTCTGTGGTATCAGTACTTGATTCGGCTGCCTTTTCTTTACTTTTTTGACTTAAATCTTCATCCGCTGTCAATAGTGTAACCGATTTTACGGTATGGAAAGATAGGCGGTTTCCTTGCGCTTTTATTCCTTTTACGTCAATAATTTCAGTCAAAGGTTGATCAAGGGTTTCTTCCGTTTGGGATTTGCCTTTTAAAATCTCCAATTTGACCATCGGTTCAGCTGCATTACTCATCAGGATCAGTTTGGATCCTGCATCTTCATTGATAAAGGAAATACGTTTTCCAATAGGCTGATCGTCAAATTTAAAACGTTTGACAAAGTACGTTCCGCTCTTGCCGTCCTTATGCACGACTGTATAGATATGGTCTGGATAATATTTTTCGATCCGGATCATTTTCTCGTCGAAGTGGTTGCTTAGATCAAAGTTTGCTAATTCGTAGCTACCATCCGAAAGGACTACTAATATCTTGTCGTCGCCGTCAAACTCGCCAAGGTATTGTCCACGCTCATCTGCGTTTAGACGTTTCATGATGGTATCGTACCATATTTTTCGTCCTGCTAGTGTGGAGACTCCAGAGCTTTTAAAGCTGATTTTTTTGACAGGATATTTTGATACAATGTTTCCTTGTGAAGCACGGCCCTTGATTGCAATCTCGGCAAAGTCCATGTCAAAATTCAACTTACGCAATTTTGTGTGCGGCTTAAGCTGTATATTAACGACTTCCGCTTCACCATTGGGATTGGCTGTGAAATACAGGATTTTTGAGCCCTTGGATCCCTTGGACACATCATATTCCTTATCTCGCGTAACTCCTACTACCGAGAAACGTTTGATAAAACTGGTTCCAGTTTCACCTTCTTTATAGATGGCGTTATAGATTGTCCGTTCATCACCTTTTTTGAAAACAGCAACGTGGATAATTCCTTTTCCAACAAATACTTTATCCTGAATTTTACTGACAACATATTTGCCATCTTCGCGGAATACAATAATATCGTCGATATCCGAACAGTCGCATACAAACTCATCTTTCTTCATTCCCGAACCAATAAATCCTTCTTCGCGATTGACATATAGTTTGGTATTTGCTAGCGCAACTTGGGTCGCTTCTACTTTGTCGAATACCCGCAGTTCAGTTTTACGCTCGCGGTCTTTACTATATTTATCACGCAATTTCTCAAACCATGCAATGGCATATTCCGTCAATTGACGTAGATGACGCTTGACTTCTTTGATCTCATTTTCGAGTGTTTTCATCATTTCGTCCGCTTTTTTAACGTCGAAACGTGTAATGCTACTCATTGGTTTATCGATCAATTTTTTGTAATCTTCTGGACGAATCTCGCGGTAAAATTGATCGAAGAAAGGCTCAAATAAGCGATTCAGAACTTGCACAACAACCTCAAAGTCACCTGCATTTTCATAATCCGGATGCTTGTACATCCCCTCTTGAATAAATATTTTTAATAAACTACTGAAGAAGATTTTTTCTTGAAGATCGTTTAAACGAATCTCCAATTCTCGTTTCAATAAATTTTTGGTGTTTATTGTGTTTTCAGTCAGAATGTCGTTGACACTCATAAAGTGAGGTTTCTCATCCTTGATAACACAGGTGTTAGGAGAGATAGAGACTTCACAGGCGGTAAAGGCATATAATGCATCGATCGTTACATCGGGAGAAATTCCAGGAGCCAAATGTACAATGATCTCTACATTTCCCGCTGTATTATCCTCGATTTTTTTGATCTTAATTTTTCCCTTATCGTTTGCGGTAACCACGCTTTCAATCAGACCGCCGGTTGTCGTTCCAAATGGAATTTCTGTAATTGCGAGCGTCTTTTTGTCGCGTTCTTCAATTTTTGCACGTACACGGATTTTACCACCACGTTGCCCCTCATTATAATTTGAAACGTCGGCCATACCACCCGTAGGGAAGTCTGGGAAGATATTCGGACGTTCACCGTGTAATACCTGAATTGATCCGTCAATTAGCTCAATGAAATTGTGGGGCATAATCTTGGTCGCTAAACCAACAGCAATCCCTTCGGCACCTTGAGCCAATAATAACGGGAATTTTACAGGAAGGGTGACAGGTTCGCGATTCCGTCCATCGTAACTTAATTGCCACTCAGTCGTTTCGGGATTGAAGACAACGTCATTTGCAAATTTGGATAATCTTCCCTCGATGTACCGTGGAGCAGCAGCAGAGTCACCCGTAATTGGGAAACCCCAGTTACCTTGACAGTCAATCAAGAGATCTTTTTGTCCCAATTGTACCATGGCATCACCGATAGAAGCATCACCATGTGGGTGATATTTCATCGTGTTACCAATGACGTTGGCAGCTTTATTATATCTTCCATCATCCATTTCCTTTAAGGAATGGAGGATACGACGTTGTACGGGTTTCAAACCGTCATTGATATGTGGTACGGCTCTGTCCAAGATAACATAGGATGCATAGTCCAAAAACCAGTTTTCGTATAGTCCTGATAAAGGTATCGTCTGACTTCCGCTCTCTGTTTTTCCTGATCCCAGTTCTTCTTGATTATCTTCCGTTGGGAAGTTCGTTTCGTCACTCATTTACTCAGCAATAGATTAAATTGTACAATACAGAAATGTTCGAAATAGTATTTTATTCGAACGTGTAAAAATACAAAACCATTTTGTTTTATCCCAGCGAAACTATGAAAAGTTAAAAAAATTAGTTTTTAAAACTAATATAATTAGCTTGTTTCGTTGTCAGTGGCCAAATCATACCAATAACAGGGAATATCCCATAGATCGAAATGAAATTCTTCAGTCACCTGAAATCCTACTTTTTCCAAGACATGTCTTGAACCCAGATTTCCCGTATGTGTGATGGCATGTACTTCAAAATGGATCAGCTGTTCTCTATAATATTGCATGCAGGCTTGTGCAGCTTCTGTCGCATAGCCTTTTCCCCAAGATTCCGTTCTGAAACGGTAACCAAGGTCTAAAAAACCGATACGTCCGTTCTCCAATTCATCAATATATTTAAATCCCGTCCAGCCTATCCATTGATTGCTTGATTTCTCAACGACCCCTAGACGGCCTATACCGTATTTTTCATATTGTTGTTGAATAGGCGCGATGGCTTTTTTCATTTCTTCAATGGATTGAACAGGCTCCTTATTCAGAAAGGTATGAACCTCCGGCTGTGAATCCATCGCGAAAAAATAAGCGGCATCATCCATCTCTATTGGACGGATAATTAAACGTTCAGTTTCCAGTATAGGTAAGTGTTTTTCCATATTGTTTATCTCAAGTGTTAGGCATGCTAAAGCCACAATTTGTCGATATCTTTTTGTAGTATTTTGTCTTTCATTTCCTCCTCAAAGTCTCCGAACAGTTCTTTGTTAACAGATTTACTGATTCTGCCATTTTCGAGTACCAAGATTTCATCGCAGGTATCTTTTAGTGTGGAAAAGATATGCGACGAAATTAGGATCGTTTTACCCATCGCTTTTAAGCGTAATATAATCTCCGTAAGAATAATGCTGCTTTGTAGATCAATGCCATTAAAAGGTTCGTCAAGGATATAATAATTATTGTCCTGAAGTAAAGTAGCTGTCAGGGCTAGTTTTTTTTTCATACCCGTGGAATAGTCGCTCGCATACTCTTTTAAGGGCAACTCGAAAATATTTCTTTCACTGAGGTTTTTGATCTGTTTACCACGCGCATCTGTCAGCAGATAAATATACTCTTCACCTGTGAGCTTAGAGAGGAAATATGGATCGGAGGTCAGGTAACCTAAATTGTTTTTGAGCGGCGCCAAATCAGATTTTATACTTCCCGAGGCGGTTTCCAGTCCAGCAATACATCGAAACAGCGTTGTCTTTCCGGCGCCATTTTCACCGACGATACCATATACTTTTCCGCTTTCAAAAGTGTAAGTAATCTCGTGGAGCACTTGATGCCGTCCAAAGGACTTGCTGATATTCGTAAGCTCGATCATAAGTGGTTTTTTAGATTGTTGATTGCTTTGATATAATAAAAGGGCAATAGCGCAAGGATCAAGGGGTAAAAGCTAAAACAAAGTGCCAATGCAAAACCTTCGGGGAAATTGATCTCCCGTGGATAAGCGACGTATTTTAAGATGATTGCAAAAGGAAGCAAAAGTAATATTCCGCCCAATACAATACAGACATTAAATAAATCCGATGGAAAGATTATAACATACAGAAAAAGAAGGGGCAGTACCAAGAGTAGACATTGTAAAATTCCTCTTTTAAACTTTCGCATCAGAAAGACTGTTGGTGTATAATGGTTATTCCAAAGGTAAAAAATAGGTTCCGGTAATTGATAATAGAAAACACAGGCGAGCGCAATGCAAACCACACAAAATAAAACAAGATTGGAATTGGCCACATAAAAGCCGATTCCGGCCAAGAGATACAATACAAGCAAGAGCAGGTAGCTCCGTCGGAATCCGATGATAAATTCAAAAGGTTTTTTTGCGAAAGGTGTCGGAATAGATTTTCCGAAAGCCTTAAATGTCAAAAATGCAAAGATAATAGCCAAAATAGCTAATAACACTGCATAGCCCCATTGGTTGTGGAGGAAAAGAATGATGAAGGACGGCAGCGTTAACAAGCCATTTTCCAATATTCTGATTTTGTGGAAATCGTATTTACTGTATGTATTTTTGAGAAAGTCATTTCTGTTTTTTTCTGTGAGCAGAAACAGTGCTTGGAAATTGCCAAGCAGTAGGGCATAACAACCAAAAAGCGGATATTGAACCAATGCATAATAAGCAAAATAACATAATCCAAACAACAGGAGAAAGGCGAGCCAAACCGGCAGTCCTGTAGCGCGAATATGCCGAGACAGTAAAGTATATTGAAGCTTTAAATAATTGCTAACCATGATACGATCAAAAGTAAAAAATCGAAGTTAAAAACAAGGGACTGTTCCCTTATTTTTATTTCGGCCTTGCAACGATCGATTGTTGGTCGTTTTGACGCTTGAATTTCTTTATTTTACGGCCCTGTGTCTTTTCTGCCAGCTCAGCATATAGGTCAGAGCAAGTAGCAAAACTACTGCATTGGCATACATAATGACTGGAATTCGTAGGATAACATCACTATAGTACAATCCAGCAAGCAGTGCGCCAAGTCCTATTCCGGCTTCAAGGGAGATATACATGGTTGCAACCGCCTTGCCGCGATGTTCGGGTAAACTAAGGTCAATCGTCCAGGCATTCACAGCAGGGGAGAGTATACCCGTGCCTACACCATAGATGCTTGCGCCGATCATCATGCCAATGAAACTATTTCCAATGCCAATAGCAACGAGTGCAATCGCGATAATAACTATTCCGACAACAATAACCTTAGGTCTTCCATAACGGTCCGAAACTTTGCCGGAAACAAAACGTATCAATACTGACGCAATGGTGAAGGCTAGGAAAAATAGCCCTTTATTTTTGAGTCCAAGGTATTCACTCCAGTCGGGAATTAGGGTTAAAATGACTCCATAAGCGGTGTAAGATAAAAACGTGACGATTCCCGCAGGTAGTGCACGCCATTCAATGATATCTTTTCGGTTTATTTTGAGCATGGAGAGATTGAATTTCTCTTTTTTCGCCAGTGTTTCCTTCATGTTAATGACGATAAGGATGGAGAGAAGTGCCATGAAAGAAGAGCAATAAAACATCACATTGATACCAAAGGCCTCGAAAATAGCGCTGCCAATTGCTGGGCCGACAGCTGTACCGACGCTAAAGGCCAATCCATGCATCCCAAGCGCCTCACCCCATCTTTTTTGTGGAACCAGATCGGCGACATAAGCAGAAGTTGAGGTAGGTTTAAAACCAGTGGAAAAACCATGTATCAATCGTAAGAATAGAAAGCCCGCGACTGATGTTAAAATGGGATAAAGAAAACCACAGATGAAACAGACAATGGATCCAATGGCCATGACTGGTACACGTCCCCAGCGATCGGTCAATTTACCACTAAAAGGCCGCGAAATTCCGGCAGTCAATGTAAACAGCGCTATGATCAACCCTTTGTATTCTGCTCCGCCCAAACTGCTCAGATAATTGGGTAGTTCGGGGATGATCATATTGAAGCTAGAAGAAAATAGGAGTGAGCTTAAGCAAAGTAAAATAAATTGAAGCGTATAGATGGATTTCTGTTCAGCTGGCATGGCGCTATTTTTATCGTGTGTGAGTATTCAAAAAAGAATAATGGATTGTGGCGATTATCCATCCTTCTAGGGAATGGAGCAAATGTACAGTTTTTGGAACGATTAAGCGGTTTCTTTTGGTGGAAAAATAATAGAATTCTTTATATAAGATAGAAAATACGAAGGCGAGGACGTTAGTGCCTAAAAAAAGATTATTTTTGGGAAGACCCTTTATTTAGAACATGCAAGAACTTAGAAATCCTGGTGTTTATTTTGAAATTCCGGTATCGGATTTGAATCGCGCAATCGCGTTTTATAGCCAGTTATTCAATTTTACCTTTGAACAGGAAGATTTTGACGATAACCACATGGCTTACTTTCCATTTCAAGAAACCTTATCTGGGATTACTGGCGCCCTGGCGAAAGGCGAAATTTATAAACCTACACGCGAGGGAGTACTCCTTTATTTACATGTAGAAAACATATCTACTACGTTGGAAAGGGCCATGAGCTTGGGTGGAAAAGAGCTATATCCCGCCACTTTTCATGCCGATCTGGGATTTGCTGTTGCGGAGATTGAAGATTCTGAAGGAAATAGGATCGGGCTACATCAAAAGTTATAAGCGGCAATTCAGATCATATAGCTTACTAGATCAACTGTTGCCGGACTATTTCGCTGCAGAAGATGGTCGTTGCAACGGCTACGTTGAGTGATTCGGCTTGGCCTATGCGCGGAATAGTGATAGCTTGATCGATCAACGCTATTATTTCATCACTGATGCCATTTCCCTCGTTCCCCATAACAATTAGCCCCTCATTAGCCCACACAGTCTGATAAATGGATTGACCATTAAGTAGGGCGCCATACACTTTTAATCCAGTAGCCGGAATAAAATCCGTTAAATCAGTATAGTGGATTTGCAGTCTAGCCAGTGAGCCCATGGTTGCTTGCACTACTTTAGGGTTGTAGGCGTCTACAGTTCCAATGGAACAGATAATATGTTCGATTCCAAACCACTCCGCCGTGCGGATAATTGTACCCAGATTGCCTGGATCCTGCACATCATCGAGTACAAGGCTAAACTTGTTTTTTAAATTACTTGGTACAATTTTCTGCTGTAAAGGAAGTTTGACCAAAGCGAGGATACCTTGTGGCGATTTCAGTGTACTAATCTTTTGGAATTCAGTATCCGTTAGTTCATAGGATTTTATATTATGCGAGATTTTACCCACTTTTGTGTTTGCGTCGCCCGTGTAGAAAATAGACTCAACCTCATAGCTTGATGAAATAAATTCCATCACGGATTTTATACCCTCAACGATAAACAGGCCGTGTTGTTTTCTATACTTTTTATTTTGTAGAGACGTTATTAGACTGATTTGCGCTTTTGACAACATTTTTATTGATGATTAAGTATCCTCGTTTTATCGGATTTGCAAGTATAACGCTTTTAGTGTTATTTTTTGCATCATGCCGTTCTTCAAAATATCTTGACGATGACCAAGCTCTGGTTACAAAAGTACAGATTTCTGGTGTCACCCCTGCATTGAAAGAATCATCCGAAACGTATATTTCCAATCAAATAAGACCTAATTCAAGGGTAAATCTATTTATTTACAATACGTTCAATACTAAAAACGGGCGTTATAAAACCAAGAAAATTCGGAATGTTGGCGAACCACCTCATTTGTTGGATTCGGCAATGGTCGATTTATCCGCCAATCAAATCCGACGCTTTCTATTTTCAAAAGGTTATTTCAAAGCTAAGGTCGAACCAACAATTTCAGTTTCCAAAAAGGGAGCACATATCGATTTTAAAGTGGATGAAGGTGTCCCATATCAAGTTAGAAATATAGATCGAAAATTTGAGGATGAAGATATTAAGGCAATATTTGAACGGGAGGTACTCCCCAAAACTGCTGTAAAATCCAATACCCAGTACGATGCCGCAAAGTTGCTCGATGAGCGGGAGAAACTTTATATTTCGATGCGTAACAATGGGTATTACGATTATGTAAGGCAATATATGCGTGCTGGGGTAGATTCAACTATCGATGGACCTTTGATCGACTTGAAAATTAATGTCGAAAATCCATCTGACTCTACGATACATAAAAAGTATCAAATAGACAGTGTTTATATGACGATAAGGAATTATGGAACAATGTCGAAGAAGGAGCCACGTCGTATCCTAGATTCTGCAAAACGTCTTTTATTTGTTGATGAAACAAATAGTTTCAGGTGGAAACCTTTGGAACGCTATATGTATCTACGCTCAGGTCAGTACTATTCCTTGCGGGAGGAAAATAAGTCATATGACCGATTGTATGAGATGAATGGTTTTCGTTCTGTCAAGATGCAGTTTGTCAAAAAAGATTCCAATAAACTCGATGTGCACTATGATTTCGTTCCAAGACCGCGGATGGGAAACCAGATAGAGGGCGAGTATACCTTTAGTTCGGGTATGAGCGGATTTAATATTGGAAATACATTCTCTCAACGTAATATCTTTGGTGGTTCGGAGCAATTGGAAGTGAAATTACGTTATGGTGTATTGTTTGATCCGCGCCTCGCAGGTGGGCTTTCCAGCAAAATATTCAATAACGATTTTCAAGCGGGCGTAAATTTGGTCATTCCTCGTCTAATGGTTCCCTTTCATATTAATCCAGGTGGAAAGTTTGGTTTGCCCAAAACGACCTACTCGATGACATTGCAGTTGTTCGATCAAGATAAAACCTATTCAAACCGCTATTTCATCACGTCGCTGAATTACTCATGGTATGAAACAGAAAATAAGTACCATAGTTTTACGCCTATTGTGTTGGAGTATCGGGATGGACGCTTGGATTCCAATTTTCGGAACAAGCTTGTACAGGAAGGTTATCAGCTGTATGTACGTAGCAACGACCGTCAGTATTTTGGTTTAGGGACACAATATACCTTTATCCTGAATGGTAAAAAATTGAATAGCAAGGAGGACTTTCAATATTTCAGAGGAACATTGGACGTGAGTGGAAACGTATTGGATCTTATTAGCTCCTTGGCAAAATTGCCTAAGAATGCCGATGGTGAGAAAAAAATATTCGGTGTGCCCTTTCTTCAATACGCCAAGACAGAATTCGATTATCGTTTATACCGAAATCTCGGTGGAAATAGGCAGTTTGTCTTCCGTTTTAATCCGGGGATAGCGATTCCTTATGGTAATAACTCTAAACTGTTGATTTTTGAAAAGAGCTTTTATAGCGGCGGGATGAATGGCATACGCGCATGGCAGGCACGTACCTTGGGGCCAGGTGCCTATAACCGGCAGAGTCTTAGTGAGGATTTGCGTTTAAACCTGCGTAATTTGGATCAACTGGGGGAGATTAAACTGGAAGCAAATGCCGAATATCGATTCAGGTTACTCAATAACTTCCTGGGCGCAAAGATGAATGGAGCAACATTTTTGGATATGGGAAATGTTTGGCGACTGAAGAAGGATGAAGAACTAAATCCGGGGGGGGAGTTTAAATTCAATAAATTTCTTGGGCAGGTCGCCATTGGTACCGGCTTCGGACTTCGTTTCGATTCGGACTATTTTGTCATTCGCTTAGATGCCGGGCTTAAACTAAAAGATCCGCAATTCTCAGGTGCTGATCAATGGGTTATCAAGCATTTCTTTGATTCCAAAGAATTTAAGGCCCAATATTATGAAACCCATAGGCCCGACAGGTACAATTTTATTCAATACAATTTTGGAATCGGTATGCCGTTCTAATGTCTAACTGTTTCGTTATGATTTACGTTGATCCCACCAGTTGATGGGACATTCAGACAAACCGCTTTGTTAACCGATGAGATTTTTGAGACTTGAAAATATTGATTCAAAAATTTTACTCAAATCCAAACCTTGGGAATGGTTGAATAAAAAGAAAACTATAGCCAGCGCGATGGCCGTCATAATCACTTTTTTAAACATGTAAGCTATTCCTAACACAATGGCCGGGATAATCAAAAACATCAATCCGCTAATGGCAAAAGGAGAGAGTCCGCTATCGCTCTTATAGATATAGAATAAACGTCCCTTGGAAGTTTGTTGATTCTTATGGCTAAAGAAAACAAAGGTTGATGACTCAATTTTCTGATTAGGGACAGCAACACCCTCATGAAATTGTAGTGGTTGCGAGAAACCATTGATGGTAAATAGGTAATTGCCATTAATGGTCTCATTGGTGTTTCCCAATGAATCCAATGCAACTACAGCCAGTTTTCCATTTTTGGAAAGGTTTTCTTTTACGATAAAGTTTTGAATATTTTGTTCTTGAGCAGCTGCCCAAAAAGGTATCAGTAATAGAAAAAATATAATCTTTTTCATCGTTTTATTTTTATTCAATTCGCGTTTTCCCTTTTTAGGGTCTATTTGCATAGCGCTAATATCATTTGAGGATTGATAGCATCAATACATCAAATCCGATTTCCTTGAAATGAGACTGCAATTTTAGGGATTTTAATTTTCTTTTGAAAATCTTTAACTATGCGAATGTTGAAACCTTTGTAAATACGTTCTTGAGCCTTTCATCATTCCTCAAAAAAAGGTGCTGTCAAAATCCTGAGTAGGAGTGCAAAAGATATTTAGCTCATTTGTGTTTGACCTGCGGTATGATATTTCAGGATGTTTTGTTAGTTCATTTATAATTAAATCGATAATATTTGATCCATCGTAATTTTGGATTATTCACTTGTAAAATAGGTGAATTTTCGAAAAAAATTAGTTCTTTGAAAGTTCTTGGATCAATTGCAATTTCACTGCGTCATTTAAAATACCTTTTGGATCATCAATAACTATTTTGCCAAAAATGTCTTTTTTCATGGATGCACTATTTCCATTGTTGTCGCTAGCTTCATAATTTCCAAATATATCTTTTCGAACGGAAACACGATTTCCCCTGTTATCTTCAATTGTTTTACCACCTAGAATATCAGTTCTCACTGTGGTACGTTGACCATTGCTATTTTCGATAGTGAGATTATCAAGAATATCTTTTGTTATCCGGCTTGAATTACCTTTGTTATCTCGAATCTCCATATTGCCGAAAATATCTTTAGATATCGTTGAGCTATTGCCTTGATTATCTCGGATGTCGAGACCTCCAAAAATATTTTTTGATACAGTTTTTACATTTCCTTTTTCATCACGTATTTCTAAATTGCCGTGTATATTTTTAAAAACTGTGGACGGACTTCTGTCTAGATTAGGAAGATCGAAATCGCCGCTACTGTTTTTTCTGACAGTAGTTTCACCTCCATCCTCATCTTTTACGGCAATATTTCCTGAAAAGTCTTCTTTTATAGTCAGTTTAATACCACTCTTATTTACGGTTGTATATTCACCCAGGCTACCTCGTCTAAATTTAATGGTATTTCTCCACATATCTGAAAGAATAACTTCTCCCCAGCTATCGGTTTCTATTTTTATGGATTTTTTATCTAAGCCTTCTGAAATAGCCATTTTAATCATGTACTTTTTCATATTGTCAGAAGGGGGATCGGACCATATTCGGGTATACTCTTCCACTGTTGAAATTTTGGCTTCTGAAGTTAATGTAACTAATAGCAGTGAAAAACTGAATAAGAAATATATACGCATGATCTGTCTGTGATTTAATGTCAATATACGTTTTTTTGCGCTACTTTCATTATATTTAAACAGTAAGCGAATTAATTGATGTCAACTACGGACGAAACGGAACGGCTGGGCAAAGTAAAACCTTTGATTCTGAGGAAGCCCGTCTAAAGGATGCTGAAAAACTAATTGCGGAGAAGACTAAAAAAGGCTATTCTGAGAATGGTGCTGTAGATGCAGATAGCAAGGAAAGAGGATCCGCTGTTCGACAGTCAACGGCTGCCAGCCAGTTATTGAATTAGTCTAAGATCTCTTCGTATGTCAATGTGTTTTTACTCTTTGATACGCGAATAGTTATAAATGTCGGAACGATACCTTTGCCATTCGGACGTTACATGGAATAAATATAGGAATCTTTGTCGTGATAATTAGCGCGTAGTGTGTCACCTTCATATCTGTCTACTGCAGTGGTATGAACTTCTATTCTTTCATCCATTTTGTCACTCCAGCTTCGTTGATCAATAAAAGATTGTTTGTCTTTTTCGGAGATAGATAGTTCAAATTGATGTGTGTAATCTCTTAAGCCGCCACTTTGATTGGAAATAATTTTAAAATCATCTTTTAGCGTGATATGGTGTTCGCTGAGTAGTTTTCTTGCATCAGATTTAGAGAATAATAGATCATCAAATAGCAAGTATAGCGTGAATATAAGAAAATGCAAGATTAAAATAATCGAGACGATAGTTCCCAACTTTTTACGGCCAGACTTTTTTAGGATCCAGTACGTGAAATAGATGAATAGGCCTGGGATGCCAAACCATATCAAAAAAATCAGCGTGTATAGTGTATACATTTGTTAATAGTTATAATCCTAAAGCTCCTAATCCACGAATAATGTCTAAATAGATTTGCGGTATATCCACATCCCCAATATTTTTACGGATGACATCGGTAATACCAGCATGTGAGATACCCTGAGAAGCATGAATATGTTTAAAGTTTGCTCCCCAAACTGCACTTTCTAATGGGACCATCCCATCATTTTCACCTACCAGTCGCCTCAGGTATTTAAAACTCAAAGCATAGAACAAATCATCTTGTGGCTTAGTCATTGTCGAAGCAAAGCTCTGATAAAATACATTGTCCATATTGGGGTTGAGCTGGTTGAAAACACGCATTTCTTTTACACTGAGATCTCGAATTAGTTCGATTGGTGCGGGAGATTGCCCTCCAAATAAGAAAGAAAGACGTTGGATCAGTTTTTTTGTAACACAATCTCTGGATAGATGTTTTTCCATTAGATAGTCTGCTATTGGTGTTCCTAAGTGTGGTGTGGATATTGTGCTTAAGGAGGCTACCATTTGATGTCCCTTTAGCGTTGAAATAAAATAGCGGGCGTCGATCCCTCCTTTAGAATGCGCGATGAGATTAAATTTAGTGGCACCTGTTTTTTCTGCAAGATCTGACAGATTTCTTTTCAGCATCTGTGCATTGTTAGCCACGCTGCCCCAACCATCGGTCTTGCCATAAAAAAATGAGATATTGTTTTTTTTGAAAGTCTTGGGGATCCTGCCCCAAAATAAACTGTTATCCCCAGCAGCCGTGCCGTGGATCAATATGATGGGATATCTTAATGTAAAGGCAGTCATTGAGTTTTTTTATACATCTTCATCCATCCAATAGGTTTTGTAAATCAGCTTTATCTTGCTATTTTTTGATCTGGATTGATTATATGAACAGGTTCTATAATTAAGCTATTCGACTCATTTTCATTAAAGGGCTAGTCTATTGTCAGGTCCGCCAATAAGTCCCGTCGACATATTCGAGCAAATCTACCAGTCCCTGAGGGATTGCCGGAAATGCTTCCTGGAGTTTCGCTAGATCTATTTTGCTTGCACCATGTTTAATCCGTTCAAAATGATCCCAGGTTTCTTCACCACCATTACTATAGTATGCTTTCTTTAAACCAGATAAATAATTGTCTACTATTTTCATTTGCTTTTCTTCTTGTTTGTGAATTTAGTCAAACTTGATGATAGAATAAAAGTAAATTGTAGTGTATTTCCTTTTCTGTCTGCTTGTTATAACGAACCTAAAATTTTAAAATCTCGGAGGAAAGCGAGAAAAAGATTGTTGTGGAAAGTTAAAAATGTTTTGTTAATAATTCATTAAATGGTTAATTTAATGAAAATTTTCAATTATGAAATCTAATCGCCTATTTATTTTCCTTGTTGTTTTTCTAACAACGGTAGCTACTCCTGTGTTTAGTCAACAAAATTTTAACTTTTCATTTGATCAACCGATTATAAATCCCTGGTTCAAGGTTGGGGATACGACGGCTTTTAAGAGTGGTATAGATCACGATACGTATTATAGTGCAAAAGGAGCACTTCGGATTGAAAGTATAAAGAAGAACAGCGCTTTCGGAGGGATTATGATGTGGTTACCATCAAATTTAAAGGGGGATTCCATTGAAGTGTCTGCGATGATCAAGCGTGAGAATATCATCGCAGGGTCTTATGCGTCGATGATGCTACGGATCGATCCCAAAGTCTTTTTCGACAATATGGCTAACCGCCAAATGAATGGGACAAAAAACTGGGAAAATATTAAGCTGAAAACTAAATTGGTGCCAAACCAGACCGAAGGGATATCCATTGCATTTTTTCTTTCTGGGGAAGGTAAGATGTGGGTTGATGATGTGCTCATTACTGTAGATGGTAAGGATATTACCAAAGAAGTAGGAATGTTTGTGCCATTTGCGAAAGGGATCAGTGAACCTGCAAGTTCGGGGATTTCTGATTTTAATACTACGCCCGAGATTGATCAACGCTTAGTGGATTTAGGGAGAATATGGGGTTTCCTGAAATATAGACATCCCGCTGTGGCGCAAGGAAAATATGATTGGGATCAGCAGTTGTTTAAGTCCATTGACGCTATTATTAGAGCAAAGGATAATAAATCTGTTGAGGCTCATTATGCGATGCTCTTAGACAGTCTCGGTGCCACGGCCAACTATGCCAAGCCACAGCTTGAAAATGTGGTTCATGAAGTAGATTATAGCTGGATTGATGGTCTCTCTTTTAACAATGATATCAAGAATAAATTAAGACGTATTCGCTACAGTAATTTTGATCAACATCATTATTTTGGTTTTGCTGGAGGTGCTGGCAATGTTCTTTTCAAGAATGAAAAAAAATATGAAAATGTATTTTCTGCAGATGCGGGGTTTCGTTTATTGGCGCTCTTTCGCTTTTGGAATATGATCGAATATTTTTCCCCCTATAAACATCTGACGGATCCGAAATGGGATGCTGTTTTAAAGACCGCTGTGCCCGAAATGATCCTGAGTCGGGATGATCGTTCTTATGGCCTTTCACTTCTCAAGATGGTATCCCAGGTAAAAGATGCACATACCGGACTCTGGAGCATGCCCAAAGGACTGATAAATTATTATGGCAAGTACCGTATGCCGGTGGAGATCCGAATGATAGAAGGAAAAGCTGTGGTAACTAAAGTTTTTGATAGTGAGAAATCCGGAGATAAACTTAGCATAGGAGATGTGCTCATCAGTAAGGAACATAAAAAGATTGAAGAAATCAGAGATTCGCTTTGGGCTTATATGAGTACACCGAATGAAGCTGTAGCCAACCGTGATCTGGCGCGAAAGCTTGTGACAAGCAATAGCGAGATTGTGCCCTGTGAGTTAGTGCGTGATGGCCGGCCGATTAAAGTAGATATTGCTGCGATACCCTCTAGCCAAATTAAACCTGCTTCAAGAGATACCGTGCCTTTTAAGATGCTGGACAATAATATTTTGTATATCAATCACAGTTTACTGCGTGCTAAGATGATCACAGAAAATATGGCAAACTGGAGCAAGGTAAAAGGTATTGTGATTGATAACCGCAATTATCCCGGTGATTTTTTAGTATTCAAGCTTACACCCTTGTTGTTGACCAAGCCTACTGATTTCGTTCGTTTTAGCAGTACGAGCCTTCAATATCCCGGCACTTTTGTAATGAGCAGCCCATTACAAGTTGGGGAGAATACCAATGATTGCTATCAGGGGAAAGTGGCTATTCTGGTCAATGAAGATACCCAGAGTTCTGCGGAATATCATGTGATGGCTTATCAGGCAGCTTCCAATGTCAAGGTTTTCGGATCACCGACAGCGGGTGCTGATGGCAATGTCAGTTCCATAGAGTTACCGGGCAATCAGCGGACAATGCTTTCCGGACTGGGGATATATTATCCCGATCAACGTGAAACCCAGCGTGTAGGTATTAAAATTGATGAGATTGTCAAACCGAGTATCAAGGGGATTCGCGAAGGTAGGGATGAGGTAATGGAAAAAGCATTGGAGTATCTAAGTCAATAGATTAGCCCTTCCATAGGATGGTTGTTATTGAGGTATTATACATTTAAAGTCAGACATGCTAAAGGAAATTATTTTTTAATTTATTTACTAAAATATTTAGTATATTGTTTGTTTTTTTGCTATCTTTGTATTGCTCACTTACAGAAGTAATACCAATAAAATAAACAATTATGTTGTCCGATCAAACTTTAGTATCCGATATAAAGGCAATTATTGCGCAGTCCAAAGATAATGCGATTCGTGCTGTCGATCATCAGCGCACATTGATGTACTGGCATATTGGCCAACGTATTTTTGAACAGGAGCAGGAAGGTAAGGATAGAGCGGATTATGGGAAATACATCATAAAATATCTTTCAGCAGAATTACAGCCTGAGTTTGGTAGTGGTTTTTCGTATAGACAGCTAAATTGGTACCGCCAATTTTATCGCACATTTCCAATTGTGTCTACACTGTGGACGCAATTGAGTTGGAGCCAGTATAAGCTGCTTTTAAGTCTTAATAGCGAGGAACAGCGGGAGTTTTATATTGCCGAAACCATAAAGAATAATTGGACAGTCAGACAGCTTGAGCGGCAGATTAATACTAATCTATATGAACGCCTGCTGCTTAGCAACGATAAGGAAAGTGTACTGGCTGTAGCAAAAAAGGAAAAGATACCTTCTGATGCGAAGGAGATTATCAAAGATCCAATGGTACTGGAATTTTTGGGTTTGAAACGCGAAAGCGCTTACTATGAGAAAGATCTTGAGGGAGCCATTATTGCCCATCTTCAAGAGTTCTTACTCGAATTAGGAAATGGCTTCTCATTCGTCGCTAGACAAAAACGGATCCATATCGAGGGCGATGAATTTTTCGTTGACCTGGTCTTTTACAACCGTCTGCTGCAAAGTTTTGTGATCATTGAAATTAAAACCCATAAATTAACGCATCAGGACATCGGTCAATTGCAGATGTATGTCAATTACTATGATCGTATAGAAAAACTTCCGCATGAGCATCCGACAGTTGGCATCTTACTTTGTGCCAGTAAAAACGATGCGGTCGTCAAATTTACCCTTCCGGAAGACCAAAAGCAGATTGTCGCCAGTCAATATGAGCTTTATTTACCAACAGAGCAACAGTTGCTGGATGAGGTAAATAAAGAGTTGGATAGTTTTGTAGGTAAAGGTGACGCTGAGTAGATTTTTCAAGCGTCTATACGGCGCCATTTAAAGATATTTTAAATGCGTCAAACGGGGTTAATTTATCAGTATTGGGGGATGAAATGACAGTGGTTCCGCTTTTTTCATTTTTATTTTTCTAACATAGATTATTTTGTACATTTGTATCGAATAAAATCGAAATTGAAATGGCAGAAACTGTACAACCAAGAGGTCCAAAGACAACTGATAATAATGCGAACCAAACTCATTACTACAAAACATTGGTAGTAGCGATCGCTTTAGGTTTAATAGGTACATTTATCCGTTTTGTACCGGATGTATGTACGGCATTGGGCCAACAAACTTTTTTGTTTTCCGCAATAGCTAATATTGCTATGATCGTAGGTGCACTTATCGCATTCAAAACCGTTTTCGGAATTTTGGGATTTGGAAAAAACCGTGACTAATTAAAAGTAAACTAAGATATTTGAAAGCCCCAGTTTACTGGGGCTTTTTTATTTTAATCCTTTTTTTAAACTCAAGTTCATTGTTGACGATCCCGTCCCGTTATGCTTTCATGATCTATAAGGCACAAAAAAGGCCTCACAACGGTGAGGCCTTCTTTTGTATGATTATCGCAGACTATGCGAAAAGTGACCAAGTAGACCAAGGAATACGAGCAAGGATCAAAATCAAACCGATGATATAGAAAATAACAACCGTTTGGTTTGCTTTTTTTGCATTTTCAATCTTTTTAGCTTTAGAGTAACCAATTGTGATCAATACAATAGCAATGATCATTGTCAAAGGGTGTTCGATGATTTTAAAACGTAATGTCGGATCTTTCATTACGGCGCCAGAGATCATCGATGGATACTTTAAATAAAAGAATAAAATCAATCCCACCAATAATTGAATATGCGATGCGATAAAACCCAATAAAGCAATTTTACGGTTGTACGGTTTGTTGCCTAGGTAGTTTGATAGGGTGATCACGATCGATATCACCAGGGCTAGCAATAATACAATTGCTATAGTCGAGTGTAAGTGTAACATAAAAGCTCTCTTTAATTATTTCCTAAGTTAGCAAAGATAAAAATATAATGAATGTATTTATCAAAAATCATTGTTCCAACAGAAATACCTCCGCTATTGGATTGAATAGGTACATGCGTTTGCTGGTCAATTCCATGCACTTATAGCGTTTTCTTATCTTTTCAATGCGTTGAAATGAACGACCATTTTTTAGTTTAAAGAAATGGCCATCCTCCAAAGATTCCACCGTAAGGGCACTGGTTTTGACGGTATCGTATGATTTTAAGGTGCGAAACAGGTGAAGGTCCGTGCAGCTTGAAGCCGCGGGGTTTTCCATGTAGCGATGAATGGCACTGCTAATATCGATTGGAAAAATATTCAATTTAAGGAAGGGCTCCATCAATTCCTTGAAATTATTTTTCCACTCAGTACCATGTGGCTTGACACGATGCTGGTGTTTGTTCCAGGTTTGTAAATGGGCAAATTCATGGATCGTCGTAATCAGAAATGAATAGGAATTTAAGTCATGGTTGACTGAGATGCGGTGTGGGCTTCCTCTAAACGGTGCACGGTAATCTCCTAGTTTGGTACTCCTTGAACGAGAGATCTTAAATAAACAGCGGGTATGATTAATCCAGTTGGATATAATCGGCGCAGCTTCTTCAGGCATGTATTTTTTAAGCGTAGCACTATAATCTTGCATGACATAAAAATAGGAATTTATTCATGTCAATAGTGCTAAATGAGAACATTCTTTTGTCAAAAATAAAATCATTTTGCTAAAAATAGTAGTTTTTAATTTGGAAAAATGATATTATTTTTAGTATTTAGTACCTGCGAATATTAAAAGTGGGCATGTTATTGGAGCAGAGTAGCTGTTTTTTTTAATAAAATATATTGAAATCGCCTGAGTTTTAGGTAAATTACCTACAGAAAGGTTCATGAAACATAGGATCCGATTGAGGAACGGTATTTCCTCTAAACTGTAATAAGACCTTCAAGAATATGCTAGATACCTTACATATTAGAAATTATGCGCTCATCAACGAATTGGAAATCCAATTTGATAAAGGTTTAAATATGATTACCGGTGAAACCGGTGCTGGTAAATCTATTATCATGGGAGCGTTATCGTTGATCTTAGGAAATAGAGCAGAGGGCAAGCATTTTTTCGACCCAACCAAGAAATGTGTGATTGAAGGGGAATTTAAAATTGGTCCTTACCAGCTACTTCGTTTTTTTGAGGAAAATGATCTCGATTACGCGGACCACACGATTATTCGAAGAGAGATATCTCCCGATGGTAAATCCCGGGCATTTATTAATGATTCTCCCGTCACCCTTGCTATCCTTAAAGCTTTAGGCGAGCAGTTGATTGATGTGCATTCTCAACATGCAACATTGCAGATTAATACAGAAGATTTTCAGTTTTTGGTAGTGGATAGTGTAGCAGGCTCTTTCGGACTGAAGCAAAGCTATCGAGAGAGCTTCTTCGCTTATAAGAAAGCAAAAAAAGAACTCGAAGAATTTAAAGATCTTGTAAAAAAGGCTGCAATAGAACAGGATTATTTTCAGTTTCAATTTGATGAACTTGACGCCGCCCGATTGGTAGCAGATGAACAGGGACAACTCGAAGTACAACAGCGGCAGTTGGAAAATGCAGAAGATATCAAGCGTGCACTAACTGGGGCATCACATCTTTTGGAAAACGAAGATACAGCAGTTTTAAGCCGTTTAAAAGAGACGATGAGCCAGGTGGAAGGCATTGCCTCATTTCTGCCTGAGGCTGCAGATTTGGCTGCACGATTGAAGAGCACATGGATTGAGCTGAAGGATGTCGCAGCAGAGCTGAGCTCTCTTGAGGAGGATACCCAAATCGACGAAGGTACTTTATTGGAAATCAATGAGCGCTTGAGCTTATTGTATTCCTTACAGAAAAAACATCATGTGGACTCCGTTGAGGAGCTGATCAAATTACGTGATGATCTTGAATCCAAACTGTTTGCTATAAATTCTTCGGATGAGCAATTGGAGCGATTGGAAAAAGAGGTTGTGGCTAAATTAGCCATTGCCCAAAAAAATGCAAAGGAACTATCAGCAGCCAGAAGAAAGGTACTGGAGATGATCGCAAAGGATGTGCAGGCGACCTTGTCAAATGTAGGTATGCCGAATGCACGACTTCAAATTAATCTAGAACCATTGAAGGAAGGGGATATGCGGGAATCGGGGATGGATTCAATACAGTTTTTATTTTCGGCCAATAAAGGACAGGCATTGCAATCCATTCATAAGGTTGCATCCGGAGGAGAGCTTTCTCGTGTTATGTTGGCCATTAAATCCTTAGTTGCTAAAACTTCCGCATTACCTACTATTATTTTTGATGAGATTGATACAGGAATCTCTGGAGAGGTTGCGCTACGCGTAGGAGAGGTGATGGAAAGTCTTGCTGAGAATATGCAGGTTATTGCTATTTCCCATTTGCCCCAAATTGCAGCTAAAGGTGCTGCGCATTATAAGGTATATAAGGAAGACAAAGCCAACCGAACCATATCTAACATTGTTCGTTTAGATCAAGAGGGGAGAGTCAAGGAAATTGCTCAGATGCTTAGTGGCGCTAATCCAACAGATGCGGCACTTGAACACGCAGAGTTATTGTTGAAAAAATCTCTTAAACCCTGAAAATAGCTCGGGATTTGTATTAGTATAATCTATCATTAGTAACGAAGAAATAGGGAATTTCTAAATTTTTAAAGGAATTCCCTATTTCTTCGTTATTTTAAAATGTCTTGACCGGCATCACGGAGATAGTAAAATAAGCATTACTATATGAGTTTAATACATACGTATCAGCTCCGAATCTATCTTTGGTCGTTTTAAGAATAGGATCACCAAAATTTACTAAAATACTACCTAAATTATCTTCTCCTAAAGTTCTTCTGGTAGATATTTCTCTCGAGAAAGTTTCTTTATTTGAGTGACCAAAATTAAATCCGATTTTGAAGATGGAAAAATTTGTTCCAAAATTAGTCGCAAATTCATTAGTTACAGTCTCTTTTTCAAAAATTTCCTCCTGAGTATCAACTTCTGCTAAAGAGATTTTCCAAATTGGCGCATTAGATTTGATATTCCAATTTATGATTGGGATATTAAGATTTACCATCGTACGACGATCTCCCGGAGCACTCTCTACGGATGTGTATACTATCAATAGTTGAGGATTTTTTCCGTTTGTCGTGCGAGTAGTATAATTATATTGTACTCTAAAAAGATCTTTAGGTGCTAGTGGTAGGAAATATTGATAAGTTGCACCAATACCTTCTTTATTATTGATTAAAAAGTCAAATCTAAATTCAAATTTTCCATCTGTCCACATATTCTTTTGAATAAGATCAATGATAGTGGATCTCGTATAATTGTCTGGCAGATTTATTATCGGATTTTTATTTGGGTTGGGTTTGGGGTCTTCGGCTTGATCGCTAATTTTATAAAAAGCATCTGTCGATAATCCTAATGCTACCACAGATTCTACCATGTTAGATTGTAATGGGCCAACGGTATCAGTTTGTGTCAATTTATAATAAACATGGTCTCGCTGCCATTTATCTACCTCTGTACCAAAAATATTATATGCATCTATAACCGATTGTTCTATCGGTAATGGATTAGTTAATACAGCTTCATTTGAACTTGTTATTCTTGATGAAGTTGAAGCTTTTATTCGGTTTGTCGCTAAAATAGCTTTAGCATTCTTTAGATTATCAAATATAGGGGATATAAATTCGAAATCCGGAGAAGCAAGCAAACTTTTAGCTGAAGCTTTCGAATTGGATTTTACCTTAATTCTTTCGTTTCCTTTAATAACTAAAACCGGAAAACCTGGTATTTCATTACTTTTTAACGAAAGAACCTTGTCCCCGTCACTATAAATAGGTATTTTTTTATCACTTCCCATAATATTAGTTGCCACAAGAGGTATCTGCGAAGCACTCTTCCATGTTTCTGGAGAAAACTTACTAGGTTCTATTGTAGGAACAAAAATTGTCAATAGCGGCGCTGCGCGCTCAATTTCATCAAGCTGGTTTGGTGAAGACTCATACTTTTTTAGAATATCTTTGAATGTTGAATCATTTGTAATTTTTTCATCTTTTATAAATTGATAAAATACATCATGGTCATAATCTATTTCAAAAAGAGCATTTTGCCGTATAAAATTCCTTATATCAGGATTTTCTTTTACTGCTTTTGAAAGAATTATCGCGAATTGATCATAATAATTTATTTCTGCTTTATCATTCAATTTAGATGTAACTTCTGCGGAATTTATATCCTTTTTACAACTCCAAAATAAAAGTGAGAAAAGGATAGAGAATATTAAGCTTATTTTCTTCATTTCTTTTTTTATATCGTAATACAATAATAAAATATCTTTGTTTTTTTTATTTTAAAAATACTTGTTTTTTTTTATTATTTTATTCTTTAAAAGAAATACTACACATTTGTGTATTTTGTTTTTGAAATTAGTTTGTTAATTATTTAAATATGATAAAAATACTGGTTAAATAATTTGGAGCAGATATATTGAGAAAATGATTTAGATTTGTTGATGGGATTAGACCTAAAAGAAATTACAGTTGGTACGTACAATAAAAAAAGTGAGNNCTCACTTTTTTTATTGTACGTAATCTGTATCTGTTAAAACGATCTTTACAATTATATTTTGAGTAGGAAAATTAACTGAAAAATCGTTGGTAGGATCCTCACCGATGATTGATACTTCACCCACTTTATAGTCTACATGAAAACTAACCGGATTAATTTCCTTGCCGTCATCAAATGCAAAAGATGCTGGTAGAATTTTGTATGAAGCTTCATTGTTTAAACTCATGTGGACAGAAACGTCCCCTTGCTTTATATAGTAATCAGTAAGTTCAGGTAGATTTACCTTATGAATTATTCTTTTGTTGTTGTCGGATGTCCATTCATTCGGTTTTACTGTATAAATAAATGATCGACCAGGTAAATAGTTCGACACGTATTCTTTCTTACAAGAAGAAAATGAAACCAAGGCTGCGGTTCCAATTAATGCTGCTAATAAAAGTCTTTTCATATTGTTCGTGTTATTTGTGACAATTTTATTATAGGACGATAAAATAGTGCGAAAGTTTAACGCCAACTTTCTTTACAACAAAAAATGCACCATAAAGGTGCATTTTATTGAAATTATTTTTGATACAGCTAAAGCTTACTTCTCAGCGGTGTCTTTCGAAGACTTCGAATCTGAGCTAGAAACCTCAATATCTTTGGTTTCCGGATTAATGCTCACGGTCAAAACTGAACCAGTTTGCACATTTCCTTTGAGGATTTCTTCTGCAATAGGATCTTCGAGATATTTCTGGATTGCTCGTTTTAATGGACGTGCACCAAAATTACTGTCATAACCTTTGTCCGCAATGAAATCTTTTGCCTCATCTGTCAAATTGATCGTATAACCCAAATCAGCGATACGTTTGAACAATGACCTCAACTCAATATCAATGATTTTGAAGATATTCTCTTTTGTCAATGAATTGAACACAATCACATCATCAATACGGTTCAAAAATTCTGGAGCAAAGGCTCTTTTCAAAGCGGTTTCGATAACTCCACGTGAATGCGCATCAGATTGTTGTGATTTTGCCGCAGTGGTGAAACCAACACCCTGACCAAATTCCTTCAATTGGCGTGCACCAATATTTGAAGTCATAATGATTATGGTATTTCTGAAATCTACTTTACGGCCCAAACTATCTGTCAATTGGCCTTCGTCCAACACCTGTAACATGAGGTTAAACACATCTGGGTGAGCTTTCTCAATCTCATCCAATAAGACAACCGCATAAGGTTTACGACGTACTTTTTCAGTCAATTGACCACCTTCTTCATAACCAACATATCCTGGAGGCGCTCCAACAAGGCGAGATACCGCAAATTTCTCCATGTATTCGCTCATGTCAATTTGGATCAGTGCATCTTCTGTATCAAACATAAATCGTGCTAATTCTTTAGCTAACTCTGTTTTACCAACCCCAGTAGGACCTAAGAAGATAAATGACCCGATTGGTTTTTTAGGATCCTTCAAGCCCGCACGGGTACGTTGAATAGCTTTCACCAATTTACCTACAGCGTCATCTTGACCAATGATTCTTCCCTTCATCAACTCAGCCATATTCAACAGCTTTTGACTGTCTGTCTGACTAACACGTTGTACTGGAATACCTGTCATCATGGCCACTACTTCAGCAACATTTTCTTCTGAAACAGTATAGCGTTTAGACTTCGTCTCTTCTTCCCAAGCGATTTTTTCTTTCTCGAGCTCCTCGATCAATTTTTTCTCCGTATCACGCAATTTGGCAGCCTCTTCGTATTTTTGACTACGAACGACTTTGTTCTTTTCCAATTTGACCTCTTCAATTTTATTCTCAATGTCAATAATGGACTGCGGTACATGAATATTGTTTAAGTGCACGCGAGAGCCTGCCTCATCCAAAGCATCAATAGCCTTATCTGGTAAGAACCTGTCTGTAATGTAACGTGTTGTTAACGACACACAGGCTTCAATCGCTTCTGGAGTGTAGGTCACGTTGTGGTGATCCTCATATTTCTCTTTGATACGATTCAATATTTCAACTGTTTCGTCATGTGTAGCCGGTTCAATCGTTACACGTTGGAAACGACGGTCCAAAGCACCATCTTTTTCAATGTATTGACGATATTCGTCCAATGTTGTTGCACCAATACATTGGATTTCTCCTCTTGCCAAGGCTGGTTTGAACATATTGGAAGCATCTAACGATCCTGAAGCGCCACCTGCACCAACGATGGTGTGAATCTCATCGATAAATAAGATGACATCCGGTGATTTCTCCAGTTCATTCATAACCGCTTTCATACGTTCTTCAAATTGACCGCGATACTTCGTCCCGGCAACCAATGAAGCTAGATCCAATGTAACTACACGCTTATTGAAGAGTACACGCGATACCTTGCGTTGGACAATGCGAAGCGCAAGTCCCTCCGCAATAGCTGATTTACCAACTCCCGGTTCACCGATTAACAACGGATTGTTCTTCTTGCGTCGGGATAAAATTTGAGACACACGCTCAATCTCTTTTTCGCGACCTACAATAGGATCCAATTTACCCTCTTCGGCAGCTTTGGTCAAATCACGGCCAAAGTTGTCCAATACTGGAGTTTTGGATTTAATATCCGAAACTTTTTTAGGTTGGATATATTGATCATCCTCTGCAAAATCATCATCGCCGGTAGGAGAGCCCGGAGCTTCGTCCTTGATCGTCGTTCTATTTTGCTCAACTTCAGATTTGAAGATGTCGTAAGTCACATTGTATTGTTGTAAAATCTGAGAAGCAATATTATCTTCATCCCGTAAGATAGCCAATAATAGATGCTCCGTTCCGATGATATCCGATTTGAATATTTTAGCTTCCAAATAAGTGATCTTCAAAACTTTTTCAGCCTGTTTTGTTAATGGCATATTGCCAATAGGAGCGCGTGAAACCGATGCCCCCTTCACTGCGTCCTCCACAGATTGACGTAGTGCTGTCGTGTCAATGCCTATGTTTTTAAGGATCTTTATCGCCATACCATCGCCTTCACGAATTAATCCGAGCAATAAATGCTCCGTTCCTATATAATCGTGACGCAATCTCAAAGCTTCCTCTCTACTGTACGATATGACATCCTTTACGCGCGGTGAAAATTTTGCTTCCATTGAATACCTTTCTGTTTTATATTAAGGATATATAAATGTAGTAAATTCTGCATTTCAAACCTTAAAATTATTTTAAATAATGTCATCAACAATTAAGCCATGACCGTTATACGTCCAAAATGTCAGTATAAAAGATTACATTTGTATGTTAATATAATAAGAGTTTTCGAATTTTTTTAAATTTTATGTCAGACGAGAAGATCATTTTTTCGATGGCGGGTGTCAACAAAATCTATCCGCCTCAAAAACAAGTGTTAAAAAATATCTATTTATCTTTTTTCTATGGCGCGAAGATCGGTGTGATCGGTTTAAACGGATCAGGTAAATCTTCCCTATTAAAAATTATCGCTGGATTGGATAAATCCTACCAAGGCGAGGTGGTGTTCTCCCCAGGTTACTCTGTGGGTTATTTAGCACAAGAACCTCAATTGGATCTTGAAAAGACTGTTCTTGAAGTCGTTCAGGAAGGTGTCGCTGAAATTACAGCCATCTTACAGGAATACGAAGAAATCAACGAAAAATTTGGCTTGCCAGAGGTCTATGAAAATGCCGATGAGATGGACAAATTGTTGGCTAGACAAGGGGAACTTCAGGATATCATTGATGCCACTAACGCTTGGGAAATCGATTCGAAATTGGAAAGAGCAATGGATGCTTTACGTTGCCCCGAACCAGACGCGAAGATTGTCAATTTGTCAGGTGGTGAGCGCAGACGTGTAGCATTATGTCGCTTATTGTTGCAGGAACCTGATGTATTACTCCTGGATGAGCCGACCAACCACTTGGACGCCGAGTCGATTGATTGGTTAGAACAACATTTAAAACAATATAAAGGAACGGTCATTGCCGTTACCCACGACCGTTATTTCTTGGATAATGTAGCCGGATGGATTCTTGAATTGGATCGTGGTGAGGGTATTCCTTGGAAAGGAAATTATTCTTCTTGGTTAGATCAAAAAGCAAAACGCTTGGCACAGGAAGAAAAACAGGAAACCAAACGTCAAAAAACCTTGGAACGTGAGCTGGAATGGGTGCGTATGGCACCGAAAGCACGCCACGCCAAATCGAAAGCTCGTTTGCATAACTATGAAAAATTAGCTTCTGAGGAAACGAAAGAACGCGAAGAAAAATTGGAATTGTTTATTCCTCCGGGACCACGTTTAGGTAATTCGGTCATTGAGGCAACGAATATTTCCAAAGCGTATGGCGATCGTATCTTGTTTGAAAATTTGAGTTTCATGTTGCCGCCTGCGGGTATCGTAGGGATTATTGGACCCAACGGTGCAGGTAAAACAACCTTATTCCGTCTGATTACAGGTCAGGAAACACCTGACACGGGTTCTTTCAAGGTCGGAGAAACAGTAAAATTGGGTTACGTAGACCAAATGCACCACGACCTCGATCCTGAAAAATCGGTTTGGGAAAATATTACGGGTGGCAGCGACAATATGATGCTGGGTAACCGCTCGGTAAACTCAAGAGCTTACGTTTCCAAATTTAATTTTAACGGTGCTGATCAACAAAAGAAAGTAGGTGTACTTTCCGGTGGAGAACGTAACCGTGTTCACTTGGCTATTACACTCAAAGAAGGCTCAAATGTGCTCTTACTCGATGAGCCGACCAATGATATTGATGTAAATACCTTACGGGCACTGGAAGAAGGCTTGGAGAATTTCGGCGGTTGTGCCGTTGTGATCTCCCACGATAGATGGTTCCTGGATCGTATCTGTACACATATCCTTGCTTTTGAAGGGGATTCACAGGTTTATTTCTTTGAAGGTAACTACACTGAATATGAAGAAAACCGTAAAAAACGTGTTGGTGACGTGACACCGCACCGTATTAAATACAAGAAACTGGTAAAATAAGCAACGATCATGGACGGTGGAAGGCTTTTATCTGCTATAATAGATCACGCTATTGATGGAATAATTACCATAGACAACAGGGGGAATGTGGAAAGCATTAACCCTGCTGCCTTGGAATTGTTCGGTTATCAGGCTGAAGAAGTGATCGGACACAATATCTCCATGTTAATGCCTGAACCTGATCGTGGTAATCACGATGGTTATCTGCATAATTACCAAACCACAGGCCACAAGAAAATTATCGGAATCGGTCGTGAAGTGATGGGCTTAAAGAAAAATGGAGAAACATTTCCATTCCGCTTGGCAGTCAGTGAGGTTTGGTTAAAAGATAAGAATATCTTTACCGGCTTTATTCACGATTTATCGCGTGAGAAAGCTGCCGAGGATATGCTCAAGCAACATGCAACCGAACTTGAACATAAAGTCAGTGAGCGTACACGCGACCTGATCTCTCTGGTATCTGAACTTGAAAAAGCTAAAGCAGAAGTCTCAAAGTCTTTGGAAAAAGAAATTGAACTTAACCAGCTGAAATCACGGTTTGTGTCCATGGCCTCGCATGAGTTCCGGACACCTTTAAGCTCGGTTCAGCTTTCGGCTTCTCTGATTGAAAAGTATTCCGAACGACCGGATGATAAGGCTAATATCATTAAACACACCAATAAAATTAAAAGTGCAGTTCAATTGCTCACAAGTATCCTGAACGACTTTCTGTCACTTGAAAAATTGGAAGCGGGTATTGTTGTGATGAATAAGCAATACATCAATCTCGTTGAGCTGGCAGAAGAGATCACCGAAGAAATGCAATTGATCTGTAAGAAAAATCAGCATATTGTATACCAACATACCGGAGAAATTGGGCATTTCACCCTAGATCCAAATTTGTTGAAAAATGCTTTGGTCAACTTAATCTCCAACGCGATCAAATATTCCGGAGAAGATACCTTGATCGAATTCACAACCTGTATCGACGACGAAGGCTGCTTAATATCCGTGAAAGACAATGGTATTGGTATACCCGAGGAAGATCAGGTACATTTGTTTGAGCCTTTTTTTAGAGCACATAATACAGGTAATATCCCTGGTACAGGATTAGGTTTGAATATTGTAAAACGATACATCGAATTGATGGCGGGGCAGATGGAATTTGAATCGGAAGTACACAAAGGAACTTCATTCAGAGTAAGCTTTAAATAAAGGTGAACTTGCAGATTCGCATAACTGAATAAATAATTGCAGATGAGAAATAAAAAGACAATTCTAATTATTGAAGATAATATTGATATCCGAGAGGGGACTACCGAAATATTGGAGTTGACAGGAAGGTATGATGTCATTACTGCCGAAAATGGACGTGTTGGCGTCGACCTGGCGACAAGACATATACCTGATCTGATTCTCTGTGATATCATGATGCCTGAATTGGATGGTTACGGAGTCTTATTTATGTTAAGCAAAATTGAGAGTACTGCTAAAATTCCGTTCATTTTTCTGACTGCCAAAGCGGAACGCGCAGATATGCGCAAAGCGATGGAAATGGGGGCGGATGATTATTTGACGAAACCTTTTGATGATGTTGAATTGATGAATGCAATAGATGTTCGCCTCAAAAGACATGAGCAGCTTGCAGCAGATATTCCTCAGGAAGAAGATTTGAGTTTGAGCGCCGAAGAGCAGGTATTGTTGCTAAAAGAGCTAATTGCCAATTCACGGGTGAAAACAGTGAAGAAAAAACAGTCTATTTATGAAAAAGATGATTCGCCAACGTACGTCTATTTTGTGAAATCTGGTCAGGTGCGCAGCTTTAAGTCCTATAAAGATGGACGTGAGCTGTCTACAGGTATTTTTATTGAAGGCAATTACTTTGGTTATGCTTCGATTTTGTTGAATGATAATTATGAAGACTACGCCGAAGCTGTTGAACAAAGTGAAATTGTGTTGATTCCAAAGGACAGTTTTTTGGAGCTGTTATGGAAAAAACCTGCAATAGCCAGTAAATTTATTAAGCTCCTTTCTGTCGACTTACGTGAAAAAGAAGAGCAATTGCTGGGTTTTGCCTATCATTCTGTCCGTAAGCGTGTCGCCAATGCCTTGATTAGCGTTGCTGAAAAAAGTGGAGTTAATATCAATGAGGCTGATGCATGCTCAATTGATGTGACACGAGACGGCCTAGCTTCAATTGCAGGGACAGCCAATGAAACTGTTTCCCGTATGCTCTCCGACTTTAAAGAAGAAAAACTGATTTCGAAAGAAAAAGGGAAGATATACATCAATTCCATCAAGAACCTGCGGGATGTGAAGCAGTAGCGATCAGCAGCTAAGATTTAAAAATCAATTTACTAAAAAAGGCGTGTTCAGTTTTTCTGAACACGCTTTTTTTCTGATAGCCTATGTTTACTGATTTGTGTCTTTTCATTAAAGTATCAATGCGAGTTCGCTATGCCGTTTTATTGAACTAGTTTGGTTTCATTGGTTTCAATGAACGTATAGTACGCGATTATTGGCCATATAATAGCTTTCGGTTGACTTTTACAGCTGTTGATGTTAGCGAAATCATGCAAGTTTTTGTGAATTGTGATAAATATCATTTTAAGGTGTGGTGCTATATCATCTTTTTGCCCATATGCATGATTTACTTTTGTTCTTAGGATAAACCTTAATTGGTGATTGTAGAATCAGAATGAAAGTAGTAGTATATAATGTAAGGTCATTTGAAAAAGAGTTTTGGGCATTGGCAAATGCCAAACAACATGATTTGACTTTGATTTCAAATGGATTAAATGCGGAGACACAGAATTACGCGCGTGGAAAAGATGCGGTAGTTATTTCCGTGAGCGATATGTTGGACGAGAGCATGCTACTTAATTTAAAAGGGTTAGGGATCAATAAGATTATGACCCGCAGTAAGGATACTGCTCATATCGATCTGGTAAAGGCTGGAGATCTGAATATTCAGATTGCCAATGCACCATTTGAAGATCAGAGTCCAAAAGGACTGGCAGAGCAGACCGTCCGGAATCTCAACTTATGGGGATTAGAAAAATGTGTTGGTAAAGCCTGTTGTTGTCTGAACGACTGTGCTAAAAAAATAAAATAAAATGATTACATCGCAGGTTACAATGGAAGAATTGGTGCAAAAATATAATGTTGCCGCACCGCGCTATACAAGCTATCCTACTGTTCCCTTTTGGGATAATGAAGCATTTTCCCGGGCAGCTTGGACTAATCAAGTCTACCAAACTTTCCAGCAGTCGAAAGAAAAAGGTATCAGCTTATATATTCACCTTCCTTTTTGTGAAAGCCTATGTACGTATTGTGGTTGCAATACGCGCATTACAAAAAACCATCGCGTTGAAGAACCTTATATTGCCTCTCTTTTGAAAGAATGGGAAATGTATGTCGCTTTATTTAAGGGAGAAAGACCGTTATTGGCAGAAATACATTTGGGTGGTGGTACTCCGACCTTTTTCCATCCGGATAATTTGAAAGTACTGATTGAGGGGATACTTAAACACGCAGACCTGGCTCCTGATCGTTCATTCTCTTTCGAAGCTCATCCTGCTAATACAACCGTCACACATTTAGAAACCTTATTTGACTTGGGATTTCGGCGCTTGAGCCTGGGAATACAGGATTTTGATCCACTTGTGCAGTTTGTGATCAATAGGCATCAAACTTTGGAGGAAGTGGAGGAGGTTATGCTGAATGCGCGGAAAATTGGATTTGAGTCGATCAACTTCGATTTGATCTATGGATTGCCCAAGCAAACATTGGCTACGGTGGAAGATACGATCCAAAAAGCGATGCTGCTCGGTCCAGACCGGATCTCTTTCTATAGCTATGCCCACGTGCCTTGGATAAAACCCGGTCAACGGCATTATACTGAAGCAGATCTACCTCATGGCGCAGCCAAACTCGCCTTATATAACCTTGGAAAAAAAATGATTTTGGCCCATGGCTATGAAGATGTCGGTATGGATCATTTTGCGAAAAGAGAGGACGAGTTATTTGTGGCTTTTCAACAAGAAAGATTACATCGCAATTTTATGGGGTATGCCGATCGATTTAGTCCCTTGTTAATCGGTATCGGAGTCTCTTCGATCAGCGATGCCTGGGGGGCTTTTGCTCAAAATGTGAAGACCGTAGAAGAATACCATAAACTTATTGATGCAGGGGTATTGCCCGTTATAAAAGGACATATACTCAACGAGGAGGATCTTCTTGTAAGGCGTTATATCCTCGATATGATGTGTAAAGGCAAAGTGCATTTGCCGACAGGTGCGCCGTTGAATGAGCAGATTATCGACGAATTGTCTGAACTTGTTGCAGATGGTTTAGTCTCCATATCCGGCGATCTAATTCAATGTACTGCTATTGGACGCTCCTTTTTAAGAAATATCTGTATGGCCTTTGATCAGCGATTATTGCGTTCAAAAGCACAAAATCAATTATTTAGTCAGGCAATTTAGAACGAAGGTATGGCAGAGCTAAGGGATGAAATACAACTTGCAGAAAAATGTTTCCATTGCGGTGATAAAATTGAGGAAACGGGCTATCAGCTTGATCATCATGATTTTTGCTGTCTGGGATGTCAGACCGTTTACCAAGTACTGAACGATAGTGGTATGCAGCAATATTATCGCTATAATCAGCACCCGGGTAAATCAAATAAATCCAAGCAAGAAGATTTTTCCTATCTGGATGAACCACAGATTGCCGGTAAATTAGTGGATTATAAAGATGATAAGATGACTATCATCACCTTTTATATTCCAGCTATTCACTGTAGCTCTTGTATCTGGTTGCTGGAAAATTTATATAAACTAAATCCCAACGTACTGCAGTCGCGCGTGGACTTTATGAAGAAACAGGCGAGCATTACATTCAATCACAATGAGCTGCCATTGAAAGACCTGGTTTATCTTTTGGTCAATATCGGTTATGACCCTAAAATCACTTTGCAGGATGTTGTAAAGGAAGGGAATAGAAATAATTTGAATCCTTTGGTCGCAAAAATTGCTGTTGCCGGTTTCTGTTTTGGAAATTCTATGTTATTCAGTTTCCCTGATTATTTTGGAATGGGGAGTTTTGAAAAGGAATATGCCAATTTCTTTGGTTATATAAACCTGGCCTTTGGTCTCCCTGTTTTATTGTATTGTGCATCGGATTATTTCAAATCGGCCTATTGGAGTCTGAAACAAAAGCGGTTGAATCTGGATGTGCCATTAGCTCTAGGAATCCTCGTGTTATTTTTGCGTTCCGCGTTTGAGGTGATCACACAGACAGGAGCTGGTTTTACGGATACACTCTGTAGTCTTGTATTCTTTATATTGATCGGAAAATGGGTACAACAACGTACCTATTATCATATCTCATTTGAACGGGATTACCGGAGTTATTTCCCCGTGGCTGTAACAGTATTGACGGAATCAGGGGACAAACCTGTACAATTAGCTGACGTTCATATCGGTGACCGTATCTTGGTTCGGAACAATGAAATTATACCCGCTGATGCCATGCTTTTAAAAGGCGATGCTGCGATAGATTTTAGCTTTGTAACGGGAGAATCAAGTCCGGTCAGTAAGACCTTAGGCGAAATTATCTATGCCGGCGGACGCCAGACGGGGGAAGCGATAGAACTTGAAGTGGTCAAACCGATTTCACAGTCCTATTTGACCAAATTATGGAATAATGAGAATTATAAAGATTATGACAAACATTTTCAGACTTTTGTCAACTTTATAAGTAAATATTTTACTGTTGTTTTATTGGCTATTGCACTATTGGCTGCCTTATTTTGGGCCGTTGATGGAAGTGCAAGCCGGGCTTGGGGAGCTTTTACGGCGGTATTAATTATCGCATGTCCATGTGCGTTGGCGTTGAGCTCTCCATTTACCCTTTCTGCAGCGCTAAGTATTTTTGATCGAAATAAGTTCTATGTGAAAAATACGGCCGCAATTGAGCAGATGGCAACGATTGATACTTTGGTGTTCGATAAAACTGGCACAATATCATCGCCTAAAGCAACTTCAATTTATTTTGAAGGTAGTCTTTCAGCAATTGACAAAAAGTTACTGAATGCGGTATGTAGAAACTCTAGCCATCCATTGAGCCGTGAGATTGTCAAGTGGCTGAATGTCTCTTCTGCTATTTCGATACAGGATTTTAAGGAATTTCCGGGAAAGGGGATGCAGGCTAATGTAAGTGGCAAGGAAATTAAAATCGGTAGTGCTAACTTTTTGAATATCGGTAACATTAAAACAGATGGTTCAGTGGTTTTTATTCGTATAGGTGAGGAGTTAAAGGGGTATTTTACCATGGAGCAATCCTGGAGGGATGGCCTTTCGGCTTTGATTGAAGATTTTAAAGTCGAATACGACCTTCATTTAATCTCAGGGGATAACGATAGACGTCTGGATGCACTCCAGTTAATTTTTCCCTCGAATGCAAGTTTGCTTTTTAATCAATCACCAATGGAAAAACTGGAAACCATTCAAAATTTTCAGGTAGCAGGAAAGCATGTCTGCATGATTGGTGATGGCCTTAATGATGCGGGGGCATTGCGTAAAGCAGATTTGGGCATCGCCGTGAGTGATGATATCAATAACTTCTCTCCCGGCTGCGATGCGATACTGGATGGGGAGTCATTTTCAAAAATGCCGGATTTCTTTGCTTTTAGCAAAGATGCGGTGAAAGTAATACATATGAGCTTTGGTATATCTCTTTTATATAATGTAATTGGATTGAGCTTTGCCGTGCAAGGTATTATGTCGCCGTTATTTGCCGCGATTCTAATGCCAATAAGTACGGTAACGATCATCTCCTTTACAATTCTCATGACGAGGTGGTATGCCAAACGCCGTAAACTCTAGTTGTTATGGAAATAATGTATATTTTGATCGGTTGTAGTGTTTTGTTGGCTTTGGTTTTCCTATGTGCTTTTTTCTGGGCAAATAAAACCGGTCAGCATAACGATACCTATACACCTTCTATACGGATTCTGTTTGATGATGAAACGACAGAAGAAGAAGAAGATAAGGAGGGCGGCGTAACTAAAACGTTATCGTAATTAAATCAATTACTTTTTTTTGTAATTAAGGTTATTATCAATAAAATTGGGGGTAAATACCAATTTGAAAAAAAAATACATGCATAATAATCCATTTTCATTAAAAGATAAGGTAGTTGTAATTACGGGAGGTACAGGGATTTTAGGCGAAGCATTTGTTGAGGCTTTGGCCGAGGCAGAAGCCAAAGTCGCAATCCTTGGACGTAATGGACAAATCGGAGCGGAGCGTGTCCAGCAGGTAGAGTCTGTTGGTGGCGAAGCTATATTTATTGAAGTTGACATCATGAACGAACAGGATGTCACTCGGGCGAAAGATGAAGTTTTGCAAAAGTGGGGTAGGATAGACGCTTTAGTAAACGCCGTTGGAGGCAACATTCCAGGTGCAACAATTGGTGCCGATCAAGATTTATTTGCGAGCAATATTCAGGATACTATTAAAGCGATAGAGCTTAATTTGTATGGTACAATGATTCCTACGCATATTATTGGTCGTGTGATTGCTGAAAGCGGAAAAGGTGTCATCATCAATATATCTTCTCTTACAGCCAGTCGTCCTTTTACACGTGTTTTGGGCTATACTGTTGCAAAACACGGTATCGATGGGTATACAAAATGGATGGCCACCGAGCTCGCTCAGCGTTATGGCGATCAAGTTCGGGTTAATGCAATCGCTCCCGGCGTATTCTTAACCAAGCAGAACAAAAACTTATTGATCAATCCAGACGGTACGTATAGCGACCGTACCAAACGTATTCTTAACGGAACTCCCTATAACCGTTTGGGCGACCCTCGTGAGTTAAAAGGAACTTTAATCTATCTATTGAGTGATGCATCGGCCTTTGTGACAGGGGAGACGGTTTTTGTCGATGGTGGTTTTAATGCATGGTGTGGCGTTTAATTAAACTTTAAGATGAGAAAATTAGAACAAACCTGGCGTTGGTATGGCCCCAATGACCCGGTATCTTTACAGGATATCAAACAGGCTGGAGCTACTGGTATTGTTACGGCATTACATCATATTCCACACGGTGAGGTATGGCCATTGGCAGACATTCAAGAAAGAAAACGCATTATAGAAGATGCTGGTCTTACCTGGTCTGTTGTGGAAAGTGTGACGGTACACGAAGAGATTAAGACAAAAGGTGCTAGAGTCGATGAATACCTTCAGAAATATAAGGAGACTTTAACCAATCTCGCACAATGCGGCATCAAAACAATTTGTTATAATTTTATGCCAGTGCTTGACTGGACGCGAACGCAATTGGACTTAACCATGGCGGATGGTTCAAAAGCATTGTATTTTGACTGGATTGATTTGGCACTTTTTGATATCTTTATATTGAAACGTGATGAAGCACAGACAGCGTATCCAGAGGATGTTGTAAAACGTGCAACTTTACGTTTCGATGAAATTTCCGAACAGCAAAAAGAAGAATTGGCAAATGTTGTCTTAATGGGAATCCCCGGAGAGAAGAATGTGGAATTGGATGCGTTAAAAGCGAGCATTGATACCTATAAGCATATTGGACGGGATGGTTTACGCGATAATTTGGTTTATTTCCTACGGGGTATTGCGGCAACTTGTGAGGAGAATGGTATATGCATGACCATTCATCCCGATGATCCACCGTATCCTATTTTAGGTTTGCCCCGCATCGTTAGTAATGGTGAGGATTTCGAGTATTTTTTAAAAGCGGTTCCACAACAATTTAATGGTGTCTGCTTTTGTACAGGATCCTTGGGAGCCAGTCAGACAAACGATCTACCAGCTATCTTAGAAAATATTAAAGGGCGGGTAAATTTTGTTCACTTACGGAATGTGAGAAAAGATGCGATCGGAAGCTTTTACGAGGCAGACCATTTGGATGGGGATGTCAATATGTATAAAATCATGAAAATACTGGTTGCTGAAAATCAATTGAGATCTACAGCGATCCCATTCAGACCAGATCACGGCCATCAGATGCTGGATGATCTGAATAAAGTAACAAATCCAGGGTATTCTGCCATTGGAAGATTGAGAGGGCTTGCGGAATTACGGGGCCTAGAGTATGGTATTGTTGGTGAATGATACCAATCATTCAAGCGAAGATTAGAGATTATGACCTGTAATAGTGGTCTAGCATAACGACAGTCGGGAAATAAGAGCGCTAACGTCTTATTTCCCGACTGTTTTGTTTTAAGTATGTCGGCGAGACTATAATCAAAAGAATTATAAGGAAGATTTGCGAATGATGAGCTGTGTTGGAAGCTCAATCGTTTCAAATTCATGTATTGGTCTTGTTTGGTTAATGGTGGCGATTAATTTATTTGTTGCTAATTCTCCAATTTCTGTTGCAGGCTGTACAACGGTGGATAGCGCTGGATTTAACGAAGCAGCAATTTGTGTGTTTGAAAAACCGATAACGGCAACTTCGGAAGGAACCTGAATCTGAAGCTCAGCCAAAATACCCAATGTTCGGGTTGTAATAATATCTGTTGCTCCAAAAATTGCATCTATATTTTTATGCTCAAGATATTCTTTGCGCAAAATCTCCCGAATTGTTTCGTCTATATCGGTGGTATTATTAAAACTACATTCGATATAATGTCTAGTATCAAAAGGAATCCCCGCATCTGATAAAGCAGATTTAAAGCCATTTAATCGTTCAGCTGCGACCCCTAAGTTCTTTCCGGTGATATGCAAAATATTCTTTTTACCTTGTTCGATGAGATGCTTTGTGGCATTATATGAACCCTGGAAATTATTGACACCAACCTTGAATGTGTCGAGCTGGTGATTGATACGATCAAAAATAACGACGGGGATCTGCGATTTTATCAATGCTTTTAGCTCTTCAATATTTGAATCGGAAGAAACCGGAGATATCATTAAGCCATCAATACCGCGCATGCGTAAGACGTCAATACAATTTTTTTCGATCCGTTCGTCTTCCCGGCTTTGCATGAAAATAACGTCATAGACAGTCTGTTGAGAGGCTATTTGAATTCCATCGAGGATTTGTGAAACGAATGTATTACTAATGTTGGATACAATAACCCCTATTGTATTGGATTTTCCTATTTTTAAGCTCCGTGCCAACTTATTTGGGCGGAAATTATGCTTTTTGGCATATTCCTGAACCATCTTTTTAGTCGCTTCACTTATTTCGTAGCTGTCTGATAATGCTTTGGAAACCGTCGAAACAGAAATATTGAGTGCCAACGCTATATCTTTCAGGGTAGTTCTGCTCATCGCTTTGGTGGTTATTTTAAGAAGATAAATCTACATAAAAAAATGTATAAATGTGTTTTTATCTTCATAATTAGCCATTATCTATGGTCGGCTGGGACTTAGTCAATGGATTTGATTGGCAGGATTTCCTTTTTCTAATCCCTCTTCAAAATTAAAAAGAAGTTCGACATACTCGAAGCTAACCAAGGGCTTTTTGGCCCATGTAACCTATGCGAGTCCGAGTGTTTGGTGTTTTTTTGGCTATTTTTCGGTATTTCTAGGTAAGATGTCGCGCTGCGGTTCGTTTCGTTTTCGATCTTGAACCAGTCCAGAATCTATCCTGAATGAGCCTAGCGAGGGTTTAGCTAGGGCTTAGTTTCGCCCTGCGGGCAGGGTGCGGCTACCTTAAAAGTAACCTGAATCCGTGCCAGAGTCGGACTCAACACGGACTCAACACGGACAGGACACGGTTGCAGGGCAAACCTACCCCGAGCATGGTACGAAGCAGGTGGGGAGGGGAGCCGAAGGTTCCCGCAAGCCCTGCGTAGCAGCCGGAGCCCTGTCCACGGGGCGGAACCCAAGTTTGCCCTAAATGAGCCGTGCTTCCCCAGTAAATAAAGAAAAGTTGAAGGCTTCTTATTCCTTAGGTTAGCTTTTGTTTATATTTAGCTTAGCAATAAGTTAGGTTTTGTTTAGCTATAACCTATACTATACCTAAACAAAACCTAACTAAAACCTAAACTAAACCTAAGTAAAACGGTACAAAAGTATAGCTACAGAAGAAGGTATTCCGGCAGCCTGTGTTCTGCCATTGTTCTGGCTTTATCAATAGCCGGCACACCGTTTTCAATTGGGCAAAAGCAGAGCGAAGAATGCCCTTTGCATCTTTCAGGCCTAACAATACCACCTTTACTGTTCACGATACCGTTTCTCTTTCCCCGGGAAGTGGGAACACAGCAGGGTTAGCCCGGTTTCCGCGGTACGATCCAATTTCCAGCACCATTCCTTTTTCCCCAGGGAAGCCTGTGCCAAAGCCCGGTTCCCGGTATGTACGCAGCGCGCCGCGGTTCCCCTGCAATGTCCAGGTTAGATCCCGGTTCCCGTCCCCATTCTGTGCCGGATCCGGCGTTCCCAGCCTTCCGATCACCTGCTTTACAAAAAGAATATCGCACCGTTACAGGCAGTTAAGGGCAAAATGAAATAAATAAGAACAAAAGTCTTGGAAGTTTGTTAGTAAACTCCCTATCTTTGCACCACTCCGCAAGGGAGGGACGGTTACTTCGAAAGAAGAAACCATGAAAAAAAAGAAGGGTTTAAGTAAGACGGGCAGGATTTAAAATCCCGCTG